>JAIEPU010000265.1 GCA_019748235.1 bacterium
GACCCGCTTTGGCAACGATTCTGCGCCTTGGTCCCAGTGGTCCGCTTTCCAGGGACTTCAAAGACGTCGGTCCATCCAGATAACATGGGCATCAGGTAGTAGCGGTCATCTTCGTCAGGCAGGCTCAGGACGTAAGGCTCTTTGGCGAGGTCCAACCATGCGACCGAGTACAACGTGTCTGCGTTCGGAGCGGTGACATCTTTGAACGCGGCCGAGGGATATGCTCTTGCGTTGAGGAACTGCCCCATCGGACCGTGTAGTCCTTCGATCTTAGGTACATTGGTCATCACGCGCCGTGTCATTTCCATCGTGACGAGCGGATAGCCGTAAATGTACGCTTCAATTCCCAATTCCATGGACTCTTGCTCCTTTGATTTCTGAGCGTCACCCAGGCTCGGCTGAATGGGTAAGCCTTGTCCAATGAGGAGGAATGCAAGTAGGGCAAATTGATTTGGTTTCAGACGGCTCGTCATCCGTATTCTCTCTGTACCTTCTGCGCATTGGTCGGTCGAAATGTGTCCTTGGAACAGAGGTAGTTTATCAAAGAGGATATCAAGGTTCACATTTCAGGGCGAAATTGATCGAAGGTGCTCGGGGAATCGCTGGTCGAGCCGATCGATGACAAGCCGAGTGCCGCTATCAACAAGTATCAGTGGTCAAATACTGCCATAGGCGGGCAACGAAATAAAAAACGAAAGGCGACACGGGTCTGGTGTCACCTTTCGTCGTTTTGGGCCTGACGATCAGAACTAAGCCAGCTTGGATCCGTTCTGCTGGATCTTCTTAATGGCCGTCACGATCTCATTCATGTCCTGTTCATCACCAAGGAGTGCATACTGCGGAACCCAATAGCTTTCCCATGCCGCCCGGAGCGTATTCGGGAAGCGTTGACGAAGGAATCGGTGCGGCTCTTTCGCCTGATCTCCGGAAAGTTTCACGCGATACGAGCCGTTCTGGAAGGCATCGATCGCATGTACTGGCGGATAGGCGGCTTGATTGGGGATTCCCTCCGCGTTCATCGCTTCGATGAACTTTCGCATCGTGATGTTGCCGAACTTCGACAGATCGACATGGAAGATGTACGCGTAGTGACTATTTCGGGTCACCTCGGCCGGAATCCGTTGCGGCGTGATCCCGTCTACGCTCGTGAGCAGCTTGTCGAGGAGCCGGCCATTCGCGTGCCGGCGCTTCGTCTGTTCGTCTAATCGGCGAAGCTGAACACGAAGGATCGCCCCAAGGAACTCGCTCAGCCGATAGTTCGAACCGTATTGGAAGTGCGAATAAAACCATTCTCCTGGCAACCGGCCGCAATCGTGGACCGATCGAGCTTGCCGTTCAAAGGCTTCGCTGGTCGTGACGATGCAGCCTCCTTCGCCCGCCGTCATGATCTTGCTTTGCTGGAAGCTGAAAGTACCCCCCACGCCGAAGGAGCCGACCTTCTTTCCTTGCCATTCGCTCCCGTGCGCGTGAGCACAATCTTCCAAGAGTTCGATGTTGTGCTTACACGCGATCTCTTGAATACGAGTGATGTTCGCGGGCTGTCCGCCAATATGGACGGCAATGATCGCCTTCGTTCGGGGAGTGATCGCGGCCTCAATCAGATCGGGATCGATGTTTTGGGTATCTTTCTCCACGTCAACCATCACTGGCATCGCGCCGCAGCAAAGGACGGCGCTCGCCGTCGCAACGAACGTGTAATTGGGAACGATAACCTCGTGTCCGGGTCCGACACCCATTGCCATGAGTGCGACTTCGATCGCATGAGTTCCATTCGTAATGGCGATGCCGTGCTTACAGTGATGGAATTCCGCGAACTCCTTCTCGAATGTCAGCGTTTCTTTGCCCGGCGTTCGCCACCACACCTTACTTTCGAGGACGTCATTCACCGCTTTCCGTTCGCCGTCGTCGTGAATTGGCCAGACGGGAAACGGCTTGGTCTTCGCTTTTGAACCGCCGAGGAGTGCCAACGAATCTGCGGACATGATCTGTTCGTCTCCCGTCCATTTCCTCGATCGAGTATCTCTTACCTCGATCCGAATTGATGGTGCTCATTCAGCACCGAAACGATGGTCAAAAAGGAAGGGGTTGAGTAGCGAGGACTCAACCCCCGACGTTTTTTATAAGAACCGGCTTGCTTCGAAAGATCAACGGGCCGTCCAAATGGGACCGTTTAGCTCGCCGCCTTGCTTCGCGTGGCTCGCTTGCGAGCTTCTTCAGTGAGGGCTTTCTTTCGAAGGCGAATGGTCTTCGGAGTTACCTCGACCAGTTCGTCCTCTTCAATGTATTCGAGAGCAATTTCGAGCGACATCTCGCGAGCGGGCTTGAGAATGATCGCCTTGTCGGAACCTGAAGCCCGCATGTTCGTGAGCTTCTTTTCCTTGCAAGGATTCACAGTTAGATCATTATCCCGACAATGCTCGGCGACGATCATTCCCTCATACAGTTCGTCACCCGGCGAGACGAACATTTCGCCCCGTTCCTGCAAACCGTCGAGAGCGAATGCGACCGCCTTGCCCGCTTGATTCGCGATCATGACGCCGTTCGATCGGCGGGGCACGTCACCCTTCACGGGGCGATACTCGTGGAAAACGTGATGCATGATCACTTCGCCGCCGGTGGCGTTGAGGAGCCGCGTTCGAAGTCCGATCAAACCGCGAGAGGGGATGATGAACTCGATTTGTGTTTGCGTGCCGCGCGTCTCGATCTTGACGAGCTCGCCGCGCCGCGCCCCGGCCATTTCCATGACAGGTCCCATCCGGTCGCTGGGGACTTCGACCAGCAGCATCTCGAAGGGCTCGCACTTTTCCCCTTCGATCTCCTTGTAAATGACCTGCGGCTTGCCGACGCTCAGCTCGTAACCTTCGCGACGCATCGTCTCGATCAAGACGCCGAGATGAAGAAGGCCGCGACCCGAAACGAGGAACTGTTCCTTGCTATCTCCATCCTCGACCCGAAGCGCGACGTTGGAATCGAGCTCCCGATAGAGGCGCTCGCGAAGGTGACGGCTCGTGAGGAACTGACCGCCGTCTCGGCCCGTGAGCGGCGAATCGTTAATCGTGAAAAGCATCGTCAGCGTCGGCTCTTCAACCTGTAGCCGAGGGAGAGCGATCGGATTATCCGGAGATGCGATCGTGTCGCCGATCTCGGCGTCTTCAAGGCCGACGACCGCGACGACATCCCCCGCCGATGCCGACTTGACTTCGATCTTGCCGAGCTTGTCGAATTCGTACAGCTTTTCGGCCTGATGATTGACGTTCTTGCCATCCTTCATCAAGACGACGTTCTGCCCGACATTGATGGTGCCCGACCTGATCTTTCCCACCGCGATTCGGCCGACGTACTCAGACCATTGCAGCGAGCTGACCTGCATCTGCAGCGGCCCGTCGATATCAACATCAGGTCCCGGCACATGCTTGAGGATCAAATCGAAGATTGGCTGGATGTCCTCTCCCTTGACGTTGGGATCCGTCGTGGCCCAGCCTTCCTTGCAGCTGGCGTAAATGTATGGGAAATCGAGCTGCTCATCGTTCGCCCCAAGGTCAATGAACAGATCGTAGCAGAGGTGAAGCACCTCCTCAGGGCGTGCATCGGGCCGATCGATCTTGTTGATGACAACGATCGGGTGCAGCCCCGCCTCGAAGGCCTTGCGAAGAACGAACTTCGTCTGCGGCATCGGACCGTCGAACGCATCGACAAGAAGAAGGCAGCCGTCCGCCAACTTGACGATTCGCTCGACTTCGCCGCCGAAGTCCGCGTGGCCGGGCGTATCGATCAGGTTGATCTTCGTCGTTTTGTCCGAGCCGGGGGGCGTATAGGTGAGCGCGATGTTCTTCGCGAGAATGGTGATGCCACGCTCTCGTTCCAGATCGTTGCTGTCCAGGATGCATTGCCCCTGGAGCTGGCTATCACGGAACAGGCCCGATTGCCGCAACATGGCATCGACGAGCGTCGTCTTTCCATGATCGACGTGCGCGATAATGGCTACGTTGCGAATGTCTTCCCGAATCATTGGACTTCCTGGTCGCTAGCGACTTTGACGAAACAGTTTCAAGCGGCGGCACATCCTGGTGCCTCAACCTTCCAGCCAATCGTTCGCCCCTGAAACCCCACGAAAAAGGCGATCACAAGAGCCGACGTAAGGGCCGCCTCGCTTCGAACAGCAGACTCGCCGTTCAATCAACCTTTGGGGTCTGGTGTGTCGGTGGGTGCACGGACCGGCAGGATGACGCAAGTATTCTACTGGCCTGGAGAAACATGGCTAGATGGAATGAGGAAGCCGGGCGGCGTCCTCAAAAAAGTCAGCCGGCAAAAGCGCGTCGGAACAAGTCATTTGCCTACACTATTCCCAGGGCGAGACTTACCCAAAAACCTGTTCTCCTTTCGAAACTTCGTGATTTCTTCACAGGAATGGGGGCTCTCCTCGCGAAAAGAAGCTCTAAGACGTTCCAAAGTGGCTGTAGCGGTAAAGTAGTATGGAAACAGCCTGAAAACTGATCGCTACAGCCGCGTTAGAGAACGGCGATCCGCTGTACGGACCCTCTTTGACAGGTGAAAGACTAGCCAGATGCGAGCGGAAATCATCTCGGTCGGAAGCGAATTGACCAGCGGTGTTAGCCTCGACACGAACGGCCAGTGGCTCTCGGCCCGGCTTGCCGAGGTCGGGATCGAGGTCGCGTTTCATACCACCGTCGCCGACGACATGGAGGCCAATGTCGGCGTCTTTGACATCGCCACAAAGCGGGCCGATCTCGTCCTCGTCACCGGCGGCCTGGGTCCGACGTTGGACGATCTCACTCGCGAGGCTTTGGCAAAAGTGGCGGGGGTCGACCTCGTTTTCGATCAACCTTCGTTCGATCGGCTACAGCAGATCTTTCAATACTTGAAACGTCCCATGCCGGAACGCAACCGGGTTCAGGCTTACTTTCCCTCGGGCTCGACCGTCGTTCCGAACGAGAACGGCACCGCGCCCGGCATCTGGCTTGAAGTCGGCCAGTCCCTCGTCGTTTGCATGCCCGGCGTGCCGCGCGAAATGAAGCCGATGTTCACGAACTGGGTCCTCCCCAGACTCCTCCAACGATTTGGTGCGGGAAAGGTGATTGTCCATCGCACGCTCCGCTGTTTCGGGGCAGGGGAGTCACACGTCGAACAGATGCTCGGCGAATTCACGAAGCGCGGCAGGCATCCCGAGGTGGGTATCACCGTTTCCGAAGCGACGATTTCTCTCCGCGTCACCGCGAAGGCGGGTAGCACTGACGAGGCTCGTTCGCTCATCGATCCCGATATCACCAAGATCCGCGAAATTCTCGGCCCGCTGGTCTTCGGCGAAGAAGATGATCAACTTCAAAACGTGGTTGGCCGGCTTCTCTTGAATCTGAACGTAACACTGAGCACGGCGGAATCATGCACGGGCGGGATGCTCGGCGAATGGCTGACGCAGCTTCCCGGAATCAGCTCGGTATACATGGGGGGCGTCGTCAGCTACGCGAACGAAGCGAAGAAAGACTTGCTCGGCGTCTCGCAGGAAATCCTCGATCAGCACGGCGCCGTGAGCGAAGAGTGCGCTGCCGCGATGGCGCTCGGTTGCCAGAAGCGGTTTCACACCGACTTAGCCGTTTCGATCACCGGTATTGCCGGCCCCCATGGCGGCACTCCCGAAAAGCCAGTCGGTCTCGTCTATGTCGGCCTAGCCCACGCCGACGGCGTCAAGGTCCGCAGCTTCCAATGGGGAGCCGACCGCGAATCCAACCGCATCCGCGCCACCAAGATGGCCCTCAACATGGTCCGGCGCTACTTGGAAGCAGGTGAATGACTTACTGCGGTGATCTGGGGATCGGAACCGTGACGGGCCCGTTATTGTCCACAGGGCGAGGCGAATCGACCATTCCTGCTTTGTGCCGAAAATAGTGGTATAGCTGAGCGTTCGGCCCCTCCCCCATCATGGAACTCAGCGGTGATCGGGCATGGATGACATCGAAAGGCACTTTATTTGATTTGACGGATTGCTTTTCGAGGTCATTCGAATTGACGGAGAAGTCTATAAACATCCGGCTCTTAAAGTCGCCGAATGACCAGCCAGAGACACGTCCGCCCTTGGTCTCGTAAGACTGACGCAAGACATCCCAATTGCTCGGCCATTTCCCGCCATGCTCTTCCATGTATTGAATGACCAGATCAGCCGCACCCCATTGCGCGTAGGCATCATTGATCGACATTTCGAGGCAGTACCATGCTCCGAAAAACAAGAAGAGAAATCCGAGGATGAATCCAAGTAGATATACGAGTCGACGATTGCGAATTCGTTCCAACGAAGCGGACTTGTTCATAAACTTCCCCGGTGTCGTTCGACGATCGCATTTCTTGCAAGCTTTAGAAGTCGAGTGTAATTGGGATCGAAAATCTCGGTCAGCGACTTTTCGAGCTTTGCTTCGATGTGCCAAAACACAAGTTCTTCCGCAGGGACGGAATCAGAAGGCGATTGCTCATTGTCTCGTGATGCAAGCCATTCAAAGAACACGAGAGCTTCATCACGACTGAGCGTCACTGTGACGACCTCGTTACTCATCGATAAATAAAATCCTTTCGACTCGTTGGTCGCGCGGCCCTCTGCGTGACATGAGTTGCCACCCGACATCGAGTGGCTGTGATCAATCACAAAGACTCGGCACGCAGAGGACTGTAGGACCCCTTGATACTAGAAGCGATATATCGTCGATCGAATAGCATTGAGATCGGATTCGTCGATTTTTTCGATCAAACTTAATGCTTCTAACTGCGTTACTTTGGCAGCTTCAATCGACGGGTCGCACAAGATTCTGTCGAGCACGAACCCCATGTCTTCCACTGATAAAGAGACATGATTCGTCTCTGAGAATAGCTTTTCAAAAACGCATTCGAGTGCTTGATCTGCAGCCGACACGAGATGCTTTACCGGATCCTTCATGAAGGCAATCAGGACCTGATAACTGCAACTGACAGCGTGATCGGCATCAATCCAATAATTGGGCGATGAAGTTTCGTCGAAAGACATGCTTCGAAGCGAACGCAAATTTTTCGCGAGTACGTGTTCGTCGAGTCGATCATTGACGATGCAATCCCAAATAAACGCCACAACATTGCCAAGCTCGTCAGTAATTCCGACCTCTTTCACGTAGTCCATATACCCGAGATACATCGACTCCGCGAGCCATCCGCCAAATGCCCACCTTTTAGGATGCTGGAGATTGTTCAGCGCTGCTTCAATCGAACGAAGGTGAGACTCAAACGGGGCTTGGCTCATCTGCCGGTCCCAACTGCCACAACCATTCTCACGTCACATCGCTCAGTTCTTCTTCCGGGAAGTCGGAGAGGTTGAGCATTCCTTCGACGAACTCACGGCCTGGTCTGGGGAACGTGTGTCGGCTGACGGGGGCAAATTCCTCGAGGCGATCGAAGTACATGTAATGTGTGATGCGGAACATGCCGTCACCGATCTTGATCAGGTTGAAGGAGTTCTTCAGCTTCTCGCGACCTCGTCCCCGGCGAGAAGTTGTCGTGCCCGACTGCGCGATGATGACACCTCGTTCACGATTTTCGCCGGGATAAATGTCGAGCGTGTTGCCGATATAAGCGCGGTGCAGGTGCCCCCCCAAAACGAGCTCGACGCCGAGATCGACGAATCGGTTGATCGCACGGCGCGATTTGGGCATCGTCTGATCATGCACGTAATCCGGTGCAGGAATCAGATGGTGATGCGTGACGACGACTTTGAAGATATCGTCACCAACACCTTGAAATGCTTTCTCACAAAACACGAGCGTCTCGTGGTCGATTCGTCCGTTTGAAATCGCTCGATGAGGCGAAGTGGAGTTCAGGGCGACGATGCGGACGCCGTTCAGGTCACAGATGCTATTCAGTTCCTTTTGGATGTACTTGCAGTAGAGCCGATGCGGGTTGAAGATTCGCTCCGCCACGCGATAGAGCGGAACATCGTGATTCCCTGGAACGACCACCTTCGGCACCGGAGGGAGTTGATCGATGTAGGCCCGCGCCTGCTGGAATTGTTCCTCAGTCGCTCGCTGCGTGAAGTCGCCGCTGATGACCATCGCATCAGGATTCAAGCGATACGCTATCCGCAACGCTGCCTCACTCACCCGCGACAAGAACGGCGGGCCGAAGTGAAGGTCCGAAATGTGCATCAATGTCGTGATGGGCATAACGCCATTGTCCTTCAAAAACGCAAGACACTATCTCTATTCTATCGCAGATAAGCGTCAGGAGGATTGGGACGAATTTTCTTCCGCCCATTGCTGCTTGCGAAGCTTGATTGCGTGGTAAATCGACGGAATATCAACCGCGGAACGCCGTAAGACGAGCGTGATAAGAATCGCTTCGAGATTGACGGCGAGAATCCAGATCCCCACGACTCGAAGCGGCCAGGCGAGATCCAGGCCAAGCACCAGCGGAATGGCGAGTCCTGCCAAAAGCCAACCAGTCTTTGCTCCGCGCGTGTGATAGGTTGGAATCACCCGAAACTTAATGAGGCCGAGCAAGCAGCTCACACCGTACGCCGCCAGTGCGGGAATGATCCAATACCCCTCGGCCACCAACAGGTCACTCTTCAGCCACCAGATGGTGAAAAGGACAGAGGAATAGAACGTCACATCCGCCAAGCTATCGAGGCGAGCCCCGAATGTCGTCCGCTGCTTCCATGCGATCGCTAGCTTTCCATCGACCCAATCGGTCATGATCAAGCCGAACGTTAGCGGAAAGAGAATGGGTCCGCCTCCCAAGAGTGCAATCGCCACGATGCCGAACGAGCCGATGAATCGTATGCCGGAAAGGATGTTCGGAATATTGAGGAGCGGGGTCCCAGCGTCTGCAGACACTTGGGGAGCCGATGAGTCGCGAGGCGGTTCTGTCATCGTCACACCCCTTCGCGGCAGAAGATGTAGACGAAGTAAAAGAAGGCCGGCGCGGTGAACGTCAGGCTATCGATCCGATCGAGGATACCCCCTTGGCCAGGGAGAAGGGAGCCGCTATCTTTTACGCCCACCTCTCGTTTAATTGCGGAGAACGTCACATCGCCGAAGAATCCCGCGACGGCGATCAAGAGTCCGGCGATGACGGCTGGCAGATACGGAATGGCAACGGAGTAACCTTCCACATGAAGCGGCGACGTCGCGAACGGGGTCAATGGCTTCGCGAGAAGAATCGCCAGTGACACCGTGGTGGCAGCGCCGAGCAGAAATCCTTCCCATGTTTTGCCGGGAGAGACTCGCGGCGTGATTTTATGCCGTCCGAATCGCCGTCCCCAAAGTGCCTGGGCAATGTCGTTCGATTCGGTGAGAAGGACGAGATAGACGAGCAGTCCCATCGGCCCCGCCCCTTGACCGCGCGGCACGAGCGGCATCGTTACCATCAATGCAGCGTGGGAAATCATGTAAACGAGCAGCATGAGTCCGAGGTACACCGTCCCGGCAATTTCGAGGAAGTTCTTCGTCTCTTCACCGATGACCAACTGCACCAGAAGAGCTGCCAGAACCCAGACGGGAATCAACGTCCAGAATGGGCCGAGTTTGGCGGCGGCCACGATCCCGTAATGAATGATCGCCACGACAAAGACCCAACTTGTCGGGCTGATTCCTTGGCGTCGAGAGACGAGTTGCCGATATTCACGAAGGCCCGCCATGCTGATGATCGCGAAGAGGATGACGACGGCATAGGGGCCTAACGCCACCACGGTGGTGAGAAGAAAGAAGAGTCCCCACCAAACGCCTAAACTGCCGAGGCGTTCCTTGCTCTTCGCGTCGATGGGTTTCGTAATGAGCATCGAGCCGATGCGAATGACAGATCCCGCGACGATCGCGCAGAAGACGATCCCAAGCACCCAGACAATCTGGGGGGGGACGCCGCTCACGCTGCTGATCTTGTCCACGATCGTCGTCATGATCCCAACTGTGGCCCGTTCGCAGACCCGATTGTTTTACGCCTATCGGGTCTTTCAACTCTTGTTGTATCACCCTTTGCGGTCATGACGATCGATTCGCGTCACGCCGACGAAAACAGATTTCTCGCTGGCATCGTGTTTCTCATCAGCGATCATAAAGGCGTGCCTGATCCTGAGAGTTTCAAGAGAAGGATTCGCCATGACATCTCGTCGCTTTCTCGTCGATGTACTGTTTGCTTCGTTCGTCATCGCTACGTTCGTTTCTTCTTCGTTCGGCGAGCCGAAGAATAAATCGGAATGGCCGAAGGTGACGGAAGATGACCGCGCGATCAAGATCGAAACAGACATGCTCGAAGCGGTGATTCCAAAGAAGAATCCGAAGCACTGGATGACCGGCATCGAGAAGGGAACATTCCTCGACAAGAAGACCGGTTTTCGCGAAGTCGGCGACGGGCTCATGGTGATCGATTGGCTCATGGAGCCGGGAAGCGACGCGGAGTGGAGCGAGGATGTCTTCACCGCGGATGGAAACGGCGTCGGTCGCTACACGTGGTATGAGAACGAAACCGATCCCGAGCGGCGGGAATACTGCTTGATGGCGCACGGGAGCAGTCATCGGAAGCGAATGATCGAAGGGCCGCAACTATGCCACCGCATGAAGCCGGTTCAGCCCGAGATCATTCACGGGCCAGACTTCGTCGCGGTGAAGACGACGTACAAGTTCGAGTATGCCGCTCCGGGTCGAAAGCCTGGTTCCCAGTGGACGCAGCTCATCGTCTTTCCCGTCGGCGTTCGGTACTTCCTCCTCATGGACAAGATCGACAGCGTGAACAGTTCGCCCGAGATGTTTCTCCGTAACGACACGCCCGGCTGCGTCCGGCACGAAAAAGGGGATACCTTCAGCGAAATCTATCTCAGCTATCTGAGCGGACCGAAGGGAATTCGCATCCCCTCGAGCGAGTTCTTCGCGCCGTTTCCCCCCGACCTCAAGTTCGGCTATCGCCGCGACACCCACCAGTTGCCCGACACCTTCATCCGTGCCTATCACCTTCGCAATAAGGAGACCGGCGCCGCCGGCCCCTGGCTCGCGGGGCTGACGCTTGATCCCTCGATCGTGTACGAGGCCTGGTGCAGCCAACGGCCCGGTGGCATCATCGTCATGATCGAAGAGATCAACGGCAAACCGGTGAACGCCGACGAATCCTTCAGCGCCGCCCACATCGTCGGCTACTTCGACGACATCAACCAGATGCATGAGCTGTACGAACAGAACAAAGGGAACACCAAGCTCACCGCGAATACGTCGGGCTGGAAGCTGGAGAAGTAGGAGAGCATGTTGAGTTCGCAATCTTCCAATTGATCGGACGTTTGCCGGGTGCCATGTTCACGCTCGCGTGAACATGTGGCTTTCGATTGACGGATGAACGCAATGACTTCAATTTCGGATTCTGAACAAAATAGTCGCGTTAATCCAGTAATTGTGCGTTTACTAACCATTATCAGAAAGGCGAGCCGCTAGCAGAAGCTGCGTTATCGTACTCATGTATTGCCCGATAACTATTTGGGAACCTTTTTTCCACGAAGTTTCAATTCCAACGAGAGAATAGGTAATGCCTCTTTCGCCTAGATTCGCCCCAATTATTTGTGTACCACTCACGCCACTAATGTCGTTAATATCACCCATATCAATAATTCTTGCTTGAAATCGCTCTAGCGATTTTTCAACGTTATTTTCAATCTTGTCAAGAAGAAGAGTGTATGCAGTCATTCTTGGATTGCCGGACACTGAGGAAAGAGTAACTTTTTCAGCCGGGATTCCAAAAAGGAAATATCGGTCGAAACGTGGTTGATTTGAAAGATGCCATCTTGCGGCATCTATCGAGACCACTTCATTCGCTTTGACATTGTCGATATAGTTTTTCCTTAAGACGATTTTGCCAAAGTCAATTCCGCTCTCGTCATCTATCGCATAAGAAGAGTTTTCTTCATCGATCCGAAATGGAACTGCGAACTCATATGGAGCGTCGTCCTTTATATAGTCAATTATTCCGCTATTTAGAATACGAACATGCGGATGATTCTTCAGGTCTAAAACGGCTTTTACGGTATGTCCGGCGGTGAATATGGCATGTGTTTCTCCAGAATTAATTAGAAATCCAGTGGTGCAGGCGTATTTTTCTTCGCTTGTAAAGTTGCCATTGCCGTCGATGAAACGATAAATCATTCCAACCGACAGGAAGTGCTTTCGGAGTGCATTGCTTGCGGTGGAGATTATGATCTCTTCACTAGGTGACATAAGCTTCCCTGTTTGAAGAAGTTATTCAATATTATCTGGACTAGATTGTAGGATTTGTTTGAGGGTTCGGGAAGTATCAACCCCCATGTCCACGCAAGCGTGGAATATGGCACCCAAAACGGCACCCGAAATTGGTTAATGCGAACGTGAGACAGTCCTGTTTGGCACCCATCCGAGCGACTTTGATCGCCTACCCTCACATCTCCTTAAACACTCTCACACCTTCTTGAACAGGATCGACGTATTGTGACCGCCGAAGCCGAGGCTGTTATTTAGCGCGAACTTCACGGCTGACTTACGGGCTTCGTTCGGGATGTAATCGAGGTCGCACTCGGGATCGGGCGTTTGATAGTTGATGGTCGGCGGCAAGAGACTGTTCTGCAGCGCGAGCGAGCAGGCGAGCGACTCGAGCGCGCCGGCAGCGCCGATCAGATGGCCGGTCATGCTCTTGGTCGAACTGATTTGAAGCTTCTTCGCTCCTTCGCCGAAAACCGCTTTGAGCGCCTTGGTCTCGGCTGCGTCGTTCAGTTTCGTGCTGGTACCGTGAGCGTTGACGTAAAGGCTCCCCGCCACTTCCTCGGGATTCAGCTTTGCCATTGCGAAGGCGGCGTTGATCGCGCGGGTTGCGCCTGTTGCTTCCACGTCTGGCTGAACGATGTGGTACGAATCGGCGGTGTCGCCATAGCCGATGATCTCGACATAAGGCTTCACGCCCCGTTTCGCAACCGATTCCTCTGATTCGAGCACAAGGATCACCGAACCTTCGGCAATCACGAAGCCGTCACGGCCGTCATCAAAGGGACGACTGGCCGCGGTGGGGTTATCGTTGAACTTTTTGGTGAGGGCTTTCATATTCGCGAAGGCCGCGATCGCAAGCCTGACGATGATCGATTCCGTCCCACCGGTCACGACGGCATCGAGATGTCCTTTGCGAACCGCTTCATAGGCCGCGATGATCGAATGGCCGCTCGAGGCGCACGCACTCGCGGTCGTGTAGCAAGGGCCGGTGATGTTGAACGCGAGACTGACATTGGCGGGAGGGCCGTTCGGCATGATCATGGGGATCGTGAACACACTGACGCCGCGCGGTCCGCGCTTGATAATGTTTTCGGTTTGCTCTTCCATCGTTGCCAGACCGGAAAGGCCGGAGCCGATGATCGTCCCGCAGCGATCGCCGAATTCCCGCGGATCGATCTTCGCATCGGCGACCGCTTCTTTGGCCGCCAGAACCGCGAAAATACTGGAGCGATCCATGCGCTTCGCGATGACTTTTTCGTTTACCTCCACCGCTGCCGGATCGATACCGCGAACCTCACCCGCGATTTTGACCGGCAGGTCTTCGGTGTTGATGTTTTGAATGAGGCTGATGCCCGATCGACCGTGAGTGAGGGAATCCCAGACTTCCGCGCGTGAATTTCCCACGGGACTGACGACGCCGATTCCGGTCACGAACACGCGTTGCATCAAACCAATCCTTTCTCGAACCCAGGAAGAGACTTCATTCTCCGTCGCATGGAATCAGAGATGCCGCCCCCGCCATTCAATCTCTCACGCGAAACGTATCAGTATCCCCAAACCGCGACAATGTTAAGTTGCGTGAACCAGGCATCTTTGGGGACTCTTTCGGGGTGGCCCAACTTCTTTTCAAGCGAAGGAATGATGCGATGGCACGATGCCCGGCCTCCTTCGCGGCGACGACCCAATTCGTTGCATACGGAAATCTCCTGGGACAATAAGGCGGTTGGGGCCTTAGAATGGGCCTTCGAACGAAAACCTCTTTACTCGCGGTCAAAGGGAATGGTTGATGTCTTTCGATGCGAAAATCAAGGAACTCGGGCTAGTCCTACCTCCGGCACCAAAGCCGATGGGTGTTTACCGTCCGGTCGTCGTGGCTGGGGGAATGATCTATGTCTCTGGACATGGACCGCTCAAGCCTGATGGGTCACTGGTCACAGGGCAAGTCGGCGCTGATCTTGACACAGCCATGGGTTACGACGCCGCTCGCATCACCGGGCTGGCGGTTCTCGCATCATTGCAAGCGGAGCTTGGCTCGCTGGATCGCATCGGCCGAATTGTGAAGACGCTCGGTATGGTCAATTCGACTCCTGACTTTACGGAACATCCGAAAGTCATTAACGGCTTCAGTGAGCTGATGGTCGAGGTTTTCGGACCAGAGGCGGGTCGTGGGGCTAGGAGCGCGGTGGGCTTGGTGGCGCTCCCTGGTAACATCGCGGTGGAAGTCGAAGTAATCTTCGAGCTAAAGTCGTAAGACTCAAATTCTTACTTCGAGATCTTCTTAAACAAAGAACGAAGCTTCTCATGAGTGGCGGATTTCCCCCTCATGAGAGTTTCGATGTCGCCGAACGTCAGCTCGGGATCAGGGAAGGGGAGCTGGTGCAAGGCATCGCTGAGCGTCCCCTGCAGCGAGTAACCTTCTCCATCCACGTCGACTTGAATGCCACACTCTCTGAGCAAGTCCACATCACGGTAAAACGTTCGCATCCCGACCCGCAACTTCTTCAGGAGCGCGGTTCGAAGGACGCTTTGTCCATCGAGCTGCTTGAGAAGACGATAGAGCCGCCCCGCTCGAGTCGACGAAATATGCGTTCGCGGCTTCTTGCCTGCTGGTGTTCTTCGAGCCATTGAGCCCCTCGCTCGTTGTGGGTTTATCGGCCAGCCAACAGGCGAACCAGTGGCGTTCGAGCGTCGTGCAGTCGAGTTGTATAAGAGCGTCCTCGTGAATTCATTCCCATGCGGCTAAACTCGCTTTGACGGCGATCTTTCCAAAAACCGTCCGCGCGAGTTCGCCTTCACGAGGGTAAAAACGAACACTCCTTGAGCCTTCCCAAGCTAGAAGCGTGAAACCGCGAAATCAAGGGGAAATAGGTGGCCCTGGGGCATTATCTTCCGATCGAGGCTCACATGATAAATCGCTCATGTTCGGGACGTTATCGCAAACCATGAATCAAGACACGGCTATGACATCGTCGGGCAAGAAGACGATCCGCGCACGAGGCGAAAACCGACGTCAAGCGACGATGGTGTAATGTCGCAATCGCTTGTCACTTATCTCCTGACAGTTAGGTTGCTTGAATCAAGAGAGCCCCACCCTAGAATCGTTAACGTCTCAGCAATGAGGCCCTGGCCCACCGCTCGGCGGAAGTGGCCCGAAAGGGAGGTTAACCTTTCGCTGACGGTCCGATGTCACTTTTGGCGGAACTCCACCTTACATGAAGATTCACGAGTATCAGGCGAAGGAGCTTCTCCGGGCATTTGGCGTTCCGACGCCGACCGGAAAGGTCGTCACCACCGCCGACGAAGCGGTCAAGGCTTTTGAGTCGTTTGGCAAGGGGATCGCGGTTGTCAAAGCCCAGGTCCATGCCGGCGGTCGCGGAAAGGGAGGAGGGGTCAAAGTCGTCAAGTCGGCGGAAGAATGCCGGACCGAAGCGAAGCGCATCCTCTCGAACCCGTTGATTACCCCGCAGACCGGCCCCGAGGGAGTAAAGGTTCGCTCGCTCCTCGTTGAGCAGGCGACCTCCATCGGCCACGAGTACTACGTCGCCGTTGTCCTTGACCGAGCGGTTCAGCTACCGGTACTGATGGCATCGACCGAAGGTGGCGTCGAGATCGAAGAAGTCGCTGCCCACAATCCCGATGCGATTAAGAAGACTCACATCTTCGATGCACGCGGCCTGCAGCCGTTCCAAGCTCGAAAGATCGCTTACGCACTCGGTCTGACCGGCAAGCAGGTCGATCAAGCCGTGAAGACGTTGACTGGGCTCGTGAAGCTCTATCTCGATAAAGATTGCAGCCTCGCCGAGATCAATCCTTGGGTCCAGACGACCGACGGCGACATGATCGCCCTCGACGGCAAGGTAAACTTCGACGACAACGCCCTCTTCCGACTGAAAGACATTCAAGGCTATCGAGACGTCACGGAAGAAGATCCGTCGGAGCTCAAGGCTCAAGAGACGGGAATCAGCTTCGTCAAACTTGATGGCAACATCGGTTGCTTGGTGAATGGTGCTGGTCTGGCGATGAGCACGATGGACATCATCAAGTTCCACGGCGGCGATCCAGCGAACTTCCTCGATGTCGGCGGTGGCGCGAATGTTGATCAAGTGACGACGGCGTTCGAGATCATTCTCGCGGACAAGAACGTGAAAGCCGTTCTCGTGAACATCTTCGGCGGCATCATGAAGTGCGATACGATCGCCACCGCGATTCTCGAAGCATTTAAGCGAGTAAAGTTCAACGTGCCGCTGGTCGTTCGTCTTGAAGGAACGAACGTCGAGCTCGGCCGAAAGATGCTCGCCGACTCGGGCCTGCCGATCATCACTGCGGGTGATTTGACGGACGCCGCCGAAAAGGCTGTCAAAGCCGCCGGCTAAAGCAGGTGTGATCAGACGTAACCTCGGCCTCGCCGAAAGGCGAGGTGTTGTGTGTGTCGGCGAGGCACCGACGCGAAGCTAAAACATTGACCTTCAGATTCGATCGAGCCAAGACGCATGAGCATTCTGATCAACAAGGATTCGCGAGTTCTCTGTCAAGGCATCACCGGCAAGGCAGGGGCCTTCCACTCGAGCCAGTGCCTTGCTTACGGAACCAAGATGGTAGCCGGCGTGACCCCGAATAAAGGGGGAACACTCTTTGAGAACAAGGTGCCGATCTTCGACACCGTTTCGCAGGCAGTTCATCAAACGGGCGCCGACGTCAGCATGATCTTCGTCCCCCCTCCGTTCGCGGCGGATGCGATTCTCGAAGCGGCCGACGCGGGAATCAGACTCATCATCGCGATCACCGAAGGGATCCCAGTCGCGGATATGGTGCATGTGGCGCGCGAGCTTCGAAATCGCCCGAACTGCCGCCTCGTCGGTCCAAACTGCCCCGGCGTGATCACTCCCGATGAATGCAAGATCGGGATCATGCCCGGCTACATTCACAAGAAGGGGCCGATCGGCGTCATTAGCCGAAGTGGGACACTGACCTATGAAGCCGTTTGGCAGCTCACGAGCCTTGGCCTCGGGCAGTCGACCTGTGTCGGCCTTGGTGGTGATCCGATCGTCGGCACGTCGTTCATCGACGCCCTCGAACTTTTCCAGAACGATCCTGAAACCGAAGCGATCCTCATGATGGGGGAGATCGGTGGCGATGCGGAAGAACGAGCCGCCGAGTTCGTCAAGAATAACGTTACCAAGCCGGTCGCTTCGTTTATCGCCGGACAGACCGCCCCTCCGGGACGCCGGATGGGCCATGCGGGCGCGATCATTTCGGGATCGAGCGGAAAGGCTTCCGATAAGATCGCGGCACTTCGCAATGCCGGCATCGTCGTGGCCGACACGCCAGCCGACATGGGCAAGGCGGTCGTCGAGGCGATCAAACGCCGGAAATAATCGTTCGAATCAAGATCGCGCGTGATTCGTGCGAACAGTTGATTTTGCGAAGGAGCGGGCTGAACAGTCCGCTCCTTTTTCTTTGCACCTGCCGACTCCAAATTGGCGTCGGGTGCCGACTCGGTCTTCACGCCGGAGGCGTGAGCGAACGTAGCCAGGGGTGAAACCCCTGGTAGGAAATAAACCCACGAGCATGCACCCCGGCGGGGTGCCGGATGACTGCTGGACGATCGCGCCGGTCGAAGAAGAGCACTCCTCATAGAATGTTCCCAATGGCTGCTCCCCCCGAACTTTACGACCTGCATGTTCACAGCACGCGAAGTGACGGACTTCGCTCGGTGATGGAACTCGCGCATCTGGCGAGTTTGTGTGGCCTTGCCGGCATCGCGATTACCGATCACGACATCCTTCCTGATCCCGTCATGCTCGCCGACGCCGGCCGCGCGCGCGGCGTTCAAATGCTGCCGGGCATTGAGATCTCGACGGTTTGGAATCATCGCCGGCTGCATTTGCTTGGGTATGGGTTCGAGACTTCGTCACGTACGCCGCTTCATGAATTGTGCGATGAAGTGCTCGCGGCTAGACACGAGCGTTGGGAAAAACTCATCGAGGGACTTCGAGCGAAGAATGTCAAGCTCGACGACACCGCCCTCGCAAGACTTCGCCATCAAGGAAGTCCTGGCCGAAAGCATTTGGCGAGAGAACTCGTGCGACTTCGCAGGGCCAGCAGCGTCCGGATGGCGTTTGACAAGTATTTGTCACCGCTCGACGCGGACCTTTCACCGATTGGAATCGATCTCGCGCGAGCCATTCAAGCGATCCACGACTCCGGTGGCGTTGCGGTGCTCGCCCATCCCCCCACCGGGATGACCGTCGATGAATGGCGAGCTATTTCGTTGCTTGGTCTCGATGGAATTGAGACACGGTTCGGAAAAGTGGCGAATGCCCATCGAAGATTCCTCGAGGATCGATCGAAGGAATACGGTTGGGTGCAGACGGCAGGATCTGATTATCACGGCGATGGGACGCGAAATCATCTCGGACTTCATTCGGTGGATCGGTTGGGACTCGACGATCTGCTCGCGCGCAAGCCTCAAGTCGTTTAACATCAATTGTTGATTTTGAAATAACGCTAGCGACGAAGAAGTGTATCGAGACGTCGACGCGCCTCTTTGGTTTGTTCCGGGTTGATCTCGTGCGCGAGGATCTCTTGATAGAGCGAGATGGCGCGCTGCGAGTTGCCCAGATTTCGCTCATAGAGATAAGCCGCTCTCAACCGCGCATCGAGGTTGGTGTCAGGCGAATAGAGAAATACTCGTTCGTAATACGCGACAGCACGTCGGTACATTTGAAAGTACTTCGTGGAATAGATCTCGCCGAGGTAGTAACAGGCCTCATCGACCTTGTCCGATTCCTTATGGTCGCGAATGACCTTCTGAAGAAGAATCTCCGCCCGCTTCGTGTTCTCTTCCTTATCGAGACCCGGCTTGTTCAGCCAATCGAGCGCTTCACGAAAGATCCGATTCGCCTTGGTATCGTGCTTACTCGGCTTGAGAGAAGCACTCGGAAGATCCATCTCGAGAATGTATGGCGCTTTGAGAGCTAGGTGATAGTCCGTCAGCTCTTTCTCGACCCAGTAAAGATTCTCTTCGTGATTGATTTGGGAATAGTAGTTTCGAAGTCGTTCGAGTGAGGACTGGTAACCCTTGCGGGAATCGTAAACCGACTTGACGAGTTCACGCTCTTGATCGGTGATCTTTTCGAGTTCCTCGGCCATGAGGAAACGGGGAAAGAGAGTCGCCGCGGTCCCTAGCAGAAAAGCGCCGGCGAGAGAGGCCAGCGTGATCCATCGTTTGGCTGGCATGGAACAGTGTTCCCTCTTCCTTGAGTCGTTCCGTTCCTCCGACTTCGTGCCGGAGGGAGATGATTAGGAGGCCGCGTTGCTGGGAGAAGGATTCTTGCTGTCGATTCGTCCGAACACCATTCGGCCGGCACTTGTTTGCAAGAAGCTGTCGACGATGAGGTTCACTTCGTGGCCGATGAATCGTTTCCCCATTTCCACGACGACCATCGTCCCATCGTCGAGGTAACCCACTCCCTGGCCTGGCGATTCCCCTTCCTTGACTATCTGAACCGAGATTCGGTCTCCCCACAGAACGGGAGGCTTAAAAGCATTCGTCACGGTGTTAATGTTGATCGAATCGACATTGTGAACGGTGGCTGCCTTTGCCAGCGTCACGTCATTCGTCACCAATCGCCCGCTAATCTGCTTGCAAAAGAGGACGAGCCGGGTTCCGGTGTCGCTCCGTTCGCCGGCGACGTCTTCCTCCGCTTCTCTGATATCGACATCGATATCGGGCATTCGGCGTAAACGGTCAATAATTTCAAGTCCGCGAATGCCTCGTTTGCGGCGAATCTTGTCGTGACTCTCCGCGATCGCCTGGACTTCTTCCAGGACCATGGCGGGAATCACAATCAACTGATCCAATAAGCCGCTTTCGGCAATATCGGCAATTCGACCGTCGATGATTACACTTGAGTCTAAGACGAATGGACGATTACCTTTAAGTTGCGGCTGAAACTCGACATAAGGGATGACGAACCGAAAATTTTCCTTCGTTTGCAAGAGAACGCTGACGCAGATGTAGCAGAAAAGGGCGGTCAGGATTACCGAAAACCAGCTAATCATGTCATCGCGAAACCAAATGCTAAGTGTGGGGGCAAAGGCAAGCTTGAGGAAATAGCCAAGAATGCTGCCGACAATCAAGCCAAAGAAGACCGCGGAAATCGTGCTGATATTCTTTCGCGGATAGGCGACGTCAAGCATCAATGCTAAGGTGCCCACCAGCATGATGAGCGCAAAGATGATCACCGGCTGCCAAGCGGATACCAGATTCGCGCTCATATCGTGCGCGATGCGGGCCGCTGTTCCTCCCAGGATGAGAAGGAACAAGCATCGAAGGACCAGGAGCGGAAACTCCCAGCCCTTTCTCGGATTAGCCATCTTGCGGATGGACGACATCGAAATCTGGTCCTTTCCGTCTCAAGTGGCCTATCTAGTTAACCAGTAACCATTCCGAACTGACTGTAGCGTCCATCGCAAGATTAAGTTTCGAAAAGCGTACCGCCCATCAGGGTGTAGAGCGAAACCGCTGATCTCATTTTGTGCAACGAGCCCAAATCTGCTTTCGACAGGATGGATCAATCAAGAGGCTCTTCAAAGCATCTTTACCCAAACTATCGTAATTTGCCATCCGGCCCGAGATTCTAAAGTCATTAATCCCTACCAGCCGAATAGACGCTATAGCCGTCAATACCGGCGTTGCCGTCCAAAGTCGTAGAGTCGTGGCGAATAATGGCCTTTTCGCCGTTCACTCTCTGACTCTTGCGGGAGCACCCCGGTTCCGGTGAATTGTCCGCTGTATTGGCCGTCCTCGATCCCGTTCCCGTAACTCTTGGTCCACCGGATCGGGAAACGGCAAGATGGCTCGAGTCAGGAGAATGTGGGTAATGAACACGCAAAGACTCCACCAAGCGCTGCGTCGCACCCTTGTGCCGACCTGGTGCGTTGCGGCGTGCCTGGCGTGGGGTGATTCTCCCACGGTAACTCCTGCAGATAAGAAATTTCTGAGCGCGCTAGTCTCGATGTCGGAAGAGGAGAAGCTTCGGGCGATCGATTCGTTGGTGAATCGGCAATCGACATCGCTCGAAGTTCGCTCCGCGCTTCGTCGAGCTTCCATTCAGGATTCAAGCGCCGAAGTCAGAGGAGCAGCACGTTTCGCGCTCGTCAAGCTACAAGCGCTTGCGCCTCCTACGCTCGCCGCCACGCCGGGAGTCGTCGCGGCCATTGTTCCTGACGAAACCCAACGTCTTCGTGATCTGAAGCTCAAGGAGATGATCGAGGAGGTCAACGACACCACCGCCGACAGAGAAATTGCGCAGGCGGGAGCGGTCGCGTCAAAATCCAATAACCCTGCGATTCAGCATGCGATTCCTCAACCCTCGGATGGGGTGAATGATCACGCTTCTTCCCCAACGGTTGTTCGCATCACGACGATCAATTCCCCTCCCTCAGGGCCGGTTCAAGTTGCTGGGTCATCGAATACCCAGAGCGACACGACTCAGGTTCCGAGCCCACGCAAAGAGATCGAACAGGGGGGGACGCCGAAACCGACGGGTGCAGCAATCGCATCTGTTGAATCGAACCCCGTTTGGCATTCCGCCATGAAACCGACTGAATCAGCGGTGAGAGTCGGGGCAGAGAAGTCTACCCTTCCTTCGATCGCGGCCTCCGAAGGGCCAACCAACACGGCCACTGCTGTTCCCGTGCCAGAAACTGTTCCTTCGGCACCGGCAGGACGACCCACCGTCCCCAATCCAGTTCCTGCGCCATCGCTCACGTTGGCCCCCGCTGAACCACCGAAGGTGCCAATCAATACATCGCCCACGGAAACTCCGTCGGCTGAGGTCGCTTCCGATCCAAGCGGGGCCGAGTCATCGAAACGTGATAATCTGTCTGGTGCGTCAATGCCGAGCGTTCCTATCGCTCCGCCTGCAGCAGCCCCCAGTATTACCGGAGTGACGACCGCGCCGGCATCGCCGGAGCTAAGCAAACCGACCGCTCCAGCTCCGGTTGCAGTGCCGGCTCCCACGGTCGCGCCCCCTGTTGTCGCGGAGAGCGTTGCAAAGGTTGACGCTGCTGCTCCGTCGCTGCCGCCAGCTGTGATCGATCAACTCCCCGCGGTTGGAATCAGCTCGCCGAGGTCACCGATATCCCCGCCAGCAGTAGCCGCGTCAGAGGTGAGTTCGAAGACATCCCCCGCGCCTCCTGCCAGCGTGACGCCGCCTCCGACACAAGTTGCCGTTGCGGTCGACCCGAAGGCTGTGGAGGCGAAGACGGAAAAGGTCACTGCATTCGCGGGAAAGAAGATTCCTCGAACGGAAATACGATCTGGCTCGGATACGACTCTTGGGAACATGACTGAATTCCCACCAGTTCGGACTCCCTCCGCACTTGCGGCCTCTATGGGGCAAGATGAATCGAAGGAGTCTCCATCTCCTGTGGCGAAGCTTCCGCCGACGCCTCCGACTGCCGTTCCAAACGAGAAGCCGGCTTGGGGAGTTCCTTCTCCAGGTGTGGCCACGAATGCGGGGCTGGGAAGATCAGAGATGACGACCGCGCAGCTTGAGAAGGCGCCTCAATTGGCGATCGACAGCATCCCCCGCGATGAGGAAGGGCGCAAGAAGATGGCCAAGGAGATGCTCGACAAGGCGCGCAAATTCGTCGAAGCCGGCCAGATTGCAGAGGCAGAGTCAGTCCTCTATCAGGTTCGTGAGCTTGCGGTCAAATACGGCCGTTTCCAATACTCTCCCGAGTCCCTCGAAAAGGACATCATTAAGGCCCGACAGCGGCTTCGTGCACAGGCAGCCGCGGCTGCGGAAAAGACCACCTAGTCCTCAGTCGCACCGAGACGGGATGCCCGTTAACCCGCTCAATCCGCATCACCTCTCGCTTCCTCAAAAGAGGAATCGAATACCTTTCCAGGGCTGGGTTTCATTCGGTCCCCCGTTACCTAAACTAGGTTCATCACAATTGGGTTATCAGCGATTCGTGCAAGACGGCGGATCAGAGTGATGCGCCAGGTGAAGCGGCGCGTCAGAGTGATGCAGTCGGACGGGTAGTTGTCTGATTCGCCCGTTGGCACCAAGTCGCGAGATGTACTTGCCGCACAGGTCGGCGCACGAGGCAGTTGGGCAGCACATGGCCATCATTGCGGGTGATTTGAAAAAGCCTTCCGGGCGATTCGCCTTAGTGGCATCACGCTTCAATTCGTTCATCGTCGACCGCTTGGTGGATGGGGCGAAGGGAGGCCTCATCAGTCACGGCGTGGCCGAGGCCGATATCGACGTTGTTTACGTGCCGGGGGCTCTTGAAATTCCCTTGGCTGCCGACCGCCTTGCCAATGGTAGCTATGCCGCCATCATTTGTTTAGGGACCGTTATTCGAGGGGATACGTCGCATTACGACGTGGTCGTGAATCAGTCGGCACGTGGCATGGCCGATGTCGCGCTCCGCTCGAAGATTCCGGTGCTGAATGCTGTACTGACGACCGAAACCCTCGATCAGGCGATCAACAGAGCCGGGGCCAAAGCAGGCAACAAGGGATTTGATGCTGCCCTTGCCGCGATCGAGATGGTGAACTTGCTCAGCCAACTTCCGGGGACGACTCATTGAGTCAACGAACTCACCGCCGAAAAGCTCGCGAAGTCGCCATGCAGGCGATCTTCCAATACGAGCAGAACTCCTCGACGACTCCGGAGCACATTCGGACCTTCGTTGCCGAACAGCTCAATTTCCCTGAACTCGAAGAGTTCTGCATGGCGCTCGTGGACGGCATCTTGAGTCATCACGCCAAGATCGATCAACTCCTGACCCGTGCCGCGACGAACTGGAAGCTCGAGCGGATGGCGACCGTTGACCGAGCGATTCTTCGCCTGGGGGCCTACGAAATGGCCTTCGCGCAGAACCCGCCTCCACCACGTGTCGTCATCACCGAGGCAGTCGAGATTGCCAAGCGGTTCTCGACCTTCGAATCCTCCCGGTTCGTGAACGGCGTCCTCGACAGGATCTCTCGCCTCCTCGCGGCGGACAACCCACCTCCGTCCGAATCACCCGAAGGGACTGGCGAGGAAACAACCGTTTCGCTGAATGATGAAAAGTCCGATTTGGACGAATCACTTCCGAACGAATTGCCTGATGCGAATGGTCATTTCACCCCAGAATCTGACTGAAAACGGTGAGGTTCTTGTGGTAACTTATTTGCTATAAATGCTTTGCGTGTAAGTCGTCGCAATGGTTTGGTGGCTCAACGATTTCAATTCCAGGTTTTCGACTTCCGAAAACCTTTTGGAAAATCTTTTTAAAATCGGCGAACCCTGACGTCTGAACCCTTGTCGATAGGGGCAACACCGTCACTGGAAGAGGACAAATCCTTTCCAATTTGTCCCGATGACGGTACACTTGCTCAACCTACGCCACGCGTGTGGCGATGAAAAACATGGAGCAAAAAGCTATCGACCCTGCGGGGTCGTTGGCAGTCCTGGGTCGGCTGGCACCTCGCTGGCTGACTACTCTGGCCCTTCAATAAGGGAGGTCTACACGATGAACGCCATTAACACCACCATCGCAACCCGAACCAACGCCGCCGCAATTACGGCAGCCGCCACGGTCAAGGGAATGGTGAATGGCCTCAGCGCGATGGCCTCCTGCCTTAAGCGTAAATGGCATTCACTTCATGCCTGGTTTAACACGGATTGCTCAAGTCTTCTCAGAGATTTGAGTGAACGTAGCTCGCTCGTAGGC
>JAIEPU010000245.1 GCA_019748235.1 bacterium
ATTCGCATTGGGTTGCTGGAGGTCTTTTGTCTGATATTGGAGGGTCCACCCCCCGGTGATGGCGACGTTGGGAAAGGCCGCCCGCCGCTGAACGAGGATCTGAGCTCGCATCTGCTGGAGACGCCAGCGGAGCGCCTGAAGGTCCGGGCGGTTTTCCACCGCCGTCACATACGCATCCTCTAAATTCATGTTCGGCGGCGCGGGATCGACATTGAGCGTACCCGTCACCTCGACGAACGGATCGTTAACCGAGCGGCCGACCAAAGGTTGGAGCCGTGTCTTCGCTTGGGTCAAAAGGACCTCCGCGTCGCGGGCCGATCGTTCACTGTTGAGAAGATTGAGTTGGATACGCTGTAATTCGACTCGGGGCCTACCACCGCTCTCGACCGCCTTTTGGGTGACGTCGAGCACGGTTCGGAAACTGGCCACTTCCTGCTTCGCTAGACCGACGAGTTCAGCGGCTTCCAGAATGTCGTAATAGGCGATGGCAGCAGCCGTGACTCGCTGGCGGATGAGGTCGTTATAATTTGCCTCGGATATCCTTACTCCCAGAGAGACGCTGGCCAAGTTGGCGGCCTTCTTTCCAAAGACGAACCAATCAATCGGGTATGTCACCAATGCATCCTGTTGAGGGGGGCCACCTTGTCGAGTCACCGTGAACGGGCGGCTGAAGGGAAGCATTTGGATGTCGGTGTAAAGTACGGGGTTCGGCAAGAGGGATGCTTGCAACGCGTCGGCATTGGCCTGGCTGATGGCCTCGAATCCTGCTCGAAGCACCGGGTCGGAAAGTAGACAAAGATTGATGACTTGATCCAGACCGATCGCTTGTTGATTCTTTTCGGTAGGTACGGCCTGCTCCACACTCCCCGGATTGAAGTAACGCTCGTAAGCGTTAGTCCGATGAGTTCCCTCATCTCCTTTCATTTCCGACTGTTTTGAAGTCGAGCTCGCAGACTTGGGTTGCGCTTCGAGCGTCACCGGCAGAGAAAGGAGGCCTGGAGGAAGAGGAGGGAGCATCCGGAATTCATCGGTGTCTTTTGGCTCGAAAGGTTTCGTAGCCCCGTTCGATTCTGTTTTGATCGGCTCCCAGATTCTGTTATCGAGAATCGACGTTTGGGGGAGGGAAGAGTTTTCCGGCTTCTTTAAGTCGGTGGAGATTTCACTTGTTCTCTCCTCGCCAATAGCAAAGGAGAGACTTGCCGCGAAGAGAAAAACGAAAGTCAAAAAGGAGCGTTGCCATCCGCTCGATCGAAATTGATCAATGGGCATGAAGTCGTTCTCCCGGAAGGACGCCAAAATCTGGCATAGACCTTTCACCTGAAGAGAACGTTGAAACCGATCGTCACCGAGGTCGTCGCGGCTTTACTCCGATGCGTCAAACACGCATTGCTTGATGGACGAGAGCGTCAGCGAAGCTTTCCCGGAGGAAAAATCGCTTTCGCTCCGCTCAATCTCTAGCGTGACCCGCTCGCGCAAAAAGAGCGACGACGACTAACACGATCGATCGAGACAGGAGGAATATCTAAGTTGGCATAGCCTGTATGTATTATCGGTAGGTTCATTGCCTCCCCTATAGTCGTCTCCTTACATCGCGGTAAGAGACTTGTCTGGAATGGGTCGACTAGGCAAATTCCGTCTCTCTAGTGCTCTTTTGATTAACGAATCTGTAAGGAAGATTCGCTCAAGTCTTATGGCCCGCCCGCCGCACGATATGTTTCATCCCCGTCAGAATCCATCTACTCCCGCGGACTTCTAGAGCATGACATCTGAGTCAGGTTGCCCTGCATGACGGAAGATTAAAGAGTCTCGTATGCCATTTTTCAGATAGGGCTCGTACATGTACGTGATCGCTTCATGAAGCGATACGCCTCGCGCGGGATAGAGTCGAGGCACCCTCATAAGCCGTTGCTGCGCGAAGCATGAGTTCAAAGGGCTGGAGAAGACTCCCTAATGACCAGGACAGCGGTGATGAATTGGAGCCGATGGGTCGTTCTCCTTGTCGTGGTGACCGCCTCGGTGGGCCTGATGATTTGGAAACGGGCAGAGATCGTCGGCTTTCTGAAGCCCGCGCCTCCAGCGACCGCAGCCAAGATCGCACCGGCGGAACTTGTTCCTGGTAAGTCCGAGACGCTCCTCGTTCGGTCGGAGACTCTACAGACGCTCGGCATTCAATGGGCGGAAGTGACGCCAACACAAGAGTCGGCTTCCATCGTTCTGTCGGGAAAGCTCTTCATCGATCCGAGTAGGCTCGTGAGTGCGCATGCGCGATTTGCGGGCGAAGTCGTGCGACTTGGGCATTGTGAACCCAAGGATCTGGAACATTCCATCGATCCTCTTCAAGACGCTCATCTTTGTTTTGGAAATCGAGTCAAAGCCGGTCAGCCGCTCGTGGTGATTTGGAGCAAGGAAGTCGGTGATCAGAAGAGTGACCTGATGGATGCCATCTCTCGGCTTCAACTCGATGAACGAACACTCAAAAGTTTGAAGGCAATCGAATCGACGGGAGCGGTCACGGAGCGCGCGGTCCGTGAAGCGCAGCGCAACTATGAAGCGGACCTCATCAGTTCGATTCGTGCCGAGCGAACGCTTCGATCCTGGAGGTTCAAGGAAGACGAGATCGCCGCCATCAAACAGGACGCGGAACGACTTCACATGAAGGACTCCAAGCCGAACGCCGACCTTGAGCGGCGTTGGGCGGAAGTCGAAATCATCGCTCCGATCGACGGGACGATCGTCGAGCATGACGTGGCGATCGGAGATGTCGTTGATGCTGGTGACGTCCTTTTCAAGATTGCCGATTTGAGCCGTATGGGAGTGGTGGCGAATCTCTACGAGGACGATTTACCTCGGCTTCTCGCCTTGCCCCCTGATCAACGAAAGATGCGCGTGCAACTCGCCAGCGATCCGACGATGAATCCGGTGACGGTTCCCATTACACGAATCGGAGACGTGGTCGATCCGAATCAACACACGCTTGCCGTCATGGGTTGGATCGACAATCGAGACGAAACGCTTCGCGCGGGCCAATTCATCAGTGCGCAGATTCCTCTTTCCGTGGAGACCGGCACGGTGAAAGTACCGATCAATGCGGTGATCGATGAAGGGAAGGTCAGTGTCGTTTTCGTTTCACCGAAGGACGGTTCCTCAGAATTCACCCGTCGTAAGATCGCCGTCGTGCGCCGAACAGTCGACAGCATTTTCGCTCGTGTCGAACCAACCGAGGAAGAGAAGAAAGCGGGGGCCGAGCCACTCAAAGCGGGCGAGTGGGTGGCGGCGACCGGCATCCTTTCACTCGAAGGAGTGCTCTCCGATCTAGAAGCGTCGAATCCACCGACGGTGAGTGTTGCCACCAAGGAGCGAGAATAAAATGATTCTCCGACTGGTGGCGTGGGCCGTCGAGAACCGCCTTGTCGTTTTCCTGATGGCGCTGGTTCTCGCGGCATTCGGAACCTACTCGTTCATTCATGTGAACGTCGAAGCCTACCCGGATCCGGCGCCAGCCATTGTGGAAGTTATTGCTCAATACCCTGGCGCTTCCGCCGAAGAGGTAGAACGGCAAGTCACCGTGCCGCTCGAAGTCGCGCTCGCGGGGATGCCGGGTCTGGAGTATACCCGCTCGAAGTCGCTCTTCGGATTGGCTCACATCCGAAATCAGTTTCATTACGGAGTCGACTTCAATACCGCCAAGATCGATGTGCTTAATCGTCTGCATGGCCTGGGTCTTCCCGCCGGCATCATTCCTGAACTCTCACCCACGTCCCCCACCGGCGAGATCTATCGTTACTACATCCGTTCTCCCAAAGGGGCGGATGGGAACAACATCTACGACCTCAAGGATTTGAAGTCGATTCAGGATTATGACCTCGAAAAGCAATTTCGGCGCGTTCCCGGCATCATCGATGTCGTCAGTTTTGGCGGCGCGGTGAAACGGTATGAGATTCAGCCCGATCCCGAGCGAATGAAGCAGTACGGCATCACGCTCGATCGGTTGGAAAAGGCAATCGCAGCCAATAACCGAAACGCGGGGGCGGATTACCTCGTCCAACCGCATGAAGTTCTCGCGGTGCGTGGGCTCGGGCTTTTGGGGGGAGGAGCCGATCCCATCGGAGCGGCACGTCAATTCACCGATCCTCTTTCCGCTGCGAACAAACTTTCCGCGGAAGACCAGCGACGCATTGATGAGATTCGAAGCATCGTTCTCACCACCACCAATAACGTGCCGGTCCGCGTGGATGATGTCGTCGTCGGTGGACCCATGCGGCTTCAATCAGGCAACCGCCAAAACAATCAGGGGGTAATCGTCGGCCAGCACACGCGCATGGGGCACGTCATGGTCAGCATGCCCATGAAGGATGAGCAGGGACATAACCTTATCGATGTGAACGGCAACATCCGATGGCAAACGGAACCTGACGTCGTCGAGGGGATTGTTCTCTTGCGGAAGGGAGAACAATCGCTCCCGGGACTTGTCGGTGTGCATGCGAAAGTGGACGACCTTAGCCAGCCGGGTAAACTCCCTCCCGGGGTCAAAATCGAACGTTTCGACGATCGAACGAATCTGATTCACATGACGACGGAGACGGTTCAAGAGAACCTCGTCGTTGGTCTGGCGCTCGTGACGATCGTCCTTCTCGTTTTCCTGAATCATTTTCCGAGCGCGATGATCGTCGCGATCAACATTCCGCTCGCATTCCTCTTCTCATTCGCCATGCTTTATCTTCGGGGTAAAAGCGCGAATCTTTTGTCTCTTGGTGCACTCGATTTCGGAATCATCGTCGATTCATCGGTCATCATGGTCGAGACAATCTATCGTTCCCTCGCGGCAGGTGAAAATCCGGACCTCCCACTTCCCAAACGCATCGTCAAGGCGTGCAGCCAAGTGGAATCAGGACTCTTCATTTCGACGGTGATCATGGTTGTCGCTTTGCTTCCACTTTTCATGATGCAGGGGCCTGAAGGGCAGATCTTCGGGCCGATGGCGGATGCGTACGCATTTGCTCTGGCGGGGGCGCTCATTCTGGCACTTACCTTATCGCCGATGCTTTGCCGTGTTTTCTTCGCCAAGGTGAAGCCTGAAAAGGAAAACGTCCTCGTGCGCGGATTGAAATCGATCTTCATGTGGCAGCTTCATCATGTTCTCAATCGTCGATGGCTTATGATCGTTCCTTCGATTCTGCTCGTCGCCGTGACGGGGATCATTCTCCCATTTATGGGGATGGAATTCATGCCGCAATTAGAGGAAGGAAACGTCTATGTTCGCGGAACATTCCCGGTGAATATCTCGCTACAGGAATCGACGGACAAATCAGAGCGGGCGATGGAAGTCATGCGCCATTTTCCCGAAGCTCGCGCCGTGCTTTGTCAAACGGGTCGACCTGACGACGGAACCGACCCGACCGGCTTTTACAACAGCGAATTCTTCGTTCCCCTCAAGGTGCGGAGCGAATGGCCGAAATCAGAGAAAGAAACAGTAAGTTGGCGAAGCTGGATTTGGGGACCCACGCGACCAAAGACCAAGGAGGAACTCGTTGGTCAAATCAGTGCGGAGTTGGCGAAAGCCGTCCCCGGTGTCGATTGGAACTTTTCACAGAACATTCGTGATAACGTGCTCGAGACGTTGTCGGGCGTCAAGGGTGAGAACTCGATCAAAATCTTTGGTCCCAATCTCGACGAACTCGAACAGATTGCTCGAAGCGTTCGATCCGAATTGATCCATGTTCTCGGCGTTGCTGACGCGGGCATCTTTCGCATCAAGGGGCAATCAAATCTCGAGTTCTATATCGATCACGAAAAGTGTGCGAAGTGGGGGGTCGACATCGAAAGCGTGCAGGATCTCTTGGAGACAGCCGTCGGTGGAAAAGCATTCACCAGCATGGTGCAGGGGGAGAGAAAGTTCGACGTGACCCTCCGATTCCCGGAGAAGCTTCGCAGCGATGTCGAGACGATTCTCGATTTGCCGGTAGAGGTCTCGGGGAACCGGGTGATCCTGCCAGAGGAGGGCGCGACCACCGCTAACATTTCTCCCACTGGAACCAATCGACGTGATCCGCACTATCTGGGGGCGGTACACGGTTCCATTGCCGGTGAGGGAAGTGGGCTCTTGCCGAGACGACGGCTTCGCGACTTGGTCACGCCCCTTGCCGCTGACGGTACGCCGGATCCAGGAGGGCATTTCCTTCGAAGCGGTGCCTCGACGATATCGCGCGAGCAAGGGGAGCGTTTCATCGCCATCAAGTTCAGCGTCCGAGGACGCGACTTGGCGAGCACCGTGGCAGAGGCACAGAAGCGTTGCGAACCATTAATTCCCGCTCCCTATCGAACGGATTGGAGCGGTGAGTTCGAACAGATGCAGGCCGCTGTCGCGCGACTGGAAGTCGTCGCAGGATTGTCGCTGATTCTGATCATGGTCATTCTGTATGTCGCATTGCAGTCGACACTCGACATGCTTGTGGTGATGTCGAGTGTTGTCGTCATGGCGATCGGTGGAATCTGGGCACTTCTCCTAGCGGGAGAAAATTTCAACATCTCCGCCGGAGTCGGATTTATCTCGATTCTCGGGGTGGGGATCATGAACGGTCTATTGCTCGTCAATGGATTCAATCACAATCGTTCTGTCGGAATGCCTCTCCGGGAAGCGATCGAAGATTCCGTCAGTAAACGACTGCGTCCGCTCAACATGACCCGCTTGACGGCAATCCTCGGACTTCTTCCTGCTGCGTTCTCGACCGCGATCGGCGCGCAGTCCCAACGACCTCTTGCGATTGTCGTGGTGGGAGGAATGCTCATGAGTCTCATCATGTTCAATCTCGTGCCGGTGCTCTACAGCTACTACGGCATGCGAGAGCCGAAACACACGATGTCGATGGGACACTAGGATCGGATGGAGAAATCACGAATCGATTCCGGGCACTTGTTGTGTTTGAGTCGCAAGTCCACTTTCATCTTTCATTGATGGTTAAGCAGCTTGTTTGATCCGTTTTACACGCGGAGCGGGGGGCTGATGCTTCCAACGATTGTGCAGCCAGAGGTATTGCTCGGGCGCGATCCTGACCGCACGTTCGAGTTGCTTGGTGAACTCCGCCGTGATTCCTCGAAGATCCTCGCCTTCACGAAATTCCATCGGATCGATCGGTAGGCCGGTCGACACGTTGTAATGAAATCCGGGACGGTCCCGATACGCGAATCCAACGACGATCGGCGCGGCATGCTCGCGTGACAAGAGAGCGATCGCCTTGTGCGTGGAGGCTGGTCGACCAAAGAAGTCCACGAAGCAACCTCGCTCCCCGGCGCTCTGATCGCCGACCGATACCAGGCAGCCCCGATCGATGAGCGTCTGCTCGATCTTGTCGAAGTCTCCCTTCTTCGAGAGGATTCGCTGCCCAGACCAACTGCGAAAACGAAGGATGAAGTCGTGAAGGAAACGATTATCCAAGTCTCTCGCGATGCTGGCTGGATGAATGCCGATCACTGCTAAAAGATAACCGGCCATCTCCCAGTTGCCGAAATGCCCCGTCACCACGATCTTTGGCCGATCTTGCACGACCAGATCAATCGACTCGGCGGGCGCGGTCATCGTCGCATATTTTCGCCAGGTGTACGTTCTGAGGCGGCGCGGAATGAAGGCGATCTCGACCACCACCTGGCAAAAGTGCTTGTAGACGTCGAGCACGATCCGTCGACGTTCATCCTCCGAATACCGATCACCAAAGGCGATACTCAGATTTTCGAGGGCTATTTTCCGGTGCCGTTTGTCAATCCCATAGGCCAGATACGCCAATCCATTCGCGAAGGCGTAGGCCGATTCGATGGAGAGACATTGAAGGACACAAACGACCGAGCGAACGACAAGGTAGACCAAGTAATCGGCCACGAGTCGGCGCAGCTTTCGGCTCATGATCCCTCCCTGGCGAGCCCGCCGGTCAAGCCTCCTTGCTTGACGGTCACTTCGTCGGACGGCGAAACGTTCTTTCCGCTAGGAGACGAGTTTCGGGGGACGAGGATCTTTTGCCAAGGGGAGTTTGACCAACTTACCGGTCGCCTGCGATTGATAAATCGCGAGGATGATCTCGACGGCGTGCCGCCCTTCATCATTTCCGACGAGCGGCTTACTTCCGGTCCGGATCGCTTTCACGAAATCAGCGAGCTGGCGCGCATGTCCCTGGTGGGAAATCGCTTTTGGATCACTGGCTCCTCCGGTCGAGCCGCCGTTCGTCATGTACTTCTCTCGGACTCGGTGGTCCTGCGCCGCCGTTCGTTCAAACTCCCACTTGAGGACATTATCCTGCTCGATGACGACTGACCCTTTGTCGCCGTGAATACTTAGAGTCTTTAGGAGGCCTGGGTAAACACTGGTCGTCGCGGTAATGGTGCCGAGCGCCCCACTGGCGAAGCGAATCGCGGCGACGGCGGTGTCCTCGACCTCGATACGCTCGTGGGCCAGGAGCGCCGTGAACGCTGATACTTCCGCGACCGGCCCCATCATGTGATAGAGGAGATCGACGTTATGGATGGCTTGATTCATGAGAGCGCCGCCGCCGTCGAGCTGCCAGGTGCCGCGCCATCCGCCGCTATCGTAATACGATTGGGGACGCCACCATTTGACGGTGGTGTCGGCCAGTGTGATTCGGCCGAAGCGTCCCGCTTCGATTGCCTTTTTCAATTCCATGTTCGCGTCGCCGAACCGGGACGGGAAAATGGTCCCTAAGAGAACGTTGTTCTCCTTACACACTCGAATCAAGTGATCGCATCGTTTGAGTGTGATCTCGAGGGGTTTCTCAACGACGACATGTTTGCCCGCCTTCGCCGCATGCAGGGCGGGTTCGAGGTGCGCTCCGCTTGGTGTGCAAATGCAGATGACGTCAATATCAGGACGAGCCAAGAGTTCCTTCAGGTCGGCATGGATATCGACCGGATGGCCATACGCACTGACAACGCTTTGCCCATTCGACAACTTTGAAGTCTGGACGGCTCTCAGTTTTGCTCCACGCAGCTCCGCGATCGCTCGCGCGTGAAAGTGGGCAATCATCCCGCACCCTACGATTCCAAAACCGACGGTCGCCATGTTCCGCATCCCCCGATTGGGCTCCTCCGCCCCTCATCAACGTACCGGCTTCTCGTTTATGACTTGGATTGCCGCCTTGTCCAGCAAGATTGCGATTGTCGGCCGGAAATGGAACCGATTCGGCGGAATTAGGGATTGCTTATGCCCGCTGATCGCCTGTTTTACGGCCGGAGATGCTCATTTTGAGGGGCAACTCTTCACTTTACCTACATGGATGCTTAGAACGGGCTTCGCCGGGATTCCTCATGCAATAGGCCTCCATGCCTGGAAGCAATCCAGGGAATTACCAACCGCGAATGGTTCTCAAACGGAGTCGGCGATGACACCGATCAACGACAAATCGACCGAGCTTCGTGTCTTCAGCGGTACCGCGAATCAACCGCTGGCCGAGAAAATTGCTTCGCACCTCGGTCTCATGATCGGGAAGATCTCGCTCACTCGTTTTCCCGATGGTGAGATTGCCGTCAAGATCGAAGAAGACGTTCGCGGTCGCGATATCTTCATCGTTCAGCCAACCTGTCCTCCGGTGAACGAAAATCTGATGGAATTGCTCACGATGCTCGACGCATTTCGCCGTGCGAGCGCGCAACGCATCACCGCCGTCGTTCCTTACTACGGTTATGCTCGTCAAGACCGCAAGGATGAGGGGCGTGTTCCGATCACCGCGAAACTGGTCGCGAATCTTATCTCGAAGGCGGGTGCTGACCGAGTCCTATCGATGGATCTGCACGCGGCCCAGATTCAGGGATTTTTTGACGTTCCAGTTGATCACCTTTATTCGGTTCCCGTCATCCAAGCCCATTTCTCACACTACGTTGACCCGAAGGATCTTGTGATCGTCAGTCCTGACGTTGGGCGAATCAAACTTGCTCAGAAGTTCGTGAATCGGCTGGGAGGTGATCTGGTCATCATCGACAAGCGGCGAAAGAGCTCTGTCGAAACCGTGCAGGAAAACGTGATCGGTGCTTCGGTCGAGGGGAAGACCGCGATTCTCGTGGATGACATGATCAGCACGGGAGGATCGATCGCAGGGGCCGCTCGGACATTAAAGAGATTTGGCGCGACGAAGATCCTCGTTGGCGCGACGCACGGAATCTTCTGCGGCCGTGCGGTGGAGATTCTCTCTGATGCTCCGATTGACGAGATTGTCGTGACAGACACCATCCCCGTCGATGAAGCTCGGCGAAAGCTCGGGGTCGTCACGAAGACCGTCGCTCATGTGCTGGCCGAAGCAATTCGCCGAATTCACAACAGCGAAAGTGTCAGCTATCTCTTTGACACCGTCATCGGCGACGACGATTAATTCGGATCATTCCACAGGTCTTATCTCATCCTTCGGGGTCATGTCGGCAAGATGACGGACCCGATCACATCAGTGACGCTCGATGCCTTCATCGAAGTGATCGCCTGGGGAAGTTCGTCAAGTATCCGCATGGATGCCGTCGGGTCGAAGAAACTCACCGTGCCAAGTTGAACCGCGCTCGCTCCCGCCACGAGAAATTCCATCACGTCATCAATGGTGCAAACGCCACCGACTCCGACGATCGGAATCTTGACTCGCCGAGCGACGGTTAGGACCGCGCGAAGTGCAATCGGCTTAATGGCAGGACCGCTCAGGCCACCTAACACGTTCGACAAGATCGGCTTTCTTCGCTTCCAATCGATGGCGGTCCCCAGGACCGTGTTGATCAGCGTGACGGCGTCCGCTCCTCCGCGAGAGGCCGCTTCGGCAATACTCACCAGATCAGTCACGTTTGGCGTCAGTTTCGCCAAAAGAGGAAGTTCCGTTTCACTTCGGCACTGGCGAAGGACTCGTTCGGTGACTTCTGGATTCGTAGCGAAGTCGATCCCGCCCGAGACATTGGGGCAGGAAAGGTTCAGCTCGATCGCATGAATGCCTTTGATCGGGTTCAGTTTTGCGACGAGGGCTGGAAACTCCGCCTCAGTCTTACCGGCCACGTTCGCGATGATCCTCGTCCCAAGGGTCGCCAAGTATGGAACATGGTGTTCGATGAAGTGATCGATCCCGTCGTTATCGAGGCCGATCGAGTTGAGCATGCCGGCGGCCGTTTCGACGATTCGCGGGGGCTTATTACCAACTCGTGGAGACGCGGTGACGGTTTTCGGGACGATCCCGCCGAGACGCGCGAAATCGACAAACCCCGTCGATTCCTTGGCATAACCGAACGTTCCCGACGCCACGAGAATCGGATTCGGAAGTGTCAGACGTCCCAGCCTCGTCTCAAGATTCATCAGCACGCGCTCCTCTCGATGATGAGACTCGGTTTCGAACCGATTTCCTCATGCGCGTGATCTAGAAAAAACAACGGACGGAACCAAACAGTTCCGTCCGAGCGATGGTTGTTGAATTCAATCCGTGATTACGGAGTCGGCTTGCGTCGAGCCGCCGGATCACCCAACGCGGTGTATCGCTTCAGGGACAGGGCCGAAGGCTGATCGATCATCCAGAAGTGCTCGATATCATCTTCCAGGTGTCGCAAGTCTTCCGACTGAAAGAAGAGTTGTCGATAGCGGCGAAGCGGGTCGGGCGAATACATGTTCAAAAAGCATCCGCTCGAACTCACCGCGCTCGAAACGACCAACAGACCAGTCACGAGGACGCGACGCATAAGAAGTCTCCGTTTGACCGCTCATCCATTCCGTTCATGCGGTCAGGCCCTGAACTTGCTCCATCCAGGCTGCCCATCCTTGGGCGGTAATCCCGGTTGGCTCCCCAGCCACGAGGTCATGGACCTCCATGCGAGGAGTGGTCAGGCTAACGGTCGTATCGTCGATTCCGGCGCTGCTGCTTGAACCGGATTTATGGAAAATGCAGGGTGGAGAGGTTTGACTGAGGAGGGCTTGTTTGTTGTTGGATCTCTGTTCTTCGCCAATTACCTATTTTGAAAATAGACGAAAAAAAGAACTCCCTCCGAAGTTCACCCGGAGGGGGGACGGACTGTTTGCCGGATGCGAGGGACGGCAGAACGAAAAATCTGCAAATTGAGGATTCGTAAGGATTTGCAAGATGAGTAGCTGTTAGGGCGGGATGATGGCACCCTCGCCCTTTCACTTGGCAGGGCATTATTCGCCGTGATGATCGTCCTCGACCGCAGGTCCCGACGAGACGGCGGCAGGCTCACGATAGCTGTCCGCGGAGATCCCTTCTCGGGCCAGTTTCTCCTCGATCATCTGGCGGACGCGTTCTTCCATTTCCTTGCCGGGTTTGAACGTAACCACATATTTTTCAGGGACAAAAACCTTTTCGCCCGTGCGAGGATTACGTGCTTTGCGGGGAGCGCGCTGCTTCACTTCGAAGACGCCGAAGTTTCGCAATTCGATGCGTCGCTCTTCCACGAGGGTGTCAACAATGGCGTCAAAGGTCTTCTGCACGATTTCCTTGGTCTTCAGTTGAGTTAAACCAAGCTCTTCGGAGATTGTTTTGACGATCTCTTTCTTAGTCACCTGATCTCTCTCCTTGTCGTGATTCCGGGTATCTGCCGCGGAACCGGGCAAAATCCACAGAAGCCGGAATCGATTTAAAACTAGAAGTACCAAAGGCTAATGTCAAGGCAAATCCCGAATCACCCTTAGGGGATTCGTCTTGGATTCCTGGCTTGAATTCTCGACGGACTCGTCTAAAAAGGCGCGCAAAGGTCGGTAGGACCAGGTCCTTTTCCACACCTCATGAAGCCTCTTGAGCTTGCCTAGGTACCTCTCCGAAAGTTCACTTTGTCGCTCCTGAAACGCCGGATCGCAAAAATAAATACGGCATCTGAGTGGGCGACGCTCACGAGCGGTGCACAAACGATTCACTTGGTACGGACAACATTCATCGGAAACTTCAGCATCCTCTGGAAGTCCCGGTTCCAATAGAAGCGATGCTTCCACTTGGCTGAGAAACAGTGTGTGCCCGTATTCCTTGAAGCGACAACAACGTCCACTCGCCTCGCAGCGCGGATTTGCTGCGGCGATTTCCGCCTCGAGCGAAGCGTAAAGCGTTTCGAGATCAGCACGAATCTCGGACGTTATTGTTGCCAAGGGTAGCTCGTCTTTACTCAGGGAATCGTTCATTGCCTGCCCGCGAACAATGTTCTCAGATGTCGATCACTTTTGCTTGTCGAAGGATTTCCTCGACGGTGAAAAGCTGACCTTTGCCTGCTCCTGGGCAGATCTCCGTCGTGTATTCCCAGTCACCTTCGCTGTGGATGTTGCTATTCCAGAACGGCCAAGTCCGGCATTGTCTTGGTCGATCCTCATAGACGGTGCATCCTTTGGACTTCTGCCAAAAAATGCAGTCCCCGCCCTCGCGCTCGATGAGCGTTGTCTTGCCCTGTGCTCGGCGAGTGTATGACGTTCGAAATTCCCCTTCAGCGATGCCCAGACGTGTCGCAAGGGCGGCGACTTCCGCGTCATTCACCCAGACGAAACCTTCCGCTCCCGTGCAGCAAGCGCCGCAACGCGTGCACTCGAAGCGCAGGCCATCCTTGAACCAAACATTGTTCACGTCATTCACTTGGGTCATGTGGATTGTTCGTCACGTCCATTGGGGATCAGTGTTGTGAGTCTATCCAGCCTCATGTCGGGCGACAACGGTGGTTTGCGAAAACCATGTGCTGTGGTCATCTTGCGACAATTCTTCTCCACTGTTACCGTTCCGACGGAGTGTCCCTGTTTTGACCGAGCGTGGATCGCTTCATCGTGCAGAAGCAGAGGGGAACGATGCCGATTTTTCGATCGACATTCAGAACCGTCGATCCAAGAGTTGTTGGATTCGGGCTTTCCCTTGCGCGATGGAAATGGGCAGGGGGCTGGCTTCTCGTTTGGATCACTGCATTTGTCGCCTCTCTTTTTCTGGATGGAATGATCGCTGACTATTTGAATCAACCCTGGTCGAGTGGACAGCGAAAGGCGCTCGTCGAAGCGATGCGCGCGTGGGGAGAGGCATCCACCATTGTGGTGCTGCTGGTGGGCATAACACTTATCAAACCCACCGATCGATGGAAGTGTGTGGCCATCGGACTGTCGTGTATCGCGGCCTCCCTGGCAGCGAGTTCAATGAAGCCGCTTACCCGTCGACTCCGGCCGGCGGAAGTCCATGCCCGTGGACTCGAGGGGCACTGGCATCTGGAAGGTAACGCGAACTCATCATTTCCATCGGGGCATGTGGCGACGGCATTCAGTTTCGCGCGGGGATTGTCGCTGGTGTATCCACCTCTTCGAACGCTGTTGGTCTTTGCCGCGAGCGGGACTGCCGTGAGCCGTATGGCGGATTCGCGACACTACCTTTCGGACTGCCTGGCGGGCGGACTTTTGGGATGGGCCATCGCGACCCCCATCATGCAATTTTTTCTGCGTAGAGAAATCGAGATGAAGCCATGACGAATTGTTCGCATCCAAGCCATTCAAATCATCGAGATCTCTCCAAGGATTTGAATATCTCCTCGGACAAGCAACGAGGACGCACGCGAAGCAACAGGGAAGGGACTAGCATCATGTCGAGGGGATGGACCGGCGATACCGTGCTTGACGGGGCAATGACTCGCCATCGCTCGATGATTACTTGCGATCGATTTGTCCACACCGAGATCGAAGCTCCATACACGAGTGGACTCCATGCACGATTTCGAGGGACCGTCCGATTCTTAGGAGCGATGGCCCTTTTGCTCGCGACCGCTGGGGCTCTCTCTGCCGATGGTGTGACCATCAGCTTTGACGAGGAAGGAACGAAGGAAGAGTCGTCGAGCGTTGACGGAGTCACCGTGGAGGTCGTGGGGCCGAATCGAATCAAGCGAGGTGCTCCCGCCGATTACCGAATCACCGTTCGAAATCAGAAGCCGTCCGTCGTCGAGAATATGGTGATCGAGGCGAATCTTTCCTCGGCATTCTCTGTCACTGCCAGCACGCCCCAAGCGGAGACGATCGAGGGAGGTCTTGTTTGGAAGCTGCCTCGGCTCGAGGGAATGGCGAGCACGGAGTTGACATTTTCCGCGAAGGCCTCAAGCCCTGGGCCGGCCCGTGTCACCGCATTCGCACGTCAAGGGACGAAGAACGGCGTGGAACAGGCACTCCCCGTTAGCACGGATCCACCTCGGAAACTTCCAGAGCTTCAGGCGAAGGAAGGTGTGTTTCTGGAACTCACGGGGCCCGAGCGAACAAGCGTCGGAAGGACATTCACGATCGAAGCCCTCATCACGAACAACGGAACGAAGGTGCTCGAGAACGGAGGCTTTTCGATCAACCTCACGCAAGGACTCAAGATGGCGAAAGCGCCGGAAGCGGGCGCTGGGCCCTTACGCATTGAAGTCGGTGAGAATCGCCGAATTCCTCTGGAGATCATCGCGGAGACGCCCGGTGTACATGGTATTCGGGCCAAGATTGAAGCAGATGGGGGCGTCAGCGCAAAAACGGAGCGGGAAATCACGGTCGGTAACGCTGAGTTCCAAGTCGCGCTTGAAGCTCCTGTCGAACATGTGATGGGAGTACCTCTCAAGTTTCGAATGTACATCGCGAATAATCGAGACAAGCCAGCTTCCGACGTGCAAGGGTTCATTCAAATACCTGAAGGGATCGACGTGGTATCGGCCGAAGCGGGAGCGCTCTTCAATCGTCGTACTCGCACGGTCCGGTGGAAAGTCGGCACGCTCGAGCCAAATGAAGAACGGGGTTTCCGAATTACCGTTCGTCCACTCAGCTCATCGGAAGTGGAATTTGTCGCCTCCGCGCAAACCGCCGAAGGAGAGTCCTCCAAGTCAAGCAAGAAAGTGAACGTCATCGGCCATGCGGCCCTGGGCGTCACCGTAGAACCGAGTCTCGACGTCGCCCCTATCGGTGAAAAGGTCGTTGTCACCTTCGACGTTCGAAGCCGTGGAACGGAGGAAGCCAAGCAGGTGCAGCTCAAGCTGGAATCGGTTGCCGGTCTGTCGCTTGATGCAGAGCAGTCCAGTGGTTGGAGTGAGGCAGACGGATGGTGGGTCTATCAAACGCCGAAGGATTTGCCTCCGGGGCAATCGTTCCGTGCGATCATCACGCTCAAGCCAGAAAAGGAAGGGGACTTTTTGCTTCGAGCGAATGTGACCAGCAAAACCGTGCCGGGTGAAATTGTCCGAACTCAGCCGCTTCGTGTCGTTCGAACGACAAAGTCGACCCCCGTGCCTTCGGGGACATAGTCAGAATCAACTCTGCTTTTGCGTCGATCGATGGAACGAGTTGATGGAATTAGCTCGCATCTAATACTAATTGGGCCATTCCCCTTTATCAGGATTGCTCTTTGTGGATCAGTTTGAGCAACACTCCTTGCTTTGATGTCAATGTGTTAATCTTGGACCCCTTCGTCCTGATCAAGAGTCATCAGCGTCGTAGATTTGAATTTGGCTAGGCTGCTGTACGATTCAAATTGCGACGCTGAAGCATGCATCAATCGTCACCCATCGAGTCCGAGAGTGATGCTTCCGAGCATCTGCACTCGGCTCATGCGCTCCCCGACCGAGGCCTTCCTCTAAAGTCCTTTGCTCGAGTCCACTCCAGTGAAACGACTTCAGACGGCGCTGCATCACTAACGCGCGAGCGCGACTCGCCTCTTTCACTCCTCGCGCCACCCACCAGTGACACTCCCCCGTCACCAATGCCGCAAGGAGTGGGGTTCCCTCAATCGAAGATAATGGTGTCGACGGAGGAGATTACAGATTCGCTCGATGATTGGAGGGGACTGAACATTCACGCAGATTCTCCTCTGCTTGAATCGATCTGGTTTCATGAAGCGATGCGTGCGTTCGAGTCGGAGGGATCGCCTAGTCTGAGGGTCATAACGAAGGAGGAGCGATGGACTGCCGTGGCCCCACTCGTCGAAAAGACCATTCGCGGTGTGCGGCGACAATGCTTGGCGGGAGCAGGTGAACTCCACGAGCCTGCTGACTTCGTCGCCGATGATCTGGAATCCTTGCATCGCTTGCTCGAGGTGCTACTTCACGAAGGGCGACCGATACTTTTAGAACGAGTGTTATGTCAGTCGCCTAGCATCAACGCCATCAAAGAGATCTTCCAACGACGCGCGGTCGTCATCAAGCGACCACAAGCACCTTGTCCCTTCATTGAATTGAATGACACATGGCTTGAGCCGGAATCGCATTTAAACTCGGGAAGACGAAGCGATTTTCGCCGCGCTCGTCGAAAAGCAGAAAAGCTCGGCGAAGTCTCGACCCAAATTATCGCGCCAGACGTTCACGAATTGAATGATCTTCTCGACGAGGCTTTTGAGATCGAAGGGAAGAGTTGGAAGGGTGATGCAAAAACAGCGCTCATCCATGACGCCAAACGCGCCCGATTTTTTCAGGAATATGCCCGCCATGCGGCGGAAGAGGGGATTCTTCGAATTTGCTTTTTGAAGATCGATGGTCAGTCGGCGGCCATGCAACTGGCGATCGAACACAAACAAGGCTTTTGGCTGTTGAAAGTGGGCTACGACGATCAATTTCGCTCATGCTCACCTGGCTTATTGTTGATGCGTGAAACGATTCGATATGCGGCGGAGAAGGATCTCAAATCGTACGAGTTTCTGGGAGTGGCCGAGGACTGGAAGGCTGTTTGGACCAAAGCGGAACACCAAACCGTTTCCTTGTGGATTTATCCGATTTCCTGGTGTGGTCTTTCCGCGCTCGTCATGGATCTAAGCTCAAAGTTATTTTCCCGCTGGAGCCGTTCATGAACGGCCTATTGCGACCCGCGCGCCGTTTTCTATCGCGTTGCATGCTTCCTGTCGTTGAACGCGCAGCCAGTTCCTATGTGGCGGGTCAAACGGTGGCCGATGCCATGAGCGTGGCCGAGCGCCTACAATCACGCGGCCGTCAGTTCACGGTCGGCTATTGGGATGGACTCGGCGATTCCCCGACGCGAATCGTCGAGGAATACATTGCGGGAATTCGAGCGATCGCGGGGAAGCCGGGCACATATCTGTCCATCAAAGTTCCATCGATTCAGTTTAGTGCCGAACTATTGAGAGATGTCATCACAGAGGCACGAGAGCGACGCGTGAGAATTCACTTCGATTCCCATTCAAATGAGGAAGCGACCGACACCCGAACTCTATGCGAGACGTTCATCGACTCTGGAGTTGAGCTCAGTTACACACTCCCCGGTCGCTGGATTCGAAGTATCGCAGATGCGCAGTGGCTCATCGACTGTCAATTGCCTGTTCGAGTGGTGAAAGGGCAATGGCCTGACACTCATCAATCGGAGCGAGATCTGAGAGAGGGTTTTCTTGCCGTCATTGATGCGTTGGCGGGAAAAGCTCGCCACGTTGACGTCGCGAGCCATGATGTCACGCTGGTGAGAGAAGCGATGCGCCGACTTCGGGCCGCGGGGACTTCATGCCAGATCGAACTTCTCTATGGGCTCCCCATGCGTGAGTCTCTCGCGCTCGCTGAAGAATTGAAATCACCGGTTCGAATTTACGTTCCTTATGGAAAGGCCTATTTGCCGTATGCTCTTTCCAAGTTGAGGAACAACCCGAGAATCGCATGGTGGATGCTGCGAGATTTTGCGTCGTCGTTTCTTTCCGCCGGCTAACTCCACTCGGTCCCGGTAGGCAATTGAATCACACGCAACCGCTGGCTCTCGTTCATCAAGCGAACATGATTAGCGCACTGTCTTCACGTCTGGCGAAGCGAGTTCCATCACCGGCTCGGAGGCCTTCTTTCGGAAGAGGGGCTTCTTCTTGGTTTTATGGACGACGTCGGCCCCTTTGAGAATGTCCACCGATTCGACCTTGTCTGTCGCGTCATAATTCACGGAGAGTTGCACGTCCGTGCCGTCGAAGTAGAGTTCGCTGGGCGTGCCGACGAGTTCCCAAAGGCCGTACGTTAAAATGTCTGCGGCCCCGTGAGCCACCATGCGTCCCGCCTTGACCGGTTTACTGTATCCCTGTTTGAACGCGAACACGTCTGTTCGAGTTTTATCATGCACCTCGGAAGAGACCGGCGTGCCGAATTCCGCAACGACATTACTTCGTGGCGTCCCCATGCAAAGCACGTCCATGTTTCGTTTCGGAGGAAGTTTTGCCGCGTGAATAATCGAACAGCCGGCAGAAGCCGCGACGACGGGGATGATCAAGAGAAACAGCTTCGCGAATAACTGGGCAGGCATCGTTTCTTACTCTCCGGCTTCGGGCGTAACAAGGAGGGAGGTTGGAGTCCGTGGGCAGGAAGCGGTTAAAGCGATGTCAATCAGATGCCGCAAGGTGAGATTGCCGCCATTTGAAGGGGCAGCATTAATTCATTCATCGGCAATCACAGACGATAAAATTCAACGGTTACTGGCTTAATGTCGGAGCAATGGAAGCATGCAAAGGATAAGGGATTTCGGACATTCACGCAGAATTGCTTTAACCCCATTTCGTCGATCGATTATTTGTGAAAGATCAGGATCCTTCAGGCAGATTGCGGAATGTCGGTGTACATTCATCTGCTAACGTGATCACGCGGCGGAATTCATTCCCTGCAAATCGGTCTCACATCTAAATGACATTTCATTGCAGTCTTCAAGTTTCTCCCGGTATGGAACATTGCCAGCGAGTGGAAACCGTGAAAAGAACCTGGTTTTTCGGGGGTGAATCGTTCTAGACTTCCAGCCTTTCGAGAACTTACAATGCCCTCTCCGCCAACCCCACCAAATGGCAAAAGCGTGGATGCTCGAGGGGCGGTTTCTCTTCGTTTGTTTGAACACATCGAGGTCCACGATGTTCGCGCGACCATGGCGAATCCGACGATCCTATTTCGATCGACGAACACACGCAGGGCAAAAGATCGCGCCCGTCAGTCTTCAAGAGCTTGAATCACGGCTCTGCCCAGCGATAACGATCGATCCTGCCTCGATTCTCGCGGCGGCCGATGGGAGTAGCGTCACCGCATCCCACTTTGAAATCGCATCTCCAGCAAGTTATTCGAGCTATGTGGGTCTCACGCCCGCTCAGATTCGGCATGCATATGGCATCGACAATTTGTCGTTGACGGGCGCGGGGCAGACCATCGCTATCGTTGACGCTTACGACAATCCCAATTTGGTGAACTCGACGTCGAGTAGTTTCTCGACCAGTGATCTGGCAAAGTTCGACGCGCAGTTTGGATTGGCTGATCCTCCGAGCTTCAAGAAGTTAAATCAGAACGGCGGTACGACACTTCCAGGAACGGATCCCGCTGGAGCTGGCAATGCGAACGGAACGTGGGAACTCGAAGAGGCTCTTGACGTCGAATGGGCGCACGCCATCGCGCCGGGAGCGAACATCGTTCTGATCGAATGCAATAGTTCGAATCTCGCGGACCTCTATCGTGGAATTCGAACGGCAGCGGGAATCGCGGGGGTGTCCGTGATTTCGATCAGTTGGGGGAGTGCGGAATTTTCGACGGAGGTGTCGCAAGATTCGAACTTGCTCAACGGTCACACCGGCATCACCGTGGTGGCGAGCACAGGCGACAACGGAGCACCTGGAACGTATCCGGCCTACTCGCCTCAAATCGTCGCGGTAGGAGGAACTTTTCTCGCTCTCAATGCTGATGGTAGTTATGCCGCGGAGAGCGCATGGAGCGGCAGCGGCGGCGGAACGAGTCTTTACGAAAGCGAGCCGAGCTACCAAACAGGTGTGCAAAGCACAGGCTTTCGCACCATTCCTGATGTTTCGTTTGTGGCCAGCCCTAGTTCCGGAGTGGCTGTCTATGATTCGTACGACAATACGGGTGGTGGACCTTGGTTCAAAGTCGGTGGCACCAGCCTCTCAGCTCCGTGTTGGGGGGGGCTCATCGCATTAGTCAATCAAGGTCGAGCCCAAGCAGGATACGCCGCGCTTAACGGATCGACACAGACACTCCCCGCTCTCTATAAGTTACCGAGCTCCGACTTTCACGATATCACTACCGGTGGAAATCAAAGTTTCGCAGCCGGCGTCGGCTATGATCAAGTCACCGGGCTTGGAACTCCAAAGGCTGAACTCGTCGTCCCCGATCTTATCGCATGGCAAGTTCCCAACAAATTGGTTGTGACGACGCAGCCGCCATCCAGTTCGACGGCCGGAACCGGCTTCACACTGAAAGGGACAGTCGAGGATAAATTTGGAAACATTCTCTCGAGCTACAGCGGCACCGCGACCATCACCATCGGCAACAACGCGGGAGCAGGAACATTAAGCGGTACCACCACCGTGAATATTGTCAATGGAGTCGCGACCTTCTCAGGTCTTTCCATCAATAAGGCCGCCTCCGGTTATACCCTTCAAATCTCAAGCAATGGTTTGATTACCGGCACGTCGAACGCTTTTGCCATCACCCCAGCCACGGCAACGCAACTCATCGTGAGTAACTACCCACCTGCCGGAGTCATCACGCAGTCATCATTCGGGCTCACGGTTTGGGCAGTTGATAACTTCGGAAATCTTGCAACATCTTTTAACGGAACGATCAATGTCACCATCAATAGCAATCCTGGTGGAGCTACGCTTACGGGAACGACCTCTCTCAATGCGACTCAGGGAGTCGCTGTTTTCTCGAATCTCATTCTTGATCAACCCGGACTCAGTTATTCCCTCCGATTGACCAGCAGTGGTTTAATTGGAGTGACTACGAATTCGTTTGATACCGCCGGATATCGGACAGTGGTGAACGGAAGCGTGATCGACCTCGCTTGGTTCGGGACAACCGGAAGTGATATTGTCAGCTTCGTTCAGACGGACGCGACCACCGTTCAAATCACGATGACTAAAGTCAGCGGGCTAACGGTGAATGATGTTGCTAACGTGACGGGAATCACTGGGCGAGTGATCATTCAAGAATATGACGGAGTAGGCGACTCGACCATCATTAATGCTGAAGGTCTGACTTCAATTCCCACCTCGATCATGGCTGGGGATGGTGATGACAGCATCGCTGGAGGTAGTGGTTCAGGAAATTACATTTCCGTTGGCAATGGTGACGACTGGATCATCGGTAATGGTTCAGGAAGTGGCGCCGGAAAGATTATGGGTAATAACACCATCGTCGCGGGAAATGGCGATGACTACATCTTCGGGAATTATCTCGGAGACGGAGGTGAGGGAGGGAACAACACCATCATTGCCGGGGATGGTAATAACACGATTGTGGGAAATGCCGGAGGGAATGGAACCGGAGTGAAGGGGGGAAATAACTTCATTCAGGTGGGAAACGGTGATAACACGATCATCGGAAATTTTGCGGGGGATGGTGGCGAAGGGGGAAACAACACCATCATCACCGGCAACGGCAACAACACGGTATTCGGAAACTTTGCAGGTGACGGCGCTGAAGGTGGCAACAATCTTATTGTCACCGGAAGCGGGAATGACACCATCTACGCGCACGCGGGACAGCCTCTTCCAGCTGGTACCACCTCGGGAAGCACGAAGACTCGAGGGAGAGATTTAGTCGTCAGCGGTGGGGGGGCAGATACGATCTATGGGTGGGATTCGACCTACACGACCGGAACGTTCGTCGGTGACATCTATCTCACGGGCCGGACGACGCTGACCATCTCGCAGCTTCAGTCTATTTTGGCGGAATGGGTCTCATCTGATCCGTATGCGGCCCGCATTGCCAGAATCAGCGGGAACGATGGCACGTCTGGAGCCAATGGATCGACTTATCTCATCCCCGGACAGACAGTCTTCGACGATCTCATATCGGCCATAGACACCGTATGGAGTACGAACGGCTCGGTAGACGACTGGTTTCTCGCATCACTGAGCCAGGACGTCCTTCACAATGTTGATTCGGGTGAGACGATCACCGATTTGTCCTGATATTCGATTGTGCTTGGTCCCATGAAACCTTAATCTTTGGCAAGATGCCGTCGCGGGCATGTCATCGCGGCATCATTCGTTGCAATTCTTTGTTCGTCGTGTTCATCGTGGTTGCCCTGCCGCCCCTTTCATCCGGCGGGACTTCCTTTCGGTTTCCATTTGTCGCTTCGGGCGCTCCATTCTTCGCCCTTCGAAGTCGCCCGACCAACTCATAGAGGAGTCCTTTGATGCGCTCGCCCATGGCAATCGAAACTCGATCTTTTCAATTCGCAGTCATCGCACTTGGGGCAATGCTCTTCGCAACATCGTTGTCGAAAGCAGCCGTCATCAATGGTGGATTCGAATCCGGAAGTCTGTCCGGGTGGACCGTCATGGGACAGGGGCACGTCGAAACTGGAGTTGTCGGGATCACTCCCACCGAAGGAACGTATCAAGCATATCTGGAGACGACGGGGAACTTTACGGCACTTGCCCCCGCTGTGGTCGCTTCGCTCGGACTTTCGGGGCCCGCGATCTTTGGCCTTGGGGCGGGATCTCCCACGAACGGGACGGGGATCTCTCAGGTGGTAACAGTGACGGCGGGAGATACCGTTTCCTTCGATTGGAACTTTATGACCGACGAACTCGACGAGACGGCAACTTACAACGACTTTGCATTCTACTCGATTGACGGTGCGGCATTTCTCCTTGCGAGCCGAAACAGTAGCACGTTTAACACGGTGTCGCCTCCCGCAGGTTTTGACGGTCAAACGGGCTGGGGATCGGAGTCTTTCACATTTTCGACGGGTGGAGCGCACACAATTGGTTTCGGTGTTTTTAATGTCGGAGACTCGGGTCATAACTCCGTGTTGTTGGTTGATGCCGTCTCGATTCCGGTCCCTGAAACATCGACATTGATCATGAGTGCCGTCGCGATTGTGCTTTTCGTTTGGGGAGGGGCGGCAAGGCGACAAGCCCCAAGGCGACAAACCCGAGTGTAAGCGGTTGTCGATGTTTGATTCTCAGCCCGTTAGCGGAGAAGGTTAATGCTGGAGTTCTGGGAGACTTCGAAAGTTCGCGCGTCTTTCGGTCGGCGATGCGCGTTAAAAATCGGAACTCTCGGACTCGCATCCCTTTCTCTTTCTAATCTTCCTGGTCAACGAGGTTGTGCTGAAGAGAAACGAGGTAAACCAAACCGTTCGGTGATTCACGTCTTCCTGGGAGGTGGACCAAGTCACATCGACACGTTCGATATGAAGCCTGCCGCCCCAAGAGAAATTCGGGGTGAGTTCCAGCCGATCGAAACATCGCTCGCTGGTATGAATGTCTGTGAGCATCTTCCGCACATGGCACGCGTCATGGATCGTGTCGCGATCCTTCGATCAGTCAGTCATGCCGAGCCGAATCATCTTCCCGCTTCTCATTGGGTGATGACCGGATACCGTCCTCCCATGGCTGCCCCTCGCAATTTCAATCCGTATTGCGGAGCCGTCGTTGCGAAGTTGCGTGGGGCGAATGTACCAGGCATGCCGGCGTACGTTGGTATTCCACGTAAGCAAATATTCGGCGGGGCCGCGTACCTCGGTGCCTCTTTCAATCCCTTCACCACCGTCACGGAGCCAAACGCGGAGAACTTCCAGGTTCGATCTCTCTCCCTTCCATCACAAATCAATGAGAACCGCTTACATGATCGCGAGGGACTTCGTCAGGATTTGGATCGGCTCGCGAAGAACATCGAAAGAACCTCGGACGAGCGAAGCTGGGACTCATTCTCCGACGCAGCCTTGGAGATGGTGACCAGTCCCGGAGTCAGGAAAGCATTCGATATTCAACAAGAGCCGGCGTCCATTCGTGAATTCTATGGCCGGACGATCACGGGACAGCGGTGTCTTTTAGCGCGACGACTCGTGGAGGCGGGAGCCACTTTTGTCACGGTGCTTTCAGGAGGGGAATGGGATACTCACTCGAAGAATTTCGAGGTCCTGAAGAATACCTCTTTACCCCTTTTGGATCGCGCGCTCGCGGCACTCGTCGCCGACATCTATCAGCGGGGACTTGATGATCGTGTCCTTATCGTGGTGTCAGGCGAGTTCGGTAGGACAGCCACGATCAACAAGGATGGAGGACGCGATCATTGGCCGGGCGCGATGTCGCTCCTTTTCTCGGGTGGAGG
>JAIEPU010000306.1 GCA_019748235.1 bacterium
CGTCGGTCCGTAAGTTCTTCTTCGAGGGGAAGGCTGGGAAGTCATATTCATTCCTTTCTGTCGCCGAAGACAATGCCGGCAATCGCGAGAAAGCTCCCACGCTAGCAGATGCCGTCACGACGATCTTCGCGCCCCCTCCGACGCTTTCGATCATCAGTAAATCCGAGACCATTGTCGGTCAGCCTTTGTCTTTCGGATTCGCGGTGACGAATTTCGACGCCATTCCCAACCTTGGATACCTCATCAAGGTCGATTGGGACAATGATGGCAACTTCGACAACACTGTCCTGGGTCCCGAGGGAACAACCATCTCTCACGCGTTTGACAGCGCGGGTAGTAAGAACGTGCGAGCAGCACTCTTTAATTCGGATGATGTCATCGTCGCTGAGACAAACACTGTTATTGAAGTAGCACTCGCAGGCGTTGTGACGGACCCGGAGAATGAATCGTCAGCGGATCTCGTTTGGGGTGGAACCGAGGGGAATGACCGTTACCGCTTCGAGGAATTAAACTCAACGACGATTCGTGTCATCACCCTTAATGCCGATGACGAAGTGATAGACTCCGTCGACTTCACCGGCGTGACGGGAAGCGTGCGCGCTTACACTCTCGCGGGGAACGACTTCGTCGACGCTTCCGCTTTGATTACCAAATCACTTTATGCCGATCTAGGGGACGGAGACGATACCGTCCTTGGCGGCAAGGCAGACGACTTCATTGATGCCGACGGCGCAGAAGGGCATGGAAACGACGAAATCATAAGCGGAGATGGCAACGACACCATTTCGGCGGATGGCTCGGAAGGTTATGATCCGGACGATTCAACAGGTCAGGACACCATTCTCGCCGGTTCGGGAAACGACGTGATTGATGCCGACGGCGCGGAAGGGTCGAATGACGATGTCATCGAAGGGGGCTCCGGCGATGATGTGATTCATGCCGACGGTGCCGAGGGAATCGCCGAGGGAGGAACCTATGGCAAGGACACCGTCTCGGGGGGCGAGGGGGATGACCTGATCGTCGGCGATGGCGCGGAAGGGGCAGTGGACCAGATTACGGGGGATGATGGAAATGACGTCATCATCGGAGGTGCCGGGGCGGATCAACTCGACGGAGGAATCGGTTCTGATCTGGTCGTCGCCGGCACAGTGACTGATCTCGACGCCGCTTCCCTGATTCTCGTGCATGCGGAGTGGAAGAGTACGCGGTCGCTCGCACAGCGTGTCGATAACTTGCTCGGGACAGGGACCGGGGATCGGGCGAACGATGACGTATTTCTCACTCCGGCGAATACCAAGCTTGTCGATCAAGCAATTGATTCTGTGCTCGGAGGTGCCGACGAAGATTGGCTATTGGCGGATGCAGGGGAGGATGAGATCACCGACTATGAACCTCTTGAGGACATCTTGTCCTTTTGACGCCAACTTCGGTGCTTCTTCACCGGCTAGATAACTTTGACCCCGATGTCGTCTGTCAGGATTACATCGTCGCCGCAGAGCCATGCGGTTCGTTGACATGTTTGAGGGAGCTGATTTCGGCAACCCGTTCGACACCGTGTCCTTTAGGCCACCAGTTCTAGGTAGTCTTCCCCCGATAATTCTGACGGCCACCGGTCCGTACGGTGTCGAATTGATCGCTCATCCTTCTCTTTCGCTGACGATTGAGACTCTTCCGAACGTGCGTACTCAGACGGGCGGACTGAGTCGTGGCGCTGGCACGGTCGAGGTGGACTTTAAGGGTGGGTTTAAAAGCGCCAACCGATACCGAAGTTAGTGAAGAAGTTTGGGGAGTCATCGGTTATACCCCAACCGCCTCGAACGCCTAACTCGATATTCTCGGTCAGAAGAAAATGTGTGCCCGGACTGACGAAGCCTCGGCTGAATTCTCGCTCGGCTCCTTGCGAATAGATGCCAAAGTACTCCATATGGACATTCCAACGATCACTGAGCGGAACGCGGAGCACCACCGAAGGAAGCCATTCATTGAACGCATCACGAACTGTATGTTCCGTGCCGTAACGCAAAGATGAATCCAGCCGCCAACGATTCGCAAGCTCCCAGCCAAACGCATAGGCCCCGACAACGTCCGTTGCGGTTGCCGCACCGCTCGTCGGTGTATACCCCTGCACAATTACAACGCTACGAGGTATCCATCCCTCTTGATCGCTCAGTGAAGCCTTCGCCCCATAGAGAATCTGCGAGTCTCGTTCTATCTTGCGACTCTCGAAACTTTCTGCTCCATCTTCCCCGGAGACAACATCCCCTTCGCCGCCGACTTCATAATTCCAGCCGAGTCGCAACTCAAGCCGCTCGGTAATACCATGCCGAACGAGCAGCTCTGGGAAGCTGTGTGTCTCAGGCACGCTTCGATTGTCGATAAACGAATAGGACGACTCAATGATGGTGACTCGTGGACCAGCCGTGCTTGTGGCAGGGGTGAATGCATCTCGATCAGTTTCAAGTTCTCGTTTCTCGGGTTCCTCGACACCGAGAACCATCGGTTCTACAGCGAGCTGTTCAGTCTGGGCGACGGCAGTGGATATATTGCCCACCGTCAACGGAATGACGATGAGAACGAAAACGAGTTGTATCTGCCGCATAGCAATTGACCTTACCAAAGTTCAAAATGCTTGCATCACCAGAACACCGCCAGGCGCGAAGCAAAAATGCTCGCGGTACTGGTGCCCGTGTTGATTTCATTGGGGACGACATAGGAGTAATTGAACATCAGCCGAACCCGGTCCGACATGTACCAGTTCAAGCCGACCGTCGTTTGCGGCAATTGAATTCCAAGCAGCTGACCGCTCGGCCCAAGCGGCGTGTCAGAGTCGAAAAAGTCGAGATAGGCAAAGCGAGCCGTCACTTCCCATGCCCCAAGCCCGCGAGGCCGGCCTCGATCATCAAAGCAGCGAAGCCATGGGCGATTGAGGTGAATTGCCCCGAGCACGCCTTCGGAAGAATTGTATTCGCGATGCTCGCCCGTGAGAAAGTAACCACCGTCCACATGGCATCCGTGGAAGAACACCGTGCCTCCACCGGTCTGATCAATGAATGATCCATACCATTCTGCCTGTGTCCATGCCGGACCGTGGGCGGCAGCGAACTGAAGGTTGATCAGTTGCTGAAAGCTCGCCGGAATTCGAATGACGGGCACAAACGGAGTCGTTGACGAATCACCCAAATCCAAAAGCGGTGAACGGGGTTGCTGATTGATGAGGATGACGCCATTCTCCGGCACTCGCTCCGAAAGTGCGATCCCAAGGTGCAATAGCCGTTCCCCATCTTGCTCGTTGACGAGTGCCGTTGTCACACGTCCGGTCAAGCCAACGGTGCTGCCGTCTCCCCCTTGAAAATCACTCGCATCCGTTCCGGCATGGAAGACCCCTAGACCCAGCGTCGTGTTCCCGTTCGGATTCTTGCGAAAGAATCCCACTCCCCAGTTACGGGCAGGATCGAGCACGTTAATCGGCGATCGCTCCAGAAAGGCAAAGTATCGTGCGCTCGTTCCCCCTTCGAGGCTGAAAGGTTCGCGCATATGACCAATCTGGCCCTCACCAATCGCGCTTCGATCGCCCATCGCAAAGTAAACATCGCGGGGAACGACGAATCCCGAGGCCAGATCAATCTCCGCGATGTAACGACTGTTCTGACCAAGTTCCCCTTCCGCGCCGACACGCGCACGCCGAAGGCCAACAACATCGCTCAAGTCGCCGAACGTCATCATGTTCGCGGGGCTTTGAGTGGACCAGATCGCGTCCGTGTCAATTCGGCCACGCAGCCGAAGTGTGATACTCGGTGTCAATTTCCAGAGAGGTGGCCAACTCGTTGGCGATTCCGTCGGTATGCAAGTGAGCGATTCGGATATTGGAAGTTCTTGAGCGCAAGTGACTTCGCCTGGAGGCGGATCATCCGAGCAGAATGCCTGCCTCGCGGCGCATGGAATACCCTCGAAAATAATCAGCGCAGCGATGACGAAGCGTCGGCATCGAAGCATGGGGGGCAAAGGCCATCGTTTACATGTGTTCTCACGGCGAACCGATATCGTCCCGTACGACCTTTAATCGGTCCGGTCGCAGCTACCCACTCGGCACGAAACAAGGCGTGCTGGGTCGGTTAAAGACAACGCAGGTAGTGTTGTAACGGTTATGCGGAATTGGCATGGGCAAGGGGAAACTTGGGCCGTACTCGTTGGAGACAAGCACGGCCCGGCGTAGGTCTTCATCAATCGGTACTTTGCAACGTCAGTTGCTGCTGCCCCCCGGCGTCTCCAACTTCTTCATTGCATTGTCGATTGCCTTCTTCATGCTGAGCGTGTCGGCCCCCTGACTCGGCGGATACTCCTGAAGACTCTGGAGGTGTGCCGCCAGGAACGGTCCCGCGGCCGTCGGAGCCCAGAGCTTCTGTGCGACGAACTTGCGTCCGGCGTACTCAAAGCCTGCGGCATCGGGAGTAACTTTCTCCAGCGGATCCATGAGCAGGTTCACGATGTAGGGAACGCTTGGATAAGACTTCTCGTCGAACCAATCTCCGTTGTGTTTAACGCCGATATGCATCTTCCAAGCGTCGACACGAATCGCCATCAAATCCGTTTCATCGTAGTAGAGAATCTCCCGGCGAGCCGACTTTTCCGTCTTACCCGTCCAGTAGTCGAGGTTGTTATATCCATCGAGATGAACCTTGTACGTCGTGTCGTTCATCTTGTATCCCTTGAGCAGTTCATCCTTCAAGTTCGGAAGCCCTGCGGCAGCGGCCAGCGTGACATAAAGATCTTCATGGCTCTGGACACCATTCGCTTCTCGGCCGGCCGGGATTTTTCCAGGCCATTTGATGAAACAAGGAACCCGCAAACCCCCTTCCCAAGTAGTTCCCTTTTCACCACGGAAAGGGGCATATCCTCCATCTGGGAATAGCATGAACTCGTTGCCGTTGTCGGTGCTGTAAACAACGATCGTGTTATCCTCGACGCCCAGATCCTTCAGCTTCTTCAAAATGGATCCGATCTGTTCGTCATGCTCGATCATCTTCGCTCGCACGACATCTTCTTCTGCCCGTCCTTCATCGACTGCCCGCTGAATGTATTTTTGCGGGGAATGCGACCAGATATGAATGGCGGTGGAATTGAACCAAACGAAGAAGGGCTTATCTCCCTTTCCCACTCGGTCGAGATACTTCAGCGTCTCATTAGTCACTTCCTGGTCGAACGTTTCCATTCGTTTGCGTGTGAGAGGACCGGTGTCCTCAATCTGCTGCATTCCGACTTTGCCGAACTTCGGGTCGACGGTCGGATCGTCCTTGGTCGTCGCCTTCGTACGGAGCACCCCGCGCGGGCCGAACTTTTTCCTATACTCGGGATTCTTCTGCCCAGGATAGTCCAACTCCTCGGGCTCTTCCTCGGCATTCAAATGATAGAGATTGCCGAACCACTCATCGAAGCCGTGCACCGTCGGAAGAAACTCGTTGCGATCTCCCAAGTGATTCTTGCCAAACTGCGCCGTGGCGTATCCCTGAGACTTCAAGACCTCGGCAAGTGTCGGATCACTCTTTTGGATACCGCGTGTTGAGCCCGGAATGCCGATCGTGGTCATGCCCGTGCGAACGGGTAATTGCCCCATGATGAAAGCCGCCCGACCCGCCGTGCAACTCGGCTGACCATAATGGTCGGTGAATAGGATGCCCCCCTTGGCGATCGAATCGATATTAGGCGTCCGGCCCATCATGCCATGCGTATACGCACCGACATTCCACATGCCGATATCGTCTCCCCAGATGACAACGATGTTTGGTTTCTTTGCCTGGCCAGAGGCGAGACCAGTCATTCCCACCATCAGGCCGAGGGAAAAGAAAGTGATGGCAGTGATCGAACGAAGACGCACTGATGTCATCGAATTACTCCACATTGATTTGGACGAATTCGGGTAGCGCTATCAGGATGGATCCATCCTATTTCAGAGCTCGCCCGTGCACCAAATGGTTCTCCCCAGAACTCGCGTTTTTCCGGTGAATTCTTGAGCGGTCTCGTTCGATAGGCATGTTGGTTCGTGCGGTGCACCCCCGAAGGCAAGCACCCCGTGAATTCGTGAAGAATCGGTTGTGAAGTGAGTAGACGGGTAGCACCGGACCACTCTTTGTTCGGTGCGACGCAACAAGAGGGCCTATTGATTCCCAGGATAGGCAATGACCAATGATAACTTCAGTCCGCTAAATGTTCGGCAGTGAAGGTCATTGTTGACCGGGCTCACAACAGTGATGAGACTCGTAGAGAGTTGGCCGACGCGGGTTTCATCGTCACCATCCAGAGCGAGCGAAATCAAAGGGTGCCGAACGCTCACTCTGACTGGGACCGAGACCGAGCAGAGCGGCCCGTGGGTCGACTCAAACGCATGAGTCGAGTTGCCACCCTCTATGAGAAGCTCGGAGCGATGTTCCTTGCGATGTTTTATGTCTCCTTCATCGCCAGTATGATGCTTGGAATTCTTCAATAGGCCATAAAGAACAGCTTACTTTGCCGCCTTACGGCAGAGTTCCATCATCTCCAGCACGTATGGACTGACGATGCGAATGGGTTGTTTCTTCGGTTCGTAAGGTTTGTTCGCCACTTTGGAAATGTTTTGGTTAGAGGCAACGATTGCGAATTTGACCATGGCCTCCGCTGGCTTGCCGGCATCGAACAAATCCATTCCCTCCCGCCACAGGACTGTCGTTGGACCCGGATCGGGCTTGATACTCTGTTCGTCTAGCAATTTTAGGGCGACTTCAATCGGGACCGCCAGATCGAGTGATTGTGTGGACTCCTCGCCAGTTAGCGATTGCGACAGGAATTTCTGAGACGCTTTCCCGGCCAACACTCCGCCGGCCCGAACAGGATCATAATGTCCTCGGAAGGCCACGTTGAGTCCGATGACGGTGCCGTCCTCCAACACTAATGGGCCACCACTCGAGCCGGGACGAATAATTGCGGTCACGGCGATCAGTCGCCGTTCGATTTCATTGAGGTCCTTCAACATGGGCTTGATGCGCCGCGCGAGACTAGCGTCTTTGGAACTTCGAGCATTATCATCGGGGACCCAGTGGATCGTGCCGGGATTCACGTTGACCTGGCTCAGCTCGGCGGGGCTCATGGTCGCTTCGTTGTACATATAGCCTGGAAAACCTAGCGAATAGATACGATTCGATTCCTTCGCCTGACCCGGTTTTGCGAGCGGCAGGCAAATGAGCGCATCAAAAACGTTCGCGTCAATTTTGAGTATTGCCACGTCGGTGGGGAAACCGGAAGCCCCCTTCGCAATAACCTTTGCGGCCACAAGAATCGGCTTGCGGCGATCAACGGCTAAGCCAAATAGACTGGAGGCGACTGATGCATCGGGATCCGTGTACGCAACGGCGACCACGACCTGTTTAGTCCGCGCCGTCATGCGGCAATGTTCACCCAGCCAATTCATGATTTTAGATTCAACCCACGCCCCCAGTTCTCGATCGCCCATCCAGGGACCAAGTGATTGCTGAAGCGTGTTTCGTAAATCTGTAAGGCAAGCAGGATTGATGTCATTTAAGTTTTCAGGGCTTAGTGGTCGGTTTTCCTGGTCTTCCACCACATGACGATTCGTTAGCACAATCCCTTCTCGGCTGATTGCGAAGCCGCTGCCGGAACCGAAGCTCCGATCTTCAAAGCGAATGACTTCCCCGCCATCTTCTGAAACCAGATACTTCTTGGGGTCTGCGGCAACGGCAATCCATTTAAATACGCCAACAGGTATTTCTCGTGGAAATTCGCCTGCGGCCAGAGCTTGTCGATATTCTTCATCAAGCCCCTCTAGCCGAAGCTTGATCGATCTTGGAGGATGAATTTCCAAATTGCCGACAACGTGAATTTGAAACACTCCAGGCAACGCACGCATTGCCTGGAGGGGATCGATGCGACCGGTGAATTTTGGGGGATCATCGGCCCAAGCACTAGAAACCATCATCGCGATCATCATCAAGACAACCTTGAGGTCAATGCGGCGCATCATCTGCATCCTTGTGATAGACAAGCGAGGGGTGATCGTATTCATCGGAGGCTTCTGTCTCTGGCACGAATCGATTCCACGACGACTATGGCATTTATAATCTATTTGCTCACCGTCGCCGTCGTAGATGTTCGTTGCTGGTACGCAGATTTCGCCAGTTCCAAGGCTGAGGAGGCATTGGGAAACATGCCAGAGGCGACACCGTCCGCAATACGGTCAAGATCGGCAATTAGTGGCGCCATCTGTGAAACGAGCTGATTGGCACTCTCGGACCATGATTCGCCTGGCATGCTCTCCATTCGAAATCCGTGTTCTTCCTTGACAAGGGTTATTCGGCGTTCTGATTGACTGATCTCTCCCGGTTGATTCTGCCGAGTGAACAGGACGGTTATCTCGATCCTCTCTCCCTCGGTAACTACATCGAGGAGCCGTACATGGGTGACTTTCCGCAATTCCGCCGCCACGACATCATCGTCCTCAATAACCGAAAGCCGGTCAACCTGCACACCAAATCTCGCATCAAGGGCAGCCAGGAGTCGCCGTTTGGAATTGCCAATGGCGATTTGCTGGGTCATCCACCGCTTCATGGTCGATCGCACGGGTTCTGACATGCATGCGGTATACATGAGTAGATCGCCGTTATGCATGGCATCAGACAACTGCTTCACGATTCCTTCAATCGTCGGTTGACGCCAGGTTTTGTCGGGAGACACTGCACACGCCAGTCCGCGATCGAGTTGCGACTTCAACTCGCTGATCTCGACAATTCCCTCGATTCGAAAACCTTCGATCAGCACGAACGGGTTGGGAGACATGACCAAGATTGTTGGAGAGACCTTTAAGTTTAACTCTTGAACCATTTTCATCGCCAATGGGTCGTCCCATTCCGCATCACTCGATGGTATTGCCACGTGAACAAAAACTGCTTTGTCCGCGAATTCCTTCAATCCATCGGCCCCCAGTTCCACAAGGTAATTCGTAGTGAGCACGCTGTTTGTGTTACCGAAGACAATAACGAGGGGAACATCGAGTTTCTCGGCTTCAGCGATGGCGGTCGTTAGATTCTTTGACCACACAAATGATTTTTGAACTGGCTCTGCCAGACTGTGCACGCCAGCATCTCCGTCGAAATGAAGCTCCTCGGCCGATAATCGGGAAGCCATGCCCGCAATGAGTACGAAACAGACCAATGAATGTAGTCTCATGGTTAATCTCCAATGGTTGCGATCAAACGTCAGCGGCTAGGACGTCCTTCCTTAATGTCTGAAGTGTTTGCTCAATCAGAACATCGAAAAAAAACGACAGGTCGGACGCATTGAGGAAAAAATCCTGCTCCAAAGTCCCTAAAGAGTTCAATCAAGCCGAGCATCAGTCCTAAGTTCATCGCGGAGCCGACGCATGATGTCGCAGAAAATGTCGTGGGAGTCGTTCTTATCAGGCAGGGTATGGACAATGGGACGGGGATGAGTCGCTAGAAATGCGCGGGCAATGTGTGGGTGGGCCTTCATTTTTGCCAGATTGGCCCGATAAATCAGTCCATAATGTTCGGGTGTGTTGGTTTTGATTTGTATCCCATGATATTCGATGAAATCGGGGACAATCTTTGGGCATGCATGTTTTGGACGGGCCCCCCACATGGGAGCAATTTTCGCACGTTTCCTCGGGTCATCGACAACCAAGAGCCAACTGTAGTATGCCTCGACGGAGCCGAACTCGACTCCGTCGAGCACAAAGGGCGTGTGCGCGAAGTGCGACATCAACCGACCGATCTCTTCCTCGGATCGTGACCAAATATTTAGCGGGGTCTTGTTATCCATCGCTTCGCCAACTCAAATCGTGAACCGGAGGTCCTGAACGATTCTGGGGCGATCGAATCATTCGTTTATAAGCTTTTGACCGTAACCAATGGCCCCGATTGCCAGCAGTAGAAAAATTGATGCTGGACCTCGACCTTGCGTGGCGATGGGCCCACCTTCATCGGCGATCCGATAGAAGAAAGCACGATCTGCCGAGGTTGGATGAAAGAAGCTTCGATCGACCCAGTGACCCAGGCAACCGATCCCCACTACCACAACCGCCGCTCCGATCGCTCTCTTGAATGACATGTCTTTGACTCCTCGTCTGCACGAATTGATCGATCACTACATGGAATATCGCAATCGGCCCGCTCATCGGACAAAAGCGTCGCAAAAAACTTAGAGAGGGTCCGAAGCGGCCGTCGCAAGGAATCGACTTGAACCGATGACAATCAACGGTTTCAGCCCATTTCAGGAACTGCCCCTGAGGCGACTGGTTGGAGGTCAATTATCAAAACCGACGCACGTGATCCGACGATCACTGGGCGTGAGTCGGTGCGTACGTGGGGGAGTCATCCGTTTGCGGTCGAGGTTTGTTCGGATCGGATTTCGGAAGGTAGCTGGTTAATGCAAACATTAGAATCACGCCACCAACCACGAACCAGAAATAGGCACGATTGATCTTCAACTTGACTTGAATCAGGTGCAGCACGCCAAGAGCGACGATGAAACCGATCAATTGTACGATCATGCGATAACGGAGTTCGGTCTCATAAATAGCGATGTCCGTCTCCGGCGCGGCAAGTTCCATCGACGGCTTCGAGTCATGGCCGGAGAGCCTTTCGACCCCCATCTCTTGTGACCATGCGGTCCCTTGATAGATGAAGAGTACAACGAAAGTCCATTCGACGATTGGAGAACGCATGGGACCCTCCCTGAGTCGGGGAACAACACGTCAATGAGCCGCTGATCCACCCAAAACCGTTATAACCGATTGGTCGGGATTCATCCCGCTCGCCACGGCTAAATGATGATCATCCGGACTTAGCGCGAGGCCGCGAATCTCATCCGAAAAGTCGGAGAGTGTCAGCAACAATTCGCCCGTGTCGTAATCCCAGACGTTCACGGTTCGATCGGCACTGCCGGTGATCAATCGTTTGCCGTCGGAAGTGAATAAAAGACGAGTTATCGGTAATTTGTGCCCGGTGATTCGGCGTACCCATCCGCCCGTACGGACATTCCAGAATTCAACGAATCTATCCTGTTGGTGAATGGCGGCAACTTCATCGCTACTCGGGCGAAAGGCGATCGCTCGCAGAGGAAATTCGGCTCTTATCGTTCGAACTAGTTTCCGCTCACTGAAACTCCAGACCTGAATTGTTCGATCATCACCCAGTGCGGCAATCGTTTTGCAGTCAGAGGAGCACGCCAATGCGAGCCACCGTGGACCTGGTGATCGTATTGTCTCGACAAGTTCCTTCCGAGAAGCGTCAATTACCAGGATTTCATTTCCTGAGGCATCCAGCGCGAGCACGAACTTTCCATCTGGGGTTGCGATCAGCGGCGCGGATCCGTTCGCCGCAACTGTCCTTGCCGTTTTAACGAACGACCAACCTTTAGGATCTGTCAGTGAACCGACTTGTAATTCCCCTTTTTCGTTCACCGCGGCAATAACATCCGACTTTAGAGAGATGGCAAAATCCAACACCCTCTCAGGAAACCGTGTGGATGCTCCAGAGTTCAGGTCTCTACTTTGGAAACCTGCCCCAAGATCAGAAAGTAGTAACGTGTTGCCGTCTCTGCTGAATGCCATCCGGGTGACAGCCGGCGAAGTCGTGAATTCCAAAGGTCGGCGTCCGTCTGTCTGCCAACAAAAAATCTGCCGATTGTTATCTGCAGAATAAAGTTCGGTAGAAGACGGTCCGAATGCTACCGCCCAAACCAAACTGGAATGACCCCGGAGGACCTCAATTCGCTCGCCCGACTTGCAATTCCAAAGGGTGATTAGCTGATCGCGACCAGCAGTGACGATGGTGCTTCCGTCTCGACTGAAACTAGACGACAACACGGCGTCGGCCAATCCTGTCAATCGATGCACCAACTGCCCGGTCAGAGGATCCCACAGAAAGGCTCCGCGTCGATCGTCGAATGTCGCCAGCAGACGAGAGTCTGGACTGAAGGCCAGGGCGGTGATTCGCTCGTCATGACCACTCAGTGTGAATGTTACAGTTCCGGCCTGGGCGTCGATTAGTTCGACCTGATGTCGATGACTACTCCCTTCAGGCAGCGGCGTGCTCGGCGTCCAGGCCAACCATTTACCGTCGGGACTGAGTCGAGCTTTCGGGGTAAACCGCTGGTCGGACGGAGACGTCAAGATTTCCGCTGTTCTTTTCCCGGTTTGCGTATCCCACGTTTCGATGACAAACGGACGGCTCACGTCTCGATCGTGACAACTCGCGATGATGATCTGGTCGCCGTGGTTCACGAAAACCAGATCCAATGGAGTTCCCCGCAAAGGACCAATTTTCTGAATTTCTCGGCCGGTCGCGGTATCCCAAAGCCAGATCCAGTTTTCCTCATGATCAATTCCAGCGGCGGCCACCGCCGTCACTCGAGGATGAAATACCGGCGGGGTCAAACGGACTTCATGACCATCAAGGACCTGGCTCGGTTTCCGTGTCTGTAGATCGACTAATGTGATTTGATCGACGGCATCCCCGACGGCCAGCACCTTCCCATCGGGGCTTACAGAGAGTTGATTCGTCTCATGCCCCTGCCATGAAATTCGAGACTGCGTTCCCACGCAGCGGCGTTTCAATTCGAACCACTCAAAGGATCGCTCATTCGGATCGGTTTCGTCTAATAACTCTTCGGCCTTGCCGATGTCCGCCGATTCATAGGCTTTTGCAACCAACAAGATTTGATTTCGATAAGTCGCCGCACGCTGCTTTCGTACCAGGCTTGCGGTGAATTGATTCTGCAGTTCCTGCCGCACCGTCAGGCCGATTCCTCCCAGCAGCAGCAGGAACATCGCCGCTGACAAGGAAGCAGAGACCGGTCGCCGCCGGCACCATCGCCCGAGTTGACCCCACATGCCGGTCGAGACTACGGTTGGAGCGAAGCCGTCGAGAAAAAATCTCAAATCTTCGCTCAAGGCCGCAGCAGTCGGATATCGCTTGGCTGGTTCTTTATTCAAACATGCCAAACAAATCGCATTTAAATCACTTGGAACATCGGGTCTTAGGGATTTCGGATCGACCGGCTGAGCATGTCTTATCTGCAAAAACGTCGTTAGTTTCGATTCGGAGGCAAACGGAGGGAGACCGGTGAGCAATTCGTACAAGATTACACCGAGTGCATAGATGTCAGTGGCAGGCCCGATGGACATGCCTGTCTGTCCGGTTTGTTCCGGCGCCATGTATTGCAGTGTTCCTCGCAAGTGGCCTTGAAAAGCTCGGCTTTCGGTGTCGAGATGAATGGCTAGACCATAATCGGAAATCAAGGGGTCGAAATCCGAGAGCCGTCGCTCGGATGCTACCTTGGGACGCGTCGATTTCACACGGAGTAGGATGTTGGAGGGCTTCAAGTCGCAGTGAATCAGTTGCCTCTGGTGAGCATATTCGACTGCGATTGCAAGCGTTTCCACCATCGCCGCTGAGTCACGAATATCCTGTCGCATCCCGCGGCAAAACTCCGCCAGCGTTCCATCAGAAATGAGGTCTTGCGAGAAGAAAACCCCGTCCTCGGTTTCTCCGACCGCATGGACCGGCACGATATTCGGATGGGTGAGTTGCGCGATTGCCTGTGCCTCGCGAAGTGACCAATCATCTGCGTTCTCAGTGTCGGAAAGAATTTTAAGCGCGACGGATCGCTTCAGGGCCTGTTCCCAAGCTTCGTAGACAATCCCGTAAGACCCTCGTCCTAATTCTCGAATGATGCGATACCCATTGATGACCGGAGGGGAGCAACCGGCGCGTTCTTCATCGTCCGAAATCTTTGTTCCCGAGATTCCTGAGTGAACTTGAAATTGAAGTTGAAGCGAATCGGATAATTCTGGAAAGCGCTTTAAGTACTCTAATAGTTCGGGTGTTTGTCCCGCTTGTTCTCGGAGCAAGATTTCATGATAGATCACATCGAGTAGCCGCTCGGTATCTGTTGCGAGGTCGGGAATCTCACGGAGATAATCTTCGACCAATGGACAATCGCCATGTTCCCAGCGGTCATGCTGATCCATCAGGATGACGGTCTGCAGTCCTTCCAGCGATTCGCGCATGATGGATCCTCATCCCGTTGCCCGCAACGGTCTCGGGACGGCGTGCTATCATTCCTCAGAATCTTGTTCGATCTTTCGACGAACTTCACTCAGACCACGTTCGAGTTTCTTGCGGCTAGCGTCGCCGGAAAGTCCCAGCTTGGCCCCGATCTCGTTCCAGCTCAGCTCGTCGCGATAACGCATGTGGAACAATGAGCGAGTATCCTCGTCCAACAATTCCCAGCAGCGTGCGGCCTCTTCCTGAATGATCGCAATTTCTTCCGGAGTCGGACGATCATCCCCAATTTGAATTCCTTCGTCCAACGGCTTGTCCGTCTTGCCTCCTCCACGTTTCTGAGCCGTCTCCCGCCGAATCTTTGTAATTACCTTGTGGTCGGTCATCGAAATCAGCAGCTTCGCCAAGTCTCCGGGTTCGTCGATTTTCCAGGAGTTTCCCTCGTCGGCGATCCGTATTAGAAAACTCTTCATGACGGAGTTCGCGATGTCGGCCGATTCGTACATTCGCCGCAAGCGCGAGTTGAACATTTGCAGGCGCGCTGTGCGTAAGATGGCGGGGCCGAAACGTTGGAAGACTTCTTCCATCGCCGCGGCGTCTCGAGCGCGGACGCGGGCGATCAAGTCGGCAAACGATTCATCTTCACTCATCAGTCAATCTCGCAGCATCTTAGGATGTCGTGTGGGAACACGATCCAGAATACTGCGAAGACAACCCGACAGGCAGAGTGTTTTTCCCACCCATTCGAACGTTCGTCTTCACTGCCATGCGAACTGATTCAATTGCTCTCGAACGTAGTCCAGCCTGTTCTCCACGGCGAAATTGCTGTTCCAAGGTTGGGGAAACACGATAGCACATCCACCAGCCTTGCGAAATTTCTCCGCATTGTCGTCGTCGTCATCGACCAACACTCGGCGGGGGTTCGCCAGGAGATCTTTGCGAGATCCGATGAGAAAATCAGAAAAGCGCCGTCCCTTGACCGGAGGGAATTGCTTATAGAGCCACCGGATTTTCCCCTCTGCGCACGCCGGCGAGAGTGAAGGCTTGGTAAGCACGGTCATCGGCGCGAATTCGCGAACCATCGATACCAAGTCGTTCAGCCACGGGAACGGCGATATCGAGCACCAGAAATCAGCTCCCTGGGCGTCGATCAATTTCCAGTATTCGCCACGGGATGAATTCAAGAGATTGGGAATGTCGCGTTCTCCATTCGGCCAGTTTTCCAATACGTCCGCTCGTCCGTGCAATTTCACTGCCATGGTCACAAAGTCGGCGATGACGCCATCCATGTCGAGAAAAATGTGTTCCAGTGATTGGCTCATGTCATTCTGCTCGCTCGTAATTCCCGTTGCACTTCCATCAGAATCCGTCCGGCCCAATTCTTACCCTGACCATCAGGGCCAATTCCCCAAAAGTCGTCCATCGTCGTATCCTCGACGATTTCTGCATCTCCGATGGAAATGAGCAATTCGCGGAGTTTCGGATGTTGACTAAACTTGGCCATGTCGGCTTGCCGCATGATGTCAAGCCGGACATCGCGCCAATCGTCGCGATGCTTCTGGCCGTGGGTGCGAAACCAAGATTGACCGGCAATTTTTCTCGGACCGTCCGGCGAGGCTCCGAATCGTTTGGCCATTCCCGGATGAACGCAGGATTGAATCACCCATCGATACTCAGGATCATGCGACTTCCGGGACTGAAAATAATGTTCGACAGTAGGCCAAGTCTCACCCTCGATTTCAATGGACGCTGCGTGAAAGTGTGACAACCAGAAAAACTGATCTCGATCACGTTTGAAAAACAAGACGCGGCCGTCATCTGGAATCGAAATCGTTTCGGGCAATTCTCGAATATGCGACAAAGTATGCCGACGCATGATTGTGGTTCTCCATCGAGCTTCATCGGATGTTTGAATCAAATGGGGTGCATCATTCCCCGTGCGTTGCTGCCAGCTCTTGAACGTGCTCCACGACCCGGTTGAACTCCTCTTCACTTTCAATGGATCGGAAGATGGTCTTACCCTCTTTTATTCCCATCCGCATGATCACCATTGATTCATCAGCCAACTTGAGCAATAAGGCGTAATCGCATTCCATGAACTCAAAGATGTCAACAATCTCGCAAGGGATCTGTTCGCCGGTGCTCGATTTCATGTTGATCACGACGCGTTCATTGGTCATGAGAATTCTCCGGATTGGACGCTGACTATAACCAACGTAGAAGTGGTCCTATCGACGATGCTCTGTGAGCATCTCATGCAATCTTCATCGCAGAGTTGTGGCGAACCGGACAAAGTATTTTCCGCTGAACAGCGAATATCGATGATTCGAACTACTTGGCAGAGTTTTATCGCATCTGACAGTTCCCAATTCTTGGTGCCTGAGAACCATTCTCATCAAGAACACCATCCGAAGCTCTGTCTCCAAGCGATCAATGAGTTTCTCGGGAGGAGCCGCTCCTCGATCGGGTGGATCCATAAGCTGCCTGCATCTCAACAAAAGTGGGCTCATCCTTAGAAAAGCACGGCGCGACGGTTCATGATCCTCGCAATGGTTATTTCCATTGATGAAAAGAAGCAGTGCTCAATGTTTTGGGGGCAGAAACTCCACGTTACTCAATTGGCTGACAGGCTTTCTCCACCGAGGATTGCTCCGCCAATAGAGAATGGGAATCTGTTGCCCCACTTTGGTCACCTTCGGAAAGAAACCGAGCTCCACATTCTCTTCAATACGGCCCAGCTTCGGCAATTCGTAGGCGTAGATGTATCCCGTATCAGTCAACGTCACAACTTCTCCCATGACAAGTTCAGCCCAACGCGCGAACCGGACTTCGCGCAAATCACTCCACAGTGAAGGGAGCAATATCAGGCTCATTAGCACCGCCAATCCTCCTCCCAGGATCATCGCCATTTGAAAGCCAGTATGATGTTCGTTGTCTTCGCCGCGGAAGTGTTCGTCGGTGACTTCTTGAGCGATGATGTACTGCGAGGGATCGTCCGGAAGATAGATGACCGGCACAGCGTCGCCCACCTGCGTATGACCGGGACCAGCTCCGAAGGTTCCCGTTTGGGTACCGCCGCTCGCGATCGGGAATTCAAAGTGGGCTGTGTATTGGTAACTTCCTCCACCACCCCTTATACGCGATGAGGTGATGGAAGTTACTTTCCCCTCGGCTTTCACACCGCGGGACTGTAATGCGGCGATCGGTTTGACGAAATAGTATCGATTCAGCAGCCAAACGCCGCCGAAGAGGAGCAATTCAATTCCAAGGAGCACGCTCAGAAAAGTGATATGCACCTGCCGAATATCAGGGGACATACGTACGCGTCGCGGGATAGGCGCCAGCAGCCCGGGAGGAATCTGGGGATTATCCGATTCCGGCATGGTGAATCTCCCTATCGCTTCCGTTCAAAACCTCTTGTTTGCTAAATCATCTCTACTATTCGCCGACGTGTGACAACAGACTTCAGCTTGCCAACATTCATCCATTGAAAACGTGCCGGTGGGATTTGAACCCACGACCTCCTGGCTTTTTCAAGCAATAGGCGCTCTACCGGACTGAGCCACGGCACGGATAGGGGATGACAGAAATGATCCGCTAATCCACTCAAAATCCATCATCGCCCTTAGTCAACAGAGGTGTCAATCGAGAGAAGAGCAAAATGATGCACCTACAGTCGAGTAGGCATTGAATTCGCGATGCGTTCACACGGATTCGCACCTTTCCTACTACGGGCAAGGCTTCATCTGGTACACATCAAGCACGAGAATCGGAATTCTCGAGTGAACTGTTCGCCGACGACTGAGCAATCCCTCGCGTCATCCCCTCAGACGTCTTTCCGAAACAATTGTCTCGGCAAAAGGAAGATCGCGGAAGGCACTGGATTGGGACAAACTTTTATTGAAATCTTGAAAAGGAGATCCGAGACGCCCAAAAAAAAGCTGAAATCGTGCCTTTTCTCAAACGTCATCCCTATCGGCGACGGCACCAGTATCTCGCCGTGAAGTCGATACGAATCGCTTCCGATGCGACTCTGGAGACTGGCTCAAACGCGACTGAGGGGTGTCAGAAGAACACTGCTTTGAATTCTCACGCTTGTCTGGCACAGATACTCCCGCCAACTGGAACGACTTCTCGACAGTTCCTGCGTCGGTCCGTAGTCGGTTGCCGAATTCAATGACACGTATCGAATCGCTGGCTTTTTCAGTTTTCTCTCAGACCGCCCGTCCGTTTTCGATTTTCTTCGCGATATATCTCATGAGTTAACGGAATTCTCGTTTTCCGAGTTCCTTCCCGATTCATCGTGGCGAAAGACTGGTCATGAGAAGTAATCCTCTGAGACAATGGGGACGATTCCTAATCAAGGCATCACTCGTCTTGCTCATTACATCGCTTCCAGTCATTCCCATTTCACGTTCTCCGGTCACCCCACATTCGACGGAGAAGACGGACTTCGTCGCACTCTGGCAACTTGCGATCGTCTTCACTCACCTTCTGGGTGTCAGGGTCAGGATCACCGTAGGAACGATTGCAGTGACGATAGGCTTGATCCTGGCATCAGTGGCGGTTTATCGCGTAATTGGAATCAAACAAACCCGCTCATCACGTCAGAAAGACGATTCTCGACCGCCTAAGTTGTAAACGTTCATTGCGCCGATGGAGTAAGCGGCTTACTGGCTCTTGTCCTGTTCTACTTCACATCCAGATACCTTGCCACGGCGGTAGCAGCCAATTCGGCGCCGAAGGAAGGGAAACAAGCTACGGCTTGGCTTATTATTCCGGCAATGAAACGGTTGCGGTCGGTCAGGCCGGGCGATGAGAAAGGTCCAGGTTGCGTCCCCGTCGCAGGCTCCCTGGAACATGCCATCAATTCGTCAGCGGAACGGCGATCGGATCGTCGCGTGTGAGCAATTGAACTTCGACCCAAGGTAAGATCGCTCCAGCATCCGCATCGATCTTGAATTCCGCTTCACCGTTCGGCCAGGAAAAGCGGTCTCGAATCACCGGCAGCGTTCCAACTTGGTGCCAATTAGCGTCGAACACCTCGCACATGTCCTCGTTGTCCCAAACCAAATACTGGCCACTCTCCAAAACGCCGTCTACTTTGAGCGAGGCATCGCCGATTCGCAGTACTGGATTTCGAAGCTCCGTTGCGATCTCGCGTAATGCCTTAAGCCCTTCCACTCGAACACGCGGATGGCTTTTCGGGGGCAAGATACCAAAACCCATTTTCAGCCAACGAACATCGCTGTAGTAAGTTCTTTTACTTCCCATGCGCCATCCCCAATAGCCCGTGCTCCACGCAACCTGAGCATTTGGAATTTCAATGTAGCGACGCCCTACAAAATCAATCGGAACGACGTAATCACCTCCGGGAATTTGAATCGTCAGAATCGCACCGCTCTGATCGCCCGTGACCCAAAAGCCAAGTCCCCGGTGCTTGGTCATGTTCAGCGTTCGACTCCATTCAGGAAGTTGATCTTCACGGACGATGCTTTGATCTGTCTGATTGCACGCTTCCAGCAAAAGCCCAGTACCATCCGCTTGAATGGATACATCACTTTTATTTCGCAGTTCGTCCGCCACCGGTTGCACTAAAATGTTCGTCGATGCAGCACTCCCGGCAATCTGATGGAGCGCCATCTTGGCGTAATCGAACGCCTTGTCGGCCCCTGAAACATCCTTCCCTTGGCCAACCGCCGCTCCTTCCGTCGGACCTTCGTAATCCATTCCCCATAGACAGCGAAGAATGACTTTGGGAGCTTGCGGCTTGTACGGATTCACGAGTCGAAGGAAGTCGCTGCCGGGTTTGAGGAATTGACGGGGCGAAATCGCGCCGTGCTCCTGGCCATCATGCCAGACTGTGTCGGCGTCCCCTGGTCGACACAGCACTTGAGTGGGATGAATTTCAAAACGATTTGCATGTTTACTTAAAACGTGAATCACTCGCGATTTCTCATGATTGCCAGCCTACGCGCACGGATCTGGGGCGAAGTAAAGTGTCTTTCGCATTCGCTCGCGTTGATCTGCGGAAAGGAGCCCATTGACTTCCTTCCAGTTTCGAGCCGTCTTTAGGAGTTCCTCCGTCAAGCCGTGAACGCGCAGTGCCCGGACGTTGACACCGAACATCGGGTCAGGCTTCATGATGTTGTAAATCGAGGAGCCGTGGGCGGACATCTGGCTCAACCCCCAATGAGCATCCAGTAAATTGCTTGCCGGTCGATAAGACTCATCCAAAAGCACGGGGACGATTCCCTTATCGCGACCAGGCCAGGTGTGCTTCGTGGCGTTGAGGCGATACTCGAAATTGCAGGGGGGAGGTGATCCTGAACTCGTGTAGGTCGTGACAGGATGATCGAGATGCTGGTAAACTAGCGAAGCGAACTTTCGGAATCCCCACATTCTACCGTTGTACGTGTGAATCTCTGCCCCATCGAATTCCACATGCGAAACTCCGCAGCGGTTGAGCATTCCCGCATACTCGGCGGCCACTTCCTCCAAAAGGGGAGAATCATTCTCTGGCATGAAAACCGCTTTATAAGCAGAGATCAGGCCTCGAAGGGGCGCTGCTTCATCATGCGCGACGGCCTTTGTCTTAAACTCGCCTCGACGACAATTAGTTAAACGCCAAACGGGTTTATCCGTATCTTCGAATGATCCCACATGAATGATTTCGTCGCCGACGACCACCCACTCGAAGTCGAACCAGGGATGCAGCGCGGGAGGATGGGTGTAATGTTGCTCCCAGGTAGCATTCGGTAGTCGGAAAGGCATTTGGACTCCGGGGTCGGGGCGAAATAATATCGTTCTCGCCTGTGAATCGAACCCCTTGATGACGGTGCCTCGTCCCCAACTCGCAAGGTGTGGGTTGGGACGCGTCCCCACATACTTGGGATCCTTGAATCCGATGCTTCCGCTAATCCAATGAAGTTTTAAGTTCAGGTTCCGCTGACAGAGGTGATCGGCAAAAGCGCGGAGATCTTCTTCGCCTTTGGGAAATACCTTCTTGTTGATTCCCCAGTTCATCTGTTTCACATTCCAAAAGCGTTCCGTGTCGCCGCCCCTCCATACGTCGGTGAAGAGATAGATATCGCGAGTACCCGCTTTCTCGGCATAGGGAACCGCATCATACAGCTCCTTCTCGTCGCGGGCGTGGATCCAAAAGCGGCTTTGATCGCCGTGCATCTCTAACCATCGGTCAACCCATTGCTGAGCCTCGACAGTATTCCACTCCCCTGATACTTGAGGATGGGGCAGCTTCTCACCTACCCAAATACGCAGTAGGGTGTCGTCCTCGTCCTGTTCGCTTTCTGGATAGTAAAGAGCGAAACCGCCGAGTGGATTGCTTGGATCTCGGTTCCATAGGTGTCGCCAGTCGACACGCAAGTTAGCGCCCATGTTGGCCTCAGTCATATAGTCGAGCTCAATCACTCTTAGCGGAGTTGATAAATTCATTTCGAAGTGAAGGGAGTAGTCCGATGAATTCGGGACGGCTTCCACTCGTTCGATGTGAAAGGCCAAGTAGCGATCGGCATCGCTGATCCGAAACGTCACGCGCGGATAGCCAGCCTCCGTTGCGGCAACCAACCTGTTCGCTTCTACAGCAATCTTCGTAAAGCGGATTGGTGCTGTGTCACGAGTTTTGAGATAAAGGCCTAGACCTGGGTTACTCAGGTTCAGCAGTTCTGATCCATCGTCACGTTTTATCAATGAGGCTACTTGTCCCTCGGAGGAGAACTTGAGCACGAACCGAGGACTCGTCAGCGTTGCCGATGCATGCGCCGCGGAGGCGATGAAGACTCCGAGCAAGAGTTCGGCGAACAGGCTTCGCAAGGTCATCGGAAAGTACCCTTAAGAATGAGTAGCGTACAGGTCCTGCAATGACTTCAGTCGTTACGGCCGCTCTAATGATTCTGGCGCCATGCGGGGCATGAATTCGATGAACATTGTTATTCATTCTCCCTTGAAGTGGGTAACGAGCCAATGGCCGGCTTCGGAAGCCCTAACCGTCTCCATCCCCGGTGGTCATGACTGGCGCACTGTAGCGCCGTCAACCTTGTTCAAACATGGTCGTGTCCTCGATCGGCTGTCATCTCCTGCCGCAAGCCTCGAAGCTTGCTGAAGAGCACAGCGTGAATCCAATGACTTCTGCCCAGATGGAGTTGAGCTATCGCGCAAAGTGACAGCCCAGAATGGCGCGACGAGTATCACTACATGATTCCAGTGAGCTTTTCGGGAAGTCCCTGCCTCATCATTTGGACGATCCGAACCCGATCGAAAGCTTCCATTGCAACCTCCACTGCCAAACCGAGGGTGCATTACATCAGGAGATGTTGGAAGGACCCTGTTAGGCAGTGACCTTAGTCTATGTGAGAGAGATTTCCTTCACCTCCCGATAGGAAGGAGGGTACCTCTGAAGGCTTTGGGGTAGGCGATAGCGTGTTTGATCGCAATGGAGAGGCGAGAGCCACATTTGGTCATAACTTGACCGAGCAAGAGCGTCGCGCGAACATCGAATTCCTGAAGAGTCTTTCGGGACCGGACATGTAGCGCCGGGGCCGACGTGTGGTTTGCGTCGCGCGAGCGAATCATGGTCTTTCTGGATACAGTTCCGATAAGTTTTCAATGAAATCGACCAGAACTCTTCGCGCAACGCGCGTCCCACCGAGAAAGGCGCTTTGCGATCGAATGTCAATTCTTCAGACCTCATTCAAACGCTCGCGATCTTCCCCGCTCCGGGACGGTGATCAAGGACAAGCCCAGCGTGGCTGGTCGCTAACGTTTCGCGGCAGCGATCGATGGATGACGGGTGGGGGAATTTTTCCCACCTCATCTCAATGTGCATCTCTCTTCGCGCCGACGTTGATCCCATCCACCGGCGTGATGAATCTTAACTTTCTCAACGCCTCGGTGCTCACGACCGAGTGCAGCATCCAGGATGATCTCGGTGTGCGTCAACTGGAGGGAACTGGCCGTCTCGTCGCTCTCGCTCCGCCGTGAGCGTTGAAAAATGGGACAAAACACAGTCCTTCGGTCCATCACAGCGGTTACGAAGTATCCTCAAGTGAAAAACGGACGCAAATCAATCTACTGAGGCGCGGATTCCGGTCGACAGCAAGAGCGGACCTTGCTCGAATGCGGCCGGAAGACTGTGGTGAACTCGAAAACGGGCAGGTAAGCTAGACCCAACCGTGACTATAGAGAAGCTATCTGGGAAATTTCGGGTAGGATAATTTCGCGCATGGGTGCGTTCGGCGTTCTTCTTTTACTGGTGCCGATACTGGCTGTGATTGCTTGGCTCGTGGCAGAATTCCGTAGCAAGACGAGCCTGCGGGTTGCCAGCGGCGTAGTCGCAATCTTGGCGGTCGCTGTCTGCACATCAGTGACGGGATACAGTCTTGCTATGTTTGGCAGAGAACTCGACAAGGTTCTTCCGTTTGCCTACATGGCAGGACCGTCAATGAGTTTATGGAATGAAGTGCTCAAAGGGCTTGAACACGGAAAGCAGGACGCGGTCGTCGCCTCCTTGAAAAAACTCGATCGGGATATGGGAAATGATCTGTCAAATGTCACGCCGGAGCAATTCATGGACCGGCTGTTTCAGGCACAAGTAGAAATCGAATCAACCCCGTCACCAGCTGACCATTGACCGTCTCACCACTTCATCCATCGCCACGGTCGTCCCTACCGAAACGTTGAAAAGATCAACGCGGCAACCCATCGGTAGCCGAGCCGTCATCACGTAGTGGCGAGCCCTTTCCTCCAAAAGCCAGCTTCGTTCTTCACCGATCACGATCACCAGCTTGCCAATGGTGAACCGTCCTGAGCCATCAACTGGCTTGACGAATCGCAACCGGTTACTCGCCTCCATAGTTACGACCGAGTTGTCGAATAGGTGCGATTCCCCATGCTCAGAAAGGGGAGTCTTCTGCGAGCAGCCGTCTACCATCAAGCTTCCTGGATCCGACACTCCGCAGTGGCAATCGACGTTGCTCAACCCGACCGAATAGTGATCACCGGTAGGCAAAGTGCGACTCATTTATCCTCCTGCCATGTCTTGTTCTTGCGAAGCTGAGTCTTAGGCGATCACCTTTTTGTCGAAAGAAACGGGCAAGGACCGGACCCCTCGGAGAACAAGCGAATTGTTCCAATGAAGCGGCCTCGATTGTAGGTCAAGGTTTGGGCATCGCTGAAGAATCGCCGAGATGGCCAGCTTGGCTTCCATGCGCGCTAGCGGTGCTCCGATACAAAAGTGAATGCCGTGGCCAAAGGCGAGATGGCGATTTTCTTTTCGCGCGATGTCGAGCGTTTCGGGATTCGCAAATTGCCGTGGATCGCGATTCGCGGCATTGAGCATCGCGAACACGCGGTCGCCCGCCAAGATTTTTTGACCGTGTAATGAAATATCCTCGGTCGCAATGCGCACCACCGAGGCGGCTGGCCCATCAAACCTCAACAGCTCTTCCACTGCCAAAGGCATCAATCCAGGTTCATCGCGTAGGCGCGAAAGTTCTGTCGGATGGCGTAATAAAGACAGGATTCCGTTGCCAATCAGGTTTGTCGTCGTCTCATGTCCCGCGAACACGAGCAAGACGCAGGTTGCCACCAGCTCGTCATCGCTGAGCAAGTCTCCTTGTTCCTGAGCGGCTAAGAGAGCAGTGAGTAGATCGTCACCGGGAGTGCGCCTGCGCCGATGGATAGCCGCGTGAAAATACTCGTTCATGGACGTGATACTATCCGTAGCACGCTTGTACTTGTCGGGGGTGTTCACCGACGAGCCAACGAATAGCGCCAACTCATCCGACCAGACTTTAATGCGATCCAAATCGTCGCAGGGAAGCCCCAGCATATCGAGAATCACCGAGGCGGGGAGGGGATAGGCCAAATCGGCGATCAGGTCCATCTCTCCATTGTTGACGATCGGATCAAGCAACTGGTCGATCAGAATCCGAATACGAGATTCCAAGCGTTGA
>JAIEPU010000239.1 GCA_019748235.1 bacterium
TAAAGCTCTCGCTAAAAGCCTACTCTTGAGAAATTCGATCGATCAATGCGATGTAAAAATGTGGGTAAGACTCAGGGAGAGGACATAACGAATGGCGTCTTGAACCGAAATCCCCGCCTTAGTGACAATGGACCCGTTTCCCCCCAAGCTTTTCATCGCCAAAGGCGCTATCTTCCTGCGGAGAAGTTCCGGCAATACCTGTTTCTGAAAACTTCGGTAATGAACATCCATCACGTTGAGCGGCATTTGCACCGCCGCCCAGGGTGCTTCATGCGTGAGCATTTTCAAATGGATGGTTGGATCCTTATGTCCCGTGAATCCGATGTGACGAACTTTTCCTTCTTTCAGTGCCTTCATCGCAGTGTGAATCGCGCCATCCTTTGCAAAGACCCAATCTGGATCGTTGTCATAAACGATTTCATGGAACTGCCAGAGATCGATGTGATCGGTACGGAGCCGGCGGAGGCTATCTTCGAGATTTGAGGCCGCATCTTTCGCCGTACGACCGCATACTTTCGTCATCAAAAATACTTTTTCGCGCCGACCACCCTCTGCGAGAGCCTTCCCCATTCTCTCTTCGGCCACACCGTCGTGATAATCCCACGCGTTATCCATAAACGTGATGCCTTCATCGATCGCCCGATGAATCAACCGAATGCTTTCGACTTCCGACATCTTTTGCGGATTTGTACTCGCATGACCTCCGAGTCCGAGAACGCTTACTCGAAGATCGCTGGCTCCAAACGGACGTAACGGAATGCCCCCCTCGTTTTTCGTTTCGTTCGCCAGAAGAGTGGAGGCCATTCCCAGAGCCGTCACTCCTACTGCCCCGGTCTGAAGGAATTCTCGACGACTGGACTGATTATCCATGGTGAAACTCCCGGTGCAGTGAGCCATATAGCGTGGAAAGATGACCGAATCTTTTTTGACCTACTTGGTCAAAAAAAGACCATGGTTGTCATGAAACATTGCCAAATCTTCCAATCGGGGATTCGGACGCAAATGTTATGCCCACGTGCATTTGATTCGAGTCGACAAAGACCATGCAGTGCAATCAACGTCATTACAAATGCACGCTTCAACGTGAATCGAGCTCTTGTCCACATTCGAAGAAGTCGCTTGATTCAAGTGCCGAGTCTGAAAACCTGTTGTTCGATTGACGGGGTCGCGGCGAATGTCCTCATTCGGAATCGAGTCTATCCGCCCTAGGAAATCAAAATCGCCCACCGAATGAAATCGTTGTTTGATCTGATCGGACGGCGCACTGTTTGCGTTCACTTGCTTAGTCCCAAGGGAGCGCAGCGATGCCGAAAGCGAAGCGAAAGGGATCCGGTCGATCTAGATGGCGAGCAAGTTGGCGTGGGGATTTGCGATTTGGACTCGTGCGATTCTCGGTCGAAGCAATCAATGCCTATTCGCGATCGACGGGGGACATTCACTTTCATCAGCTTCACGCGAAGTGTCATCGTCGAATCGAATATCACAAAGCCTGTCCCATTCATGGCGAGGTCGATCAAGACGAGATCGTCATGGGTTATGAATATGGGCGAGGCAAATATGTTGAAATCGATCCTGAAGAGCTCGATGAAGCGCGGACTCAGCAAGAACGTACGCTCAATATTGAGGAATTCATCTCAGAGGACGGACTCGATCAGATCTATCTCGACGGTCGAATGTATTATCTCAGTCCTGCTGGGGCGCGGGATCAAGAACCTTATCACCTGATGCGACGGGCGATGCTCGATGACGGGCGTTTAGGAATCGGCCAAGTCGTTTTTTCAGGGAAGGAGCAACTTACTGCCGTCATCCCACGAGAAGACATCCTCATCATGGCCATGCTGAATTATGCTCCAGAAATTCGGGATGCGGAATTAGTGGGAGTAGGAGAAGCAGCAGCACCTGTCTCATCGCAAAATCTTCGCCTCGCAAAAAGTCTCATTCGTTCGATGACCAACGATGATTTTGACATCGGCGCTTACAAGAATCGTTATCACGAACGAGTTCAGCAAATCATCAATGCTAAACGAAAAGGAAAAACGATCGTTACCCCGGAGACCGAAGAGGAAGAACCTGTTATCAACCTCATGGACGCGCTGAAGCGCAGCCTTTCGAACGATCGAGGCACTGGTGGATCCAAGAGAATCCATCGACCGAAGAAGCGGGCGAAAGCTGTTTAGCGACTCAAGGATGTTACGCGATGCCGATGTGCAGCAAACACTCCATTAGAACTATAGTCATTTGTGCTATTTGCTTCTTCTGCGCGAATATTCTGGCCCAGGCTCCGCCCGATACCGATTCGGCCACCGAGAAGATTGCCGCGCCTTCGACTGCGAAAGAGGCAAATGCTCCACCCATTCCAAAGAAAGTCGACGTCATTCCTGCCGCGCCGGACGAGCAGATCAAAGAACGATTGACCAGTATCCTCTCGACGACCGGCTGGTTTGGCGATACGACCGTCGAGGTGAAAAATGGTGTGGTTGTATTGAGCGGAACGGCGAAGAACGATGAATACAAGCTCTGGGCCACGACGCTCGCCAACAATACCCAAGACGTCGCGGCTGTCGTTAACAAGATGCAAATCATCCGGTCTTCTCTTTGGGACCTTAGCCCGGTGATCGATGGCTTCAGGGACATGTGGGTCAATGCCCTTCATTCACTACCATCGGTGATCGCGGCCATCATCATTCTGGCGATGACCTGGATTGCCACATTAGTGACGGGGCGGATTGCGGAGGTCGTTCTGAAAACGCGAGTGGAAGTTCCCCTGCTGCGCGAGGTCATTCGTCGGACGATTATCTTTGTCGTCATCGTGCTTGGAGTTTACTTCGTTCTTCGCGTCAGTGGATTGACGCGACTTGCACTGACTATTCTGGGGGGCACCGGTCTCTTCGGATTGGTGCTCGGCGTCGCTTTCAAGGACATCGCCGAGAACTTTCTCGCCAGTGTTTTATTGAGCGTACAACGCCCCTTTCGAATCGGCGACTTGGTCGAAATCATGGGAACATTCGGTTATATCGATCGATTGACGATTCGAACGACCATCATCAACACGGTCGATGGGAACTACGTGCAGATTCCTAATGCCGACGTTTACAAAAGCAACATAAGAAACTACACGAATAACCCGAATAGACGTGATGACTTCACTATCGGTATCGGGTACATCAGTTCGCTTTCCGCGACGCAAGAGATCGCGATGCAAGTGCTCCGCGATCATCAAGACGTCCTAAAATCACCCGAACCTTCCGTGCTTGTCGATAACTTCACTCCGAGCCTGGTCAATGTGAAAGTCTATTTCTGGACAAACAGCCGAATTGCCAACCCCCTGGCGGTGAAATCGTCGTTACTGCGTCTGATCGCTTTGGCGTTACAAGAGAAGGGGATCATCATTGGCATGACCGCTCCCGCGGTCGCGACGCCCATCATTTTTCCAAAAGGGGTTCCCATTCACATCGTTACCGATGAAAAGGCAGTCAGAACGATTTCGAAATCGTTGACGAATAATGGCAAGGACAAATCCGACCCGCATCCCGCAACTTCGGCCGACCACTCCCCCTCGATGAGTGATGCGGAGCAGTCTATCAACAACGAATCAGAGTGCATTCGGAATCAATCACGACATACAGAGCCGCGGGAAACAAGCGAAAATCTGCTTGTCGAAAGCAATCAACCCTCCGCCTGAGAAACCTCACCAATAAATGGACGTCGGCATCTTTCAGATTTGGATCATCTTTTGATTTGCGAGTCCAACCATGGGGCAATTTTCTCAAACCATCGGTTCGCATGTTCTCGAAGCCCGGTCGCGCTGAAATGAACCCCCTTCCCTGCCTCATCTCTGAAAGCTCCGGTGAGTGCATCGGTGTCCGGACCTTCAAGTGCGATACTCTCTCTCCACAGCAATGCCTGTGCATTTCGAATATCAATCGACGATGAATCGTCGGGTGCGTGATAACTGACTTGCGCGACGAACCAAGGAGCGTTCCATGCAATCTCTCGATGCGAGTCTTTGATGATTTGTGCCAAGTAGTCTCGATACAAGGTCCCGGAGAGTGTCCGCGTTGCATCCTTTTGATGAGCATCGCTCTCCCCTTGATGCCACAGCACAGCACGAAAACCATTTAGGCCGAGTGATTTCATTCGGCTGCAAAGATTGTCGAACAACTCACCCCGACTTTCCCAAAGGTCCCCGTTACTTTTGCGCACATAACGCTCAATGGTTGGTGGATTAGGAAACGTAACGCCTTGGGGGAGCCATTCCCGAACACTTGTACCACCGGCGCCGCATGCGACGAATCCGACTGGCACACCAAATCTCTCCGCGAGAGCATCGCCCAGGGGTGGCATAAAGCTTCCCCCTTCCCCTTCCGCTCCCGGTTGAGGATCATTCGCAAGCCGCCAGTACTTCCCATCAAAAGAGGAGACCTGTTGTGAGATGGTCTTTTGCCTTTGCTCTCCGAAGTTGGCGGAGTTCGATTGCCCCGCAACGACGAATACTTCTCCCACCCCGACGTGCGCGACCGATGCGGCTCCCACGATCTTCTCTTCGCTCTTTATCCGAACCTCGAGACGAAACCATCCACCGGTCGGAGCGATCACCTCGGCATGGTATCTCCCTTCTTCGATCGATACGGAGAGTGTATTCCACTTCCCATCAGCATCGTTTTTTAAGAGTCGATATTCGAACTGAATGTTTTTGACATTCGGTCCGACAAGGAGGCCACTTATCTTTAAAAGCCCTTCTGATTTCGAACGACGCTGAATGACCTGGTAGTCACAAGGCGAGTCGATCACGAGCCCGAGACCCGCATGAGCTTTCACGAACGCCACCAATTCCTGTGATTGAAAGAAGCCAGGCCACATATTGTGTCCTTGGCCATGAGGTACGATCAGTTCCATCGAACCCCCGAGCGTGGAGTACCGGCTCTTCAACAACCCAGAGTTTGCATCGAGCGGAACGACCTTATCGTCGTCTCCGTGAATCGCAAAAAGGGGAACGCCGGCAGGTGCCAGTGCCGTCAATCGATCGATGGGATTAAAGTCCTTGATTCGCGATTCAAGTTGTTCCGGTGTCAATTGAAAGGCGCTGGCTGCTTTTGAAATCCCAGGGTAACTGGCGAGATTGGAAACTGGATAGATACCGGCGAATGCACCAACCTGTTGGGGGTGTTCTGAAGCCCACGACAACGTCATGAGTCCGCCGCGGCTGCGACCGAGCAAGACGGGCTTCGTCGAGTAGCCGCGCGTCCCTGTCAGCTCGGCATATAGCGCGGAGTAGAGTCGATTTCCCTCCGGGCTGCCATACGACTCACCCACATCAATACCGGCAATCGATATTCCCGCATCAAGGAATCGCTCGAACATCCATAGTTCATCGCGGCTAGGAAGGTTCGGAAGCGTGGGAGCATACCAGACCCACGGCTTCGGCCCCGGCATCGGAACATTCTTGGCAGGTATGACGAATGCCGTCCGATTCTCAACCAGGAAGACCTGGCCGGGAATGGGCAGGTCCTTTTTCAGATTCGACTGTTCAGCAATTGCATCGATGCAAAAGATGGTCGAACAGACCAACGCACGGCTAAGGAATGTCACGACAAATCCTCGTATTGATCAAACGCGATTCCGAGTTGACTTCATTCTGATCTGTCTGTTGTCGTTATCCAACGCATATCGGTTGTTTCTGAAGTGCCATCCCTTTACGCTTATTGGAAGAGCTTCTCCGTGGAAGGGAATACTTCGATGATGTTCAATTGAGAGGTGAAATGACTCGCCGACATCGTTTTCAATGGATGATAATCCTCGCGTCGATACTCTGCATCGTTCCTGCGAAAGGGAATGAACCGGCGAAGAAGCTTTCCTTCAACAGGGATATTCGACCGATTCTTTCGGATCGATGCTATGCGTGCCACGGCTTCGATGAAAAGAAACGCGAAGCGATGCTTAGCCTCGATACATTCGAAGGAGCGACGGCGGTCAGAGACAGTGGCGTCGCCATTGAGCCGGGCAAACCGGATTCGAGCCTAGTGATCGAGCGAGTTCTTTCCAACGATCCTGAACTGAAGATGCCGCCCCCCTCCTCGAATAAGCATCCTCTCTCGTCGGATGAAGTCAATCTGCTCAGACGATGGATTGCGGAGGGAGCGGAGTATCAAAAGCATTGGTCATTTCTTCCAATCGCATCAGTGACGCCTCCACGCGAAAGCGCAAGCCAACCCATCGATCGTTTTGTCCTCTCCTCTCTTCGTGAGCAGGGTGCCGCCGGCTTCTCCGACCGGGCGACGAAGGAACGAGTTCTCCGTCGAGTGACTTTCGATCTGACCGGTTTGCCACCGACGATCGCCGAACTCGATGCTTATCTCGCGGACGAATCGCCTCAAGCATTCGAGCGAGTTGTGGATCGACTTCTTTCATCCCCTTCGTACGGCGAGCGAATGGCGAGTGAATGGCTTGATGCCGCTCGATTCGCTGATACGCACGGTTACCAAATGGACCGCGAGCGGCGGGTCTGGTCGTATCGGGACTGGGTCATTCGCTCGTTTAATGACAACCTTCCCTACAGCGACTTTGTGAAATGGCAGCTTGCGGGTGATTTGCTTCCCCACCCGACGAAAGATCAGCGTCTTGCGACGGCATTCAATCGACTTCACAATCAAAACGAAGAAGGGGGAATCGTCGAGGAAGAGTTTCGAGTCGCTTATGTGGTGGACCGGGTTACGACGTTCGGAACCGTGTTCTTAGGATTGACGCTTGAATGTTCGAGATGCCACGACCACAAATATGACCCGATCACCGCGAAGGAGTTCTACTCCCTTTTCGCGTTTTTCCAGAATATCTCGGAGCCGGGACAGACAAGTTACTTCACCCCCGACATGCCAACCCCCGCGATGCTCCTCTCATCCGATAAGCAAGATGCAGAGATCGTCCAACTCGACCAAGAGATAGCGGCAAAAGAAATAGTGCTTTCCAAAATCACGGATGATCAGGCATTTAACGATTGGTTGACGAAGAGGCCTTCGGCTCCTGAGATTCCAGGTAAAGTCGCGGAGTTCAAATTTGAAACGATAGCCGGCAACAAATTGGTCAATGAAGTCGATGCGAAGAGAGCCGGAAACTGTGTTGAAGGTCCGGAACTCGTGGAAGGACCGGCGGGTCACGGTAAAGCAGGTAAGTCATCAGGGGATAACGGATTCGATTTTCCGGGTCTCGGTCACTTCCACCGTGCTCAGCCCTTCTCGTTCTCACTATGGATCAAGCAGCCGGAATGGAGTAAGCGGGCCGTCGTCCTACATCATTCTAAAGCCCCTGCGGATGCGGCGAGCCGTGGCTACGATCTTCTACTAGAAGAAGGTCACGTCTCATTCGGGCTCTATTACATGTGGCCTGGTAGCGCGATCAAGATCAGGACAAAAGAGAGAATCGCGGCGAATCAATGGACTCACGTTGTCGGGACATACGATGGTTCAAGCAAAGCCTCCGGCATGGCCCTTTTTCTGAATGGTGAAAAGTCGGAAGTCGAAGTCATACGGGACAATCTCACAAAAGATATCACCTACGGCGACGAACCTAATCTTGCGATCGGATACCGCTTCCGTGACAACGGATTTAAGGATGGAGCAGTTGACGGTTTCGCACTATTTGATCGGAAGTTGACCCCGCTAGAAGCTGCCCACCTCGCCGATCGTCACGATTTTATTGAAGCACTGGAATCGCAAAATCTCTCAACCGAGCAGAGGGAAAAGCTTCATGAATACTTCCTTGCCACGGTCAGTGGTGCATGGAAGAAGTCCGAGCACGAACTCTCTGAGCTTCGTGACAAGAAGCGAAGGCTGCTGGCTCCGATCCCCGAGATCATGGTGATGGAAGAACTTCCCAGTCCTAAGCCCGCCCATCTGCTCGTTCGGGGCAACTACGACCAACCGAGTGACGAAGTCACGGCAGATACTCCTAAGGCACTTCCTCCACTTTCAGCGGATACCCCCCGCAATCGTCTCGGGCTGGCGGACTGGCTTCTCTCGCCTGACAATCCACTGATGGCGAGGGTGACCGTCAATCGTTATTGGCAAATGCTCTTTGGAAAAGGGATCGTTGAGACGTCGGACAATTTCGGTATGCAAGGCTCGCCTCCGTCTCATCCCGAACTTCTCGATTGGCTTGCAAAAGACTTCGTTGAACATGGATGGGATGTCAAACGACTGCTGAAACAGATTGTGATGAGCGACACGTACCAGCAGGATTCCAAAGCAAGCGATTGGGGACGAGAACACGACGCCGACAACCGGTGGCTCTCGCACGCCCCCTCTCGAATTCTCACTGCCGAGATGATGAGGGACCAATCGCTCGCACTCAGCGGTCTACTCACGGTGAAAATCGGTGGCCCCAGCGTCAAGCCTTATCAGCCCGATGGACTTTGGTCGATCGCGATGGGAAACCCGAATTATGCTCAAAGTCATGGCCCGGACCTCTATCGGAGAAGCCTTTACACGTATTGGAAAAAGACCGTTCCTCCCCCATCAATGATGACGCTCGATGCTGCCGATCGAAGTTACTGCACGGTCCGCCGTCAATCGACGAATACTCCGCTCCAATCGCTCGTGCTATTGAATGATCCGCAGTTCGTGGAAGCCGCTCGCGCAATGGCGGAGCGCTCGCTGAAGGAGGGTGGAAAGACGACGCAGGAGAGGCTCGAATGGCTGTTTCGATGTGGAACGTCACGGCAACCAGGTGAAAAGGAACTTGCCACCCTGCTCGCGACATTTGAAGAGCAGCAAAAGTTATTCGCGGATAATCCTGAATCTGCGAAGCAGCTTCTTAAGGTCGGCGAACGCGGGGTCGATGAGAAGCTCGATGCCACCGAGCTCGCGGCGTTAACCGCGGTCACGCAAATGATTTTGAACCTTGATGAAGCTGTGCGACGTCGGTAGGAACAATTGGAAGGATATCAGACGAATGTCAGGGCGTTCGATGACGAGATTGAATCGGCGATCCATGCTGGCACGCTCCGTAACGGGAGTGGCCGGGAGCCTCGCGAGTCTTGGCTTCATGCATCTGCTGAGTCAAGACGCATTAGCCGCTACGGAGAGCAAGGGAGTCCTCGATCAGCTCCATTTCCCAGCCCATGCCAAACGTGTCATCTATCTATTCATGTCGGGAGGGCCGTCGCAACTCGATCTCTTCGACCACAAACCGCTTCTCAATCAGAAGAATGGCGAAGATCTTCCCGAGAGTGTGCGAATGGGACAACGCCTGACGGGGATGTCCGGCAATCAATCCCGTCTCCCTCTGGTGGGATCCCCCTTCAAATTCAGTCAGCAGGGCCCGAGCGGAGCGTGGATCAGCGAGTTACTCCCCTGGACGTCAAAGATTGCTGGCGAACTTTGCTTCATCCGTTCGGTCCACACCGAACACATCAACCATGATCCCGCGATCACCTTTTGTCAAACAGGTCATCATCTTGCGGGCCGGCCGAGCATCGGCGCTTGGCTTAGTTACGGACTCGGGAGCGCGAATGAGAACTTGCCGACATTCGTTGTTTTGATCTCGAAAGATCGCATCGATCAGCCGCTTTACTCGCGGCTTTGGGGGAACGGCTTCTTGCCGAGCATGCATCAGGGGGTTCAATTTCGAAATGCCGGCGACCCAGTTTTATACCTTCACAATCCGCCGGGCGTCAGCAGTCGTAGCCGCCGAAGTATGCTCGACCGGCTGGCCGAACTCGAGGAAATGCGATTCGTCGAGGAAGGTGATCCAGAAATCAAGGCACGACTGGCCCAGTATGAGATGGCATATCGAATGCAGACCAGTGTGCCGGAAGTGATGGATCTCGCGGGCGAATCGACCGAGACGTTGGAACTGTACGGTGAGGATGTGAAGACACCGGGCACGTTCGCGGCAAACTGCCTGCTGGCTCGCCGAATGGCGGAACGAAATGTACGGTTTATACAACTTTACCACCCAGGCTGGGATCATCATGGCGGTCTGCCAGGCCGGATCAAACAGCTCACTAAGGACGTCGATCAAGGATGTTACGCGCTGATCACTGATCTGAAACGTCGCGGGCTGTTAGATGATACTCTCGTCATTTGGGGGGGAGAATTCGGGCGCACCAACTACTGCCAAGGAAAGATAACGCCGGGCGATTTCGGCCGCGATCACCATCCTCGCTGCTTCACCGTGTGGATGGCCGGAGCCGGTATTAAACCGGGATTCGTGTACGGAAGCACTGATGATTTCGGCTACAGCGTGGCCGAAAATCCCGTCGATGTGCATGATTTGCAGGCGACGATTATGGAACGCCTGGGAATCGATCATGAACGTCTCACCTATCGGCATCAGGGACGTGACTATCGCCTGACAGACGTCAGCGGAAAAGTCATTCGGGATGTCATCACATGATCCGACCATTGTAGATTGTCGACCGCTGTTCCATGTGCAGGCGTACCAACGGGTCAACTCGGTACAAATTCCCTTCTCAAACGAGTACGACATTTTTGTCGTGAGTTTCGTAGAATTCGCCTCAGAGAAACGTCGCCACTCGGTCTCCTTTTTTGGGATACCTTCATCATTCCACCGGCCGAAGGTTCATAAGACGCATGCGCAACGATGAGCAGCTTCAGGGTGATGTGCGCCGTTTGAGTGATTTACTCAATGAGATTATCGCAGAAGATGCCGGGGCGGAAGCAGTCGCGCTCATTGAGGAGATCCGACATCTGGCGCGGGACCGCCGGGCGAATGTTTCCGGGGCCGAGAGTAAGCTCGCGGAGCGAATCACCTCTTTGACCGAAGATCAAGCGAGCCTGGTTGCTCGCGCACTAAGTATTTTTTTCGATCTCACCAACATTGCCGAGGATCGCCAGCGTGTTCGCGTGTTGCGAAAGCGCGAACAGGACCGCCATCCGGAACCGATCAGCGAATCGATCGGTAACTCCATCCTACAGTTAAAGGGAGCAGGACTTTCCGCAAGGGAAGTTCAAGAGGCTCTCGACAACCTCGATATCGAACTCGTGTTCACGGCGCATCCTAGCGAAGCAAAGCGAAGGTCGATCCGTGCCAAGCTTCGCCGAATGCGGCAATGCTTAGTGGATCTCGATCGGACCGACTTACTACCTCGTGAACGTAGCGCGGTTGAATCACGGCTTCGTGCGGACTTGACGGCGCTCTGGCAAACCGAGTTCCTTAGGCCGATGCGTCCCTCAGTCCTAGAAGAAGTCGAACGAGGCTTATCGATCATGCCTCGGCTTTGGGAAGTCGTGCCGCCGATTTATGAGGCTCTCCGGAACTCGCTCTCCAGTGAGTTTCCAGAACACGAATTCAACGTGCCAAGATTCCTTCGATTTGGCTCCTGGGTGGGTGGCGATCGAGACGGACATCCCGACGTGACTTGGCAGATTACAGAGAGAACGCTGATCTGGCTACGCGACACTGCCATTGAACGCCATCTGGAATGGTGCAAGAAGCTCTATGATTTTCTGTCGATCGCGGGACGCACGCTTCCCTCAGAAGACAAAATCCTAAAAGCAACCGAAGAAGCGGAGAAACGTTGGCCTGCTTATGCTGGCACGTTAGCGCGGGTGCCAGCCTATGAAGTTTATCGACGATGGATCAAGCTCATTGAATGGCGTCTGAGACAGTCTCGTTGTAAGTCCATCTCTGATCCTGCGCTCGACGGTGCCTATCTTAATGGCGCGGAATTTGTAGCGGACGTCGAGGCAATGATCGCATCGCTGCCCAGCCGGCATGGCGAATCATCTCTATCTCTCGAGGCGCGGCGATGGTTCGACTTAGCGCGCGTCTTTGGCCTTCATTTGACGAGTCTTGACATCCGCCAAGACGCGAATCGATATCGCGACGTAATGGCCGAACTCTTCTCTGTCGGTGGAGAGTGCCCCAATTTCGCCGAGTTGGATGAAAACGCACGACAAGAGGTACTGCTGAAGACACTCGGAAACGTCAAGCATTTCGACGAAGAGAAGCTTTCTCCGCTGACGCAGGAAGTCTTGGGTTTGTTCCGAATGCTTCGCCGAGCGTTCGAGCGATTCGGGACTGAGTGCTTGGGGGGCCATGTCGTCAGTATGACGCGCACTCCCTCTGATCTTCTCACCGTTCTCTGGTTTTGGCGGCGTGCCTGTGCCGAGATCGCTCCCAACTCGACAGCGTACATCACCGCGTTGCGGATCGTCCCTCTCTTCGAAAAGATCGGTGACCTACGCTCCGCGCCCCAAACGATGGCGGCGATTCTGGATCAACCGGTGTATGCCGAACACCTGCGCGCACAAGATAATCGACAAATCGTCATGGTGGGTTACTCCGACAGCACCAAGGACGGCGGGTATCTGGCGGCATGCTGGGGACTCGATCATGCTCAAGATTCCCTTCACCAAGTCGCGGTCGATCGAAACGTACGATTCACCTTTTTTCACGGCCGTGGTGGGTCGCTGGGGCGAGGCGGAGGTCCCGCGGCGCGGGGCATTCTTTCGCTCCCGCCCGATGCCCTGGGAGGCTCACTTCGCCTGACCGAACAAGGAGAAGTGCTGGCCGAGCGATACGACGACGTCCAAGTCGCTTATCGTCATCTTGAACAAGTGACATGGGCCACGCTTGTGGCCAGCAATATTCCGCGCCCACCCGTGCTGCCGGAATGGCGAGAACTGATGGATTCGCTCGCCGTGCATTCTTTGAAGGCGTATCGCGAACTTGTCGATACCCCCGGCTTCATCGAGTTCTTCGGAGAAGCCACGCCAATCGAAGAAATTGAAAACTTGCCGATTGCCTCGCGTCCTTCAAGAAGAACTGGACGCCGCACGCTCAATGACCTTCGCGCGATACCCTGGGTGTTCGCATGGACTCAGAATCGCTGCATGATCCCAGCCTGGTACGGTCTGGGAGCGGGGCTTTCCCATGTGAAGTACAATGACCGCGCCGGATGGCAGACGGTGCTCGATATGTATCGGCAATGGCCGTTCTTTCAGGCGACCATCGACAACGCCGCCACTGCTCTCGCCAAGGCCGACATGTACGTAGGACAATGCTATTCGGAACTCTGCAGCAATGCCGAACAACGGCAGCACATCTGGATGTTGATCGCCAGCGAACGTGATCGCTCGCGCCAGGCGATTCTGGACCTTGTGGGAGGATCGGAATTGCTTGCGACGACCCCTTGGTTCCAGTCCTCGATCGAAATTCGAAATCCTGACGTCGATCCCTTGAATCTTATTCAGGTGGAACTGTTGCGACGCCGCCGTAAGCTCGACAATACGCCGGACGACAAACAATATCAGCACTTGCGGGAACTTCTTCGATTGTCACTTCAAGGTGTCGCGGCGGGGATGCGTACCACGGGTTGACGGAGCCGAATCGACGGCCATCATCAGTGATGTCTTGACTATCATTATGGTCGATCTCTCTGAATAGAATTCAGATCTGACTTCGCGAATTCACTCCTTGCGCCTTCTCAATAGCTCCTGATCTCGTTAGTCTCGGATTAAGGCGCGGGGGCACTCGTCACGTCGCGGGTCTATTATGAATCGGGCGAACATGCCAATTCGAATCGTCGATCCTCTCACGCGGCGCGAGATGCTGCGTGTCGGCACCGGCGCAGGTATGCTCGCGACTCTCGGTATTCAAGCATCGCTTGCGGAATCGGAGGCATCAACCTCTAAACGACCGCAGGCGAAATCATGCATTGTGCTTTTTTTGATGGGTGGACCGCCGCAACATTCCACGTGGGACCCAAAGCCGGATACGCCGTCGCAGATTCGGGGTGAATTCGCTCCCATCGCCACCAGCGTGCCGGGAATTCAGATCGGTGAACTCCTTCCCCGAACGGCAACGCTTGCCGAGCACCTCTGTTTGCTCCGAGCGATGCGAACGGGAGACAATGCTCATTCTTCCAGCGGTTATTACATGTTGACCGGCGTGCCTCATCAGCCGATGAATCGGGAAAACGTCAACCCGGGCGCGCCGAACAATTGGCCCAATTATGCTTCGATCGTCCGCCGATTTCTTCCGAGCATGAATTCCATTCCTGCGTCCGTGCGACTTCCCCACCACATCTGGAATACAGACGGTTCTGTTTGGCCGGGTCAGGATGCTGGTTTCTTGGGACGGGGGAATGATCCTTGGCTCTTTCGCTGTGAACCGGCATCGACCGAGTTTCGCATACCCGAATTCACCATTCCCGCTGATCTGACTGCCGATCGACTAAAGAGCCGTCATTCGCTGCTCGAACAGATCGAAAAAATGGGGGCGACGAGTCAGCTCGCCAAGGATTATGACCTGGCGACCCGGCAGGCATTCGACCTTTTGACGTCGGAATCTTCTCGGCAGGCATTCGATCTTGGCAAAGAGCCTTCCGCTGTTCGTGATCGCTACGGCCGAACTCAATTTGGCCAAGGGGTGTTGCTTGCTCGTCGGCTCGTCGAATCCGGTGTCCGCCTCGTCCATGTCAACTGGTATCGCGGAAGTGAGGAGCCTTCTGATGCTCCCTGCTGGGATTCGCACGCGCGCGAGGCGGACCGATTGAAGAATACGCTGGTGCCTCCGTTCGACCAGGCGTTCTCCTCGTTGATCCAAGACCTGCGCGATCGACGAATGCTCGACGATACCCTGGTCGCTTGCGTCTCCGAGTTTGGGCGAAGTCCCAAGATCAACCCTCAGGGAGGACGTGACCACTGGGGAAATGTCTTCTCCGTCGCGCTCGCCGGCGGCGGAATCAAGGGAGGAACGATCTATGGATCATCGGACCGGATTGGGGGCGAACCCAAAGATGGTCTCGTAACGCCCGCTGATCTTCTGTCGACGATTTACCACTGTTTGGGTCTCCCCCCCGACACCGAATACCACGATTCACTCGGGCGTCCGCTCCCTGTCAGCCGTGGAAGGGTCATCCATGAGATACTCTGCACATGACCTTCTCTGCGTCGAACTCCGTGACGAATCCGAAGTTGCTCAAAATTACGGCTGGCAACGATATCCGACTCCAATTTCAGTGAGTAAGTGTTTTGGTCTCGACGAATCCGCTTCCACTTTTCTCCGAAGACCTGCCATCAACACCCGAAGATTATGAGCTTCGACAATTTGACTTGGCCCCCACACCTCGCGAAGAAGGTATTTATGCGTTAGAACCTTTCCCGCGTTTTTCATCATGACGACAAGCAGTTTATACTCCGTTGCGGTTAACTTTATTTCTTCGCCGCCATGTCGCACGAGGTGCGCATCGAGATCGACTTCGATATCACCAATCGTCAGAACTGCGGAGACAGTACCCGCCGCCGATCGGTTGATGCGTCGTTGCAACACGCGCATACGCGCCAAGAGCTCTGGCACGGAAAAAGGCTTGGTGATGTAGTCGTCTGCCCCACGATCGAGCGCCTCGACCTTTTGCTGGTCTTGGTCCCTGGCTGACAAAATCAAGATGGGACCGCTGAACCACTCCCGAAGGCGATGCAATACGTTGATCCCATCCACGTCTGGCAGCCCCAAATCCAGAATCACGAGATCCGGAGTATCTTGAACGGCTTGCCTTAAGCCGGCCTCCCCCGCTTCCGACTCGCAGACGAAGTATCCTTCCGTTTCGAGCGCGATTCGCAAGAACTTTCGGATGGGTGCTTCGTCCTCGATTACCAAAACCTTCGAACGATGCTGAGTCATATGGAACTACTTTCACTTCGCTCGATGGCTACGTTCGAGGAACGATTGGAAACGGGTAAGGAAAAGGTGAATTCCGCTCCCCCCTCCTCTCTATTCCTCGCTATGATTTTCCCTCCATGAGCTTCTATGACCGCTTTACAAATCGCAAGCCCAAGACCGACACCGCGAGTAGAATCATGAGCGTGCGAAGCTCCGCGATAGAACTTATCGAACACTTTCTCTTCGTCGCCTCGAGGTATTCCGGGTCCGTTGTCTCGAACAGACACTTGAACTTTTCCTTTTGAGGTAGAGGCGACAACATCGATCGAGCGATCCGACGGAGTGTATCGAACGGCATTCTCCAGAAGATTGATGATGAGTTGTTCGATGAGAAGAGCGTCGACATCGAGTAAAGGAAGATCGGAAGGGATGACGACGTTTATACGGCGAGTCCCGATAAACGGTTCCACGCGCGCGATGGCCGCTCCCACGATTTCCTCAAATACGTGTGGTTCGGTGCGCAGTCTGAGGGCGGTCGATTCAAGCCGCGTCATGTAAAGCAGATTGTCGACTAAGCGCGACAATCGCTGCGATTCGTCAAACACCGATTTCGCCAAAGACATCTCTTGATTCGTCAAACGATCCTTCGCCGAATCCATGATGCTGGAAGTCGCTCCCGCGATGACGGCTAGAGGAGTTCTAAGGTCGTGAGACACCGAGCTGAGGAGTGAGCTTCTCATTCGTTCGGATTCCGCTTCCAGTTTCGCATCGTACGCTTGAAGAGAGAGGGTATCACGTTCGATGGCGATCGCGATTTGCCGGACGCATGTCTCCAGCAGTTGCCGTTGGTCGGGATCCGATAGGCGATGAACGTCGTGAGTTTGGATGCCCACGACGCCGATCGAATCCTCGGAACCGATAAGAGGAAGAAATAGCGCCGTCGACCGAGGCAACGTCTCCGTTCCTCTTCCGGCGGGCTTTTGATGTTCGAATACCCAGGCTGCGACGGCCGTGTGCTGTTTGTCTTTGGCAATATCGGTCTCTTGTCCAAATCGCGACTCGAGCTGCCCATGCTCATCTTTGGTCAGAATCATCACCTTGGCATCGAAGAGTTCACTCAATCGTTGACCGGCCATTCCGATCAGAAACTCCCGGCCTGTCGCCTCCCCCAGTTGTTTACTCAGCCGGTACAATGAATGAGTAGCCCGCTCCCGAATTTGCGATTCGTTGATTTGTTGGCGAACCCGCGCTGTAATTCCACTGATTAAGATTCCAATCGTAAGCATCACAAAAAACGTGATCAAATACTGCGCATCGGTCACTGCAAAACTGAAATAGGGGGGAACGAAAAGTAGATCGAATATCAAGACACTCAATATCGAGGCAAAGATCGATGGACTGCGGCCGAGATACACCGATACGATCGCAACACCTGCGAGAAACACCATGATGACGTTGGCTTGTGAAAGCCCAGCCGCATGCATCGGCCAGCCGATGAATGCACTGAACAGTACGATCGCTGCCGATTTCACGAAGTCGAACGGCGCGACATGCCATTTCGTCGACGAAGCCGCCTTTTTCGAACGGGTCCCTTCCTCTTCATCCCCTTGCACGAGAAAGACATCGATATCACCGCTCGTTCGAATCAATTCGTCAACGAGCGAGCCGAACAACACCCGACGCCAAAAAGGTTCTGCCGTCTTTCCGACCACGACTCGACTGACGTTTCTCGATCGAGCATAAGAAAGAATTGTTTGAGCGACACTTTCTCCGACGAGCTGATGCACCTCCGCCCCGAGACTTTCCGCCAAAAGCAGATGTTCGGCAACTTGCCGCCGCGAATCTTCCGAGCCTTCCGACGCATTTCCGGTCTGCACGGAGACGGCAAGCCATTCCGCATCCAGGACATTCGCCATCCTTTTGGTTGCGCGGATCAATTTCGCGCCCGTCGGACTAGGGCCGATGCAAACAAGAAGTCGATCGACCGTTGGCCAGAGCTGCGTGGACTTGGAATCGCGCCGCCCTTCGTCGACATCGCGCTGAAGACGCATGGCCGCCTGACGGAGAGAGAGTTCTCTTAACGCTGCCAATTTCGGCTGTTGAAAGAAATGGCGCAGGGCCCGTTCCGCTTGAGCGGTTAGGTATACCTTTCCTTGATTCAAACGTTGAAGAAGTTCCTCTGGCGTGACGTCAACGAGTTCGATATCGTCGGCTCGTTCGATGACGGCATCAGGGAGTGTCTCACGAACTTTAATTCCAGTGATCTGCGCGATGACGTCATTCAAACTTTCGATGTGCTGCACATTGAGCGTGGAGTAAACGTCGATCCCCGCGTCGAGAAGCTCAAAGACATCTTGCCATCGTTTCGAATGCCGACATCCTTCCGCATTGGAATGCGCAAGCTCATCCACAAGGATGATTTCTGGACGTCTCTCCAGAGCGGCATCAAGGTCGAACTCACGCAGCGTGACGTTCTGGTAGGGAATGACCTTGGTGGGGAGGACCTCTAAACCTTCGAGAAGCGATTCTGTCTCTTGTCGACCGTGCGGCTCGACATAGCCAACGACAATGTCTATTCCCTCTTTCTGATCGCGATGCGCCGATTCGAGCATCGCGAAGGTCTTTCCAACCCCCGCGGCATATCCAAAAAAGATCTTGATTTTGCCACGTCTTGCTTTGGCTTCATCCGCCTGAAGACGCTGAAGCAGTTCGTCAGGATTCTGTCGCTTCTCTTCCATGCGGCTATTTTACCGATGCCAAGACGTCGAGAGCACGATTGAGTTCGAGTACGTTCACTCGCTTCTCGCCAAGTATCCCGAGCGTCCGGTCCCTCATCGTTGAGTCGACTAATCGCCTAACTTTATCCTCACTGATTCCTCGTACCTTGGCGACACGAGGAATCTGGTAATGAGCCGCTGCCGGAGTTATGTCAGGATCGAGCCCGCTTCCCGAACTGGTTACGAGATCTACCGGGACGAGCTTGTCCGATGTTGCGCCCAAATTCTCGGCCGCCGCGCGAACGTTATCGGCCAGTGCCGGATTGGTCGGACCAAGGTTTGATCCCGACGATGCCGCCCCGTTATAAGATGCCGCGGAGGGTCGTCCCCAAAAGTACTTCTCGCTCGAGAATTCTTGTCCGATCAGTTCAGAGCCGACGATTTTTCCGTTCTCCTGAACCAAGCTTCCATTCGCTTGTCGGGCGAAGACACCTTGTGCCACGAGTGTAACGACGAGAGGATAGAGCCCGCCTGTGACAAGCGACAACATCACAAACAGGACGATCGCTGAGTAAACGTTACGAGCCACAGGATCTTCTCCTTAAGCAATTCCCAATGCGACGAGCGTTAAATCGACCACCTTAATTCCAATGAATGGAACAATCAGTCCTCCCAGCCCGAACACCAACAGATTGTCACGAAGGAGTCGAGCAGCTCCGACCGGTCGATACTTCACGCCCCGTAAGGCGAGCGGCACAAGCACCACGATGATGAGCGCGTTAAAGATCACTGCCGACAGTATAGCGCTTGACGGCGTCGCCAATCGCATCAGATTGAGTTGGTTGAGCTCTGGATATGTCGTCGCGAACGCCGCGGGAATAATGGCGAAATACTTCGCCACGTCATTCGCGAGACTGAAGGTCGTCAACGCCCCTCTTGTCATGAGGAGCTGTTTTCCAATCTCTACAATCTCGATCAGCTTCGTGGGATTTGAATCGAGATCCACCATGTTTCCCGCTTCTTTCGCAGCCTGCGTGCCGGAGTTCATCGCGACGGCAACATCCGCTTGAGCAAGCGCAGGTGAATCGTTGGTCCCGTCCCCGGTCATCGCGACTAACCGTCCCTGGCTTTGATAGTCACGGATCTTCTTCAGCTTTGCTTCGGGAGTTGCCTCGGCGAGAAAATCATCGACTCCTGCCTCTGCCGCAATCGCGGCGGCTGTCAATGGATTGTCACCAGTGATCATGACCGTGGTGATCCCCATGCGACGAAGCTCGATGAATCGCTCCTTGATTCCACCCTTGACGATGTCGCTGAGTTGTATGACTCCTAGAACGCGATCGTTCTCCGCGACGAGGAGGGGTGTTGCCCCTTGTTTCGCGATATCGGAGGCCTTTCTTTCCACCTCTTTGGATACCGATCCTCCATGACTTTCGACGAATCGCTTCACCGCGTCGACGGCCCCTTTGCGAATCTCCTTTCCGTCAACATTCACTCCACTCAGTCGCGTTTGAGCGGAAAATGCGATGAAGTGCGCACTGAGTTCATGGATGGGACGAGCGCGAAGCCCGTATTGCTCTTTTGCCAAAATGACGATACTGCGACCTTCCGGAGTTTCGTCAGCCAATGAAGCAAGCTGAGCTGCACTCGCCACTTGTTCCGACGTTACTCCCTCTGCGGCGAGGAACTTTGTCGCCTGCCGATTGCCGAGCGTGATCGTCCCGGTTTTATCCAAGAGCAACACATCGACATCTCCCGCCGCCTCTACCGCGCGACCGGAAGTGGCAATAACATTTGCCTGGATCATCCGATCCATTCCCGCGATACCAATGGCCGAAAGAAGCCCGCCGATCGTAGTGGGAATCAAGCAGACTAGCAGCGCGACGAGAACCGTCACGGTAATGGGACTACCAGCCCCCGATGATTGCACACTGTAAATCGAGAATGGGAGTAACGTCACGCAGACCAAAAGAAAGATGATCGTCATCCCCGCGAGGAGAATATCCAGTGCGATCTCGTTGGGAGTTTTCTGACGCTTCGCTCCCTCCACGAGTGAAATCATTCGATCGAGGAATGCCTCGCCCGGGTTGACGCTGACGCGAACGATCAACCAATCCGATAGGACCGTCGTTCCTCCGGTGACGCTGCTTCGATCTCCACCCGCTTCACGAATGACCGGCGCGCTTTCGCCAGTGATGGCGGATTCATTGACAGAGGCAACTCCTTCAACGACCTCTCCGTCGGCGGGAACGATGTCCCCTGCTTCCACTAGAACAACGTCTCCCTTTCGAAGACTGGGAGCTGGCACTGCTTTCCATGATCCCTCTCGCCGAGCTTCATTCAATTGCTTGGCGGTAACATCCCGTTTGGCGCTACGCAACGATTCTGCTTGTGCTTTACCTCGTCCTTCAGCCATTGCCTCCGCGAAATTGGCGAACAAGACGGTGACCCAGAGCCAAATCGAAATGGCAAGAATAAATCCTGGAGATTCAGTCCCTGACTGCTTGAGGCTCCAGCCCCACAACATCGTCGTCAGAATGGCGCCGACGAAGACGGTGAACATGACGGGATTGCGAGCTTGTCGAACGGGATGAAGCTTCGTGACTGAATCGATCACCGCTTGGCGAACGATCGTTGGATCGAAGAGTCGGCGCTTTTGATCTTTCTTACTCAAAGGAAAATCTCCTGAATCTTTGGCGGGCGAAATTGGACGACACTTATCGAACCCCGACCATTTGCAGATGTTCCACAATTGGTCCAAGTGCCAGTGCCGGCACATACGTTAGTGCGCCCACCAGGACGACAGTCCCCACGAGCAGGACCACGAAGAGGGGCGAGTGAGTCGGCAGCGTTCCAGCTCCCGCGGGAGTCGACTGCTTCTGAACCAAAGACCCGGCGATTGCCAGCACCGGAATGATGATCCAGAATCGGCCGATGAGCATCGCGATACCGAGCAGGATGTTGTAAAAAGGCTCGTTCGCCGTCAGGCCGGCAAATGCACTACCGTTGTTATTGCCCGCGGAGGATAGTGCATAAAGAATCTCCGAGAATCCGTGCGATCCGGGATTGTTGAGATTGCTTTTAACTTCTGCCGGATCTCCTGCGATATATTCGAGCCCCGGCCCCACGACCGCCAGCGCAGTTCCCAGCAGTACGATCATCGGAGTGATGAGAATCACGAGGGCGGCCATCTTCATTTCGAAGGCCTGAATCTTCTTTCCTAAATACTCAGGCGTCCGGCCAACCATCAATCCAGCGATGAATACCGCGATGATGGCATAGACCAGCATTCCATAGAGGCCACTTCCAATCCCTCCAAAGACGATCTCTCCCAATTGCATCAGCCACATGGGAACGAGTCCGCCGAGCGGCGTGAATGAATCGTGCATCGCATTCACGCTTCCATTCGAAGCAGCGGTGGTCGCGCTCGCCCAGATCGTCGAGTTGATCGCGCCGAAGCGGACTTCCTTTCCCTCCATATTTCCACCCGACTGGGTCGGCGACGCCCACTGATCGACATGAAGCGACGACAGTCGTGGATTGCCCGATTGTTCGGCGACGGAACATGCAACGAGTAGGGGAACAAAAATGACAACCATCGCCGCTAGGATTGCCCACCCCTGCCGCACGTCACCGACCATTCGGCCGAACGTATAGCAAAGAGCTGCAGGGAGAAGCAAAATCGACAGCATCTCCAGAAAGTTGCTAAGAGGAGTGGGGTTTTCAAAAGGGTGCGCGGAGTTGACATTGAAGAAGCCGCCCCCATTGGTGCCAAGTTGCTTGATCGCGATCTGTGACGCCACGGGACCCACGGCAAGGGTTTGCTCCGCTCCTTCAAGTGTGGTCGCTTTCACGTAGGGCTCGAATGTTTGAACCACACCTTGCGAGACCAACGCGATCGCGAGGAACAGTGAAACGGGGAGCAGGACATAAAGCGTCGAGCGGGTGACATCGACCCAAAAGTTTCCCAGCCCCTCGGTCTTTCGCCTGACCAGTCCACGAATGAGGGCTGCCAGAACGGCAACGCCAGTCGCGGCGGAAAGAAAGTTCTGAACTGTCAACGCGGCCATCTGAGACAAGTAAGAAAGAGTGGTCTCGCCTCCGTACGACTGCCAGTTGGTATTCGACACAAAACTGACCGCGGTGTTAAACGCGAGATCAGGCGTGGCGTTGGCAAATCCCTCTGGGTTCAACGGCAGGAAATGTTGCAGCCTCAGGATGAAATACACCGCCACGAATCCGACGGCGTTGAAAAGAATCATCGCAAATGCATATTCCTTCCAATTCATCTCGTGCGTCGAATCGATTCCCGAGATGCGATAGCACAATCGCTCCGGGAAACCGATCCAGCTCTTGCGACGTGGCCAACGACCGTCAAGTACCTCAGCCATGAACCAACCGAACGGCTTGACAAGCGCGAGCAATACGCCGACATACACAATGAGTTGAATAATCCCACTAGAATTCATGAAAACCACTCCGGCTTGATGAGAGCGAGAAAGAGGTAGACGAACAAGCAGGCCGAAACAATCCCTGCGATGATGTAAATCGCGTTCATCGCGTACTCTCCTTCAGCTTGTCAAAGAGAAAAACGGCACACGCGGTAACGGCGAAGAAAGCCGCGGTCACGACAATCAAAACAACGTCCATCATTCGAGAACTCCCTTTCGAAACTCGATGACTTGCAGTGTAAAGGGAGCGACATCACGTGGAGATCAAATAGAAGGGTGAGCGTGTCAAAAACGTATCAAAACCAGGGAGAGTTCCGGGACCGACAAAAGGAATGCATTCACAAACGGGAAATAAGTAAGCCCAATACGAATGAGTATGGCCGTTATTGGAAAGTGTTCGACTTAAAGTTCTGAGAGAAAGTAATCTTCCCAGGCCTTTACAGCCTGTCGATTCTCCAGCACTTCGTCGCTTTTAGCCAACAATTGAGTATGGAGTTCTCGGCGCAGTTCGGCTTCATTCGCAATCTTGATAGCAATCTCGACATATTCCTCGACCGATCCGGCAATGGTTGATGGCAGGCCGATCCTCTCAAACAAACCAGCTGCAAAACGCGAACGGTGAAATTGGCCCGGCCAAGTCACCATTGGCGTTCCCGTCGTGAAAGTATCGAAGACCGTATTCGCGCCCCCGCCATAGTAAAGCGTATCGAGATTTACGTCAGCGAGTGCCAGCGCATTCAAGTACATTTCGGTCGGCATGCGCGAGAGAACGAATAGTCGCTCCATGACGTCAGGAATGGAACGACGAAAGCGCTGAATCAATTGATTCGATAGGGATTGCTGATCGTCACCAATTAGGAGCACCTTTCCCTTCGGGTCACGCTGAAGGATCTGTCGCAAGATCCCATCGAAGTCCGGATGGATCTTTCTGACGTTCTGCGGACAGAAATAGATGTGGTCGGTCTCATCTATTCCCATCTGCCGACGTGATCGAAGCGGATCAGGCATGGCGGGCCGCTTGTAGAAGGTCGGAACTCCTTTGAGCCGTACCAATCGCTCGACATAGTGCGTATCTGCCTCTTCTATTTCGAGACACTCCGCAGAAACGAACTCATCAACCGAGCTATTTCCTGTTGTCACCGGCCAACCCCAAGTTGTTGATTGGCGAATACATGGACGGAAGAAGGGCATGAAATAGTTCATCGAATCCGTGCCGACTTCCCAATAGAGAAGTCGGCGAAAGCCTTGTTCACGAACCAACTCGGCCGCGTGATCGACTCGATCGGGTAGCACCAAATAATGCATCGTCCAATGCGGATAGAGGTGCCGAAGGATGTTTCTGCCCGAGAATGAGCAGATGATTGTCACCTCGACTTTCGTATTTCCCATCTCATGAAGCATGTCCCCCATACAACGGCCGAATACCCCTTCGTGTCCCTTCGTCACGACAACTCCGACACTCGGCTTTCCGACAGGCCGCTTCGGTTCCAAAGGGGTGATCAAACGCGAGTAGAAAGTTGCAAATTTCTCTCGCAGAAGTCGATCAACTCTTCCTTGATAAAGAAGAATCATCGGCGGCTCCGCGCCCGAGCAATGCAATAACGCTGGATCGAGAACTAACCGCTCGTTGCTGAATCGATCGAGCGTTCTTCCCACATGATTGCGATACTCATCAATGAATTGATTGCTAGAGGGAATGACCTCTCCCACGAGTTCTGCTCGAAGTTCACGCAACCAGTTCCGCGGCCGCCCCTCTCGCGCTCGACGATACCATTCTTTTGCCGAGGTTACCTGTCCCAGTCGAACGTAGATATCACCCAGGTTATCCGCCGTATCCTTGAAGTCCGGTCGAAGAGAGTACGCCGCTTGATGTTGCCGAATCGATTCCTCACAATCCCCGAGTTCGAGGAGTGCCACCGCGAAGTTCAGACGTGCCTCGAACCATTGCGGATAATCCTCAACAATTTGCTGATACTCCCTTCTTGCCATTGGGACCCGTCCCTGCTCCCGCAGAGTGTTCGCAAGTGCGAATCGAGCCTTTCCATGCTTGGGACTGAGTTCCAAAACCTTGCGAAATTCAATAACAGCTTCTTCATCACGCCCAGTTTCTTTCAGTAAGTTCCCAAGCGTGTAATGGGCTTCCGGAAATGTAGGGGCATTTTCAATCGCTCGGCGAACGAGTTCGAACGCATCGTCGAAACGCTTTTGAAGCCGGTACACTTCCGCGAGATTGTTTAGAAAGACGGGATGATTCGGCTGCTGCTGAAGAGCTGCATGGATCGAGTTCGCCCCTTCATCAAGACTGCCCCGCTGAGCAAGGGTCACTC
>JAIEPU010000234.1 GCA_019748235.1 bacterium
GCCGCCAGAAATCGAACCCCCACTCACAGAACCGGTCGCTCCCCCCGTCGATTCCGTCGAAGCCCCCGCGACGAAGTCAGCCGATTCAGAACCTCGATCTGTCCTTCCTACAGAGGCCATGTCTCGCTCGACGGTGGCACCAAGCGTCGTCCGCTCTGAGTCTCCTGCGGCAGAGGCGATTCCGGAGACTCCAGAACTCTCCGCTACCCCTCCTGCTCCCCCCGAACTTCCCGTCAGTGATGAGGCAATGGCGCTTTTGCCGCCAGCTTCGCTCGGACGCGTGACGGTCGATGCCCCCGAAGTAAAACCGCCTGTCTCGTCTGTAGAAAAGCGAATTCCCACTGAGAAACTCGAGCGGGAAACGCCTCTTGATGCAGTTCCTTCACCGTCAAAGGTTATGAGTGACACACTAGTGACACCCATTCCGCCAGCGGTCGCATCCCCTTCCCTACCGATCGAAAGCGCCATTCCTTCTCCTTCGATCGAAGGAGCATCACTCCCGAATGTGACGGGGTCGTATCAACCTCCAGCGGCCGTGCGTGACGAAGCAACACCGAGGCGACCGTTCTTGCCGACCCCCGACTCATTGCCAATGACTCGAACAGTGGAGTCTCCCGCTCGCCGCCCCAGCGAATCAACGAGCACGGAACCAGACTCCCCTGCTCTTCCACGCTCTCCGTCAATGACGGATCTTCCCGCGCGACCCGGCGTTGACGCCCCCCTACTGATTCCCACTCCGCTCCCTGGTCAAGATTCTTCACCGGTTCCTACTCCTGCGTTGCCAAAGTCAAACGTTCCCAAGCGATTCAATCTCGACGTGGCTATGGCGAGACCGGAACAGCGCGTGGAGCGGCGATCGCCGATGCCTAGTGACGATTCGTCGAAGTTGAATCTCAAGGAACTCGTCCCCGATTCATCGAAGCCTCCAGCGCCTGTGGAAGCTTCGATCAACTTTTGGGACAATCGCCTCGCCCCGAATCGTTTGGCCATCGTTTATCGGCATGGTGGATCGGATGAAACAGAGCGAGCGGTCAATAGCGCGCTCGATTGGTTGGCAGCGCATCAATCACCCGATGGCCGATGGGACAGTGACGGATTTGATGCCGCATGCCCGAGGGGTGACAAGTGTGATGGCCATGCGATCGAGCGAGAATCGGATACCGGCCTGACGGGCTTAGCGCTTTTGGCATTTCTCGGAGCGGGGCATACCCATCTTGAAGCGACTAAACATCGTGAAACCGTTCGCCGAGGATTGAGCTGGTTGATCCGTATGCAAAGGCCCGACGGCGATCTGCAAAACGGTGGTCGAATTTACTGTCATTCGATGGCGACCCTCGCATTGACTGAGGCATACGCCATGACAAAGGATCAACGGCTTCGCGCTCCGGCCCAGCGAGCGATCCTTTGGCTCGCGGCGGCACAACATCCAGAAACGGGGGGTTGGCGCTATGCGCCTCGCGAGACCGGGGACACCAGCGTTTATGGTTGGGCCGTGTTATCACTCCGATCGGCAAGACAAGCGAAGCTAGACGTTCCCGAGCAGACATGGCTTCTCGCGAAGAGGTGGATCCCCACCATCAGTACCGGAGCACACGGCGGACTCGCATGTTACCGGCCTGGTTATCCTCCGTCACATGCCATGACGGCCGAGGCCCTCTTTTGTCGACAGGTACTTGGAGACAAGATCGACAATGCGTTAACGAATGAAGCCGCGGACTATTTGGCCGCCCGACTTCCGGATGCGGGAGACTATCACATTTATTACTGGTACTATGGAACTCTCTCCCTATTTCAGACCGGGGGTTCCCGTTGGGATCGTTGGAATCAACGGCTGACCGCGACATTGCTCGAGACCCAGCGCAAAACGGGACACGCGAAAGGGAGCTGGGAGCCACGAACACCGTTCGGCGTCGATGGAGGGCGAATCTTCTCGACCGCAGTGAGCGCAATGTGCCTCGAAGTTTACTATCGTTATTTGCCGCTTTATGAGCAGGCCAAGCGAGACACCGAGTAATGAACTGCTCTCTTGTCGGTTGACGCAAGTGGCCTGCTGAGAAAACGTGTTCACTTCGTAAAGTCGGCCAAGATTCTTAACGAAAGGAGAGGGACGTGGCGAAAACCCGCGCCCGAGTACGTCGACCCGCCATTGAGATCGCGCTCGTCGGCGAGATTTTCGACGAGAATGAAAAGGACATCATCAATTCCCTCCTCGACATGCCCGTCGGTTCGAGTGTCACCATTTACATCGATTCGTCTGGAGGCAATGTTTATGCCGCCCTGGCGATCGCGAACATCTTGGTCCATCGTAAGTTGAAGGCGACGGCAATCGTCGTGGGGGAATGCTCATCGTCCGCCATTCTCGTCTTCGCTGCTTGCAAGAAAAGACAAGTGGGACCGCACAGCGTTTTTCTTTTTCATCGCATCAAGTGGAGAAGTGAAAAGGATGCGCGGAGCGAAGAGGCGGCTCAATGGGCGACCCACTTCAAGTGGCTGGAATCAGAAGTTGACGAATTGCAAGCAAGACTGCTTGGCATCGATCCTGAAGTGATGAAGCGATGGATCGCCGAGGGTTGTTTCGTCACCGGCAGGGAACTGGCGGAGCTGCGCGCGGCCGAAATTGTTGATTTTCATCCGGTCTAATTCGATGGCTCTCAGGATAAATGTAGTCATCGATTCGCCCCCAGAGAAAGCGCACGTTCTTTCTCTCTAAATCTCCATAAAATGACTCCTTACCCGACGTCATGGAGCAAGTCCAAGCTTGCCCTCTCGAACGAAAGTGCCGCTTCCGATGGAAGATCATTCCGTTTATTCGAATCCGCTCATTGCTCGTTACGCTAGCCCCGCGATGGCGGAACTTTGGGGAAATCAACGACGATTCTCCACTTGGCGCCGTCTTTGGATCGCGCTTGCCGAAGCGGAAAAAGAGCTTGGCCTGCCGATCACCGACGAACAACTCGCCGAGATGCGTGATCACGAATCGAACATTGATTTTTCATTAGCCGCAACCTACGAACGGCGATTTCGTCATGATGTGATGGCGCATGTTCACACGTTCGGGGATGTCGCCCCCAAAGCCCGGCCGATCATTCACCTCGGCGCGACGAGTTGTTACGTCACCGACAATACCGATCTCATTCAAATGCGGGAGGGGCTCGATCTTTTATCCGAAGGGCTCGTTCGCGTCATTCGCCATCTTTCCGATTTCGCTCGACAATATCGAGATCTTCCGACGCTCGGTTTCACGCACTTTCAAGCAGCCCAGTTGACCACGGTCGGAAAGCGAGCTTGCCTCTGGCTTCAAGATCTCTTGTTGGATCTCGAAGAAGTCACCGCGCGGCGCGAATGGCTTCCATTTCGTGGAGTCAAAGGGACGACCGGCACACAGGCGACCTTTCTTTCCCTTTTCAAAGGAGATCATCAGAAAGTTCGCGAGCTTGATCGCCGGGTAGCGAAGAAACTCGGGTTCCGGAGGAGCATCCCCGTCACCGGACAAACATATACGCGGAAGATCGACAGCGTGGTCCTCGACGTCTTATCAGGAATCAGTCAGACGGCTCACAAATTAGCAACCGACCTTCGGCTACTTTCTCATCGAAAAGAAGTGGAAGAACCTTTCGAGAAGGAGCAGATCGGATCATCCGCCATGGCGTATAAGCGAAATCCGATGCGGTCGGAGCGGATCTGCGGCCTCGCTCGTTTCGTGATGTCCCTCGGTGCTAACACCGAGCAGACGGCAGCCGTTCAATGGCTCGAGCGAACGCTTGACGATAGCGCGAACCGGCGATTGGTGATTCCGCAAGCATTTCTCGCTACTGATGCGATCCTCGTATTACTCGCGAACGTCACGAAGGGGCTCGTCGTCTATCCGAAGGTCATTGCCACGGCCGTTGCCTCAGAGCTCCCCTTCATGGCGACTGAGGAAATTCTGATGGCCGGTGTGGAGAAAGGAAAGGATCGACAGGACCTGCACGAACGAATCCGTCAGCACAGTGTTGCCGCTGGTGAACAAGTAAAACGTGAGGGGAAGCACAACGATCTCATTGATCGGCTGAAGAAAGATGCTGCCTTTCAAGGGATTGATCTCGAACTAGTGATGGATGCGCGCCGATTCGTGGGCCGCGCTCCAGAACAAGTGGATGAATTTCTGGCTGAGGAGATCGAGCCCGCTCTCGCGAAGCATAAGAATGTCTCAGCCGAGTCCGCGGAGATCAAGGTGTGACCGTCTGACCGAACACGACCTCCGCAAGTTCGGTCAAATCCTTGATCATCGTTTCTGAGCCGTCAAGATAGGGCCTCAAATGAGGCCCATCGACGCCGACGAAGTTCACTCCCAACTCACGAGCAGCATCACGATCGGTGGTCGCGTCTCCGACGAACCAGACGCCCAACTTGCTGTAACCTTGGCGCCGAATGATCTCATTGCCGATTTCAACCTTCGTGGGAGGTGATCCAAAGACTCCGCGAAAGTAGGTCTCCATCCCTCGCGCACGAATGATTCTCCGAAGCTCTTCTTCCGGCGTCCCTGAAATGACGTAGCAAGGGACCTCTCTTGAATAAGAATCAAGAAACTCCTTCGCACCACAGATGTATTTTGATTGGCACGTGAGGGTGAAGACGCGGCTAGCAAACTCCTTGGCCAGACGATTTGTCGCCTCTTGGTCGGCAGGATGACCGAGAATCATCGTCCAGACGTGATTGAATTTGGTGAGTCGGGAGATGCCTCCATTCTGCATGAAGTAGTTCATGCAGGTCTCAATTCGGTCTCCGGCACATTCGACCAGCACCGAGCGAAATGCTTCTCGTTTAAGTGCGACCGAATCGACGATTACCCCATCAAAGTCGAAGAAAACGGCATCGATCGGGGATCGACTCGGCATAAGCTTTTCCTCTAAGTGACTTGTAAGCTCGGCTCATCGCATCAGAACCTCGCCGAGCCGCTTTAGTGTAGCCTGTGAAGTGAACCGCTGCCAGCCGTAGTTCCCGCTGGTGCGAACGAGCATAAACCTTGAAACATACCTTCCAAAGTCCATTTCAGGCTCCATTTCGAACTTCCCTTGACCCTGCCGCGCGCTTCGACGAAGTTGCTACCGTGCGGAATTTAGTCTGGTAAGAGGGATGGATGATCGAACTACTTCAAAAACTGTTTCATGACGCCTTCTACAAAGTTCTTTTCGGCGCGGGAAGTGTCATCGTGGTCGGTGCATGGGCGTGGTACCGCGCGCGAAGCGCGTGGAAACGCCGCGAGTACCTGGATCGGCTGAATTTCTCTCTCAATAGCTTCGACGGCAAAAAGCTCCGAATTCGGACACTGCTCGAGGAGTCGCTTGAATCGATCATGCTGAATCGCATTGCCGTCGGCATGGTGCGAAAGGCCGCATACCAGGCGAGAATCGAGGATCCCGTACTTCACTTCGAGAAGGACGATGCCTGGTTCATCTTGAACGGAGTACTCAATACGTTGTCGGAGCGATTCTCATCGGGCATACTCAAACAAGACATCCTTCGGAATGCAAAGGGAGAAAGCTCGACGACGATTCCGTCGGCGCGGTACGTCTTCTGCTTGACTTGTGAAAAGAATGCTCAGGTCCGCACTCAAAAGATTCGGGTGATGGTGATTCGCAAAGACCTTCTGCAATCCCTTCCTCAGGAAATGCCACAGCTCGAGCGTGAGGTCCATGCCACCCGATGGGAAACGCTTCAAAAGATGGCCGCGGCGCACCGTCAAACTCCACACGACTTCCTCGAAGTGGAGCTATCGGTTTAGAGAAGGGATCGCCACTTTCATCTAGCACCAAGTCATTGTGCCGGTTCGACTTGGCAAGATTTTGGTTCCATATTACATTTCTACCGTCGGGGCCGGATGAATGGTGACCCTTCGTTGTCCAACTTTTGATGCCATATGCGTGGCGTTGATACGAAGGACTCGCATCAACATCCCCACTCGTTATGCAGCGGAAGGTTTGAGGAAATAGAGTGCTCGACGTGACGCTCGCCTTAATGATGCTGACAGGATTATTCGGTGCTACCACGCCCCGATATCCAGGCGCCACGCTCGTCGCTAACTTCGATTTCCGCCTCTCCACGGAAGGTGATTTCAACAAACCTGAAGGTTGGATCCGGTATCAGGGTCCGAATTACCCCTTCTACGTTCAAGCGGAACTAACGACGGAGGCTTCTGCCGATCGCGGACGTTCGCTTCGGTTTTCCTTGAACGGAGGTAACTGCGCCTACTTCTCGCCGCCGATCGCGATCAACGACGAATACAACTATGTCGTTCGCGCACAGATCAAGACGGAAGGTCTGGTCAACGACCATGCGTTCATCATGCTCGAGTTCCTTGATGAGGTCGGAAACGTCATCAATCAACAAGTGACATCGGCTCGAGTTGACCGCACGACTGATTGGAAGCTCGTCCAGATCGGGCCCTTGGCACCTCCCGCCAACGTACGGCATCTTCGAATCGCCTGTGTCGATGAAGCAGGCAATCCGCCTGATCTCTCGGGCAAGGTTTACTTCGACGATGTCTGGATCGGTCGCCTTCCCCGCTTCGAAATGGAGTCTTCGGGCAAATATCAGCTTTTCGACCTAGATTCCGAGAAGAAGATTTCGATTCGCGTCCGTGGAAGAGAACAACGGCAGATGCAGGCCCGGTTCCTCTTGAAATGGGCGGAGGATGAAAAGCTCGCCGAACAGACGTTCCCACTTGTGTCCGGGCGGACCGAATCAACCGCCGAATGGACTCTTCCTCTGAACGAAGTTGGCTTTTATCACCTCGATGTGGCGCTCGAGGAGAACGGCAGACAGATTCTCACTCGTCATTTCCCAATCACCGTCATGCGCCCCTATTCGGATCGCGCGGAGGGGGATTTCGGCATCACGTTTCCCAGCCCGAAATTCGGTCTCGATCACTATGACCACTTGCTCGGATTCTCTGCCACGCATTGGGTAAAGTTCCCTCTTTGGCCACGCGACGAGTCCGTTACCAAGTTGATCGCCGACCGTTCCTTCGCGGAGCTTCTCGAACGTCTGGATCGGCGCGGTCATGCCATTATTGGAACGCTCGAATATCCACCGAGGGAAATCCTTGATCAACTCACTCAAGAGAATGTGCAAATCATCGATGTGTTCTCCCTCCCCAAGCAGGTGTGGGGCTCAGCCCTCGAATCGATCCTCGTTCGCTTTGGACTCAAGATCTCCCATTGGCAGTTGGGCGCAGATAACGATCGGAGCTTCCAAGTTCTCCAAGGGATCGACAGCTACATCGGCAATATCCGGTCGGAAGCATCGCACATTGGCAGAGATGTGAAGCTTGGCATCGCGTGGAGCTGGGTCATGCAGCCCCCGACATCAACGAATATTGGCTTCCTTACGATGGGAGACCTCGCCCCTGAGAACATTCCGATTGAAGAAGCCAAGACGTGGAGTCCGTTGAACGGCGACGAACTTCAACAACAAATCGAGTCGGCGCGCGCGCTGGGAGCCAACGGGCAAACAGGACCACTCATCTGGGCTTCCATCCTCCCTCTCTCTGACGATCGCTATGACCGAAGGACACGAATCGTCGACTATGCCCAGCGGATTACCGCCGCCAAAGTTGCCGGTGCTGACGCCATCTTCGCCAGTTCGGTCACGGAACCGCATCAAGGATTGATGAATGAGGATGGTTCCCCGACTGAACTGTTCACGGTTTGGAGAACCCTGGCCGAACATCTTTCCGGCGCGAAGTACCTTGGTAAACTTCCGACGCCTGGTAAGTCAACGAACCATCTGTTCGCGGGCAACGGCCGTGTCACGATGGTGGCATGGAGCGAGGAACCAACCACGATTGAGGCCATCGTCGGCAGAGAGGCAACAGTCATCGATCTGTGGGGTCGTCGACTTCCTGTGGCTTCCGAGGATGAATCACGGAAGCTCACACTTAGTGATCTGCCGATTCTGGTAGTCCACGCGGATGATTTTCTCGTTCGGCTTCAACTCGGAATCAGTTTCGAAAAAGGATTGGCATCGAGCCGCTTTGGAACTCATCACGACCAATTGCTCATTAAGAACACGTCGAATCAAGCAGTGACGGGAAGCGCGCTCCCTCTCTTTCCTCGAGAATGGAACCAACGGCCTGAGCAACTCCCGATCCAGATTCTCCCCCGTGAGACCATGCAGGGGAGCTTCTCGATCACCCTACCGCAAGGCGTCTCTCAGGGTGAGTCACAAATCCCGATCGATTTCCGCATTAGCGCGGAGAAGAGTTATCGGTTTCGGATTTATCGAACGTTTCAAGTCGGAGGGGACGAACTTCGAGTCGAGGCGCATCCACGGATCATGCCTGACGGACGGCTCGAAATAGAGGCAGTGGTGACGAATCTCACCAAGTCTCCCCTGTCGCTTTCCGCCTCGGCAAGAGCTCTGGGACGAAAGTCGGAACTGGAATTCATTTCGAATCTATCGAGCGGGGGGACGACGACCGCCCGATTCACTTTCATGAACGGTCGCAATTTGATGGGTCGAATCGTCCAGATCAAATTCGAGGATTCGGGCGGCAGGCGCGAATTCACTTTTGACGTGCCGATAAAGTAGGCGCAATCGTTAATACTGCTCCCAAATCCCTCACTTTTATCCCGCGTACTCTTTTGTGAGCTAGGTTTCGGATGGACGACTCGTCCCAAGCGGTGGAATGAGGATTCATCCGGACCTTTTTTCGCCCATGACTGAACACGGATGAGCTAAGCTTCGGAATATGAAGATCCTCATAGGAGCGCCGACAGCGGAACGGCGGAAAAGCTAAGCAAAATCAATCGCCCTTTGCGTAGTGAAAACGCCGTCTCGAGGAATGTTTGTGGAGACTCGGCCCGTGAGCCTATCAACATCCGATTTTGCACGGTTCCTTGCGAACCGTCTTCGTCTTGATCCGGACGAAGTTCTTACCTCGAGCGATTGGGCGGGAACCGGAAATACCATTGGAGCAATCGCGCTTCGGCTTGGACTTCTCGATCTCGATCAAATCGACCGCATTCTCGACATGCAAGACTCTGACAAGCGACTGTTCGGTGAGATCGCGATCAATCTGGAATTCATGACCGAAAAGCAGGTTGACGGCCTCATCCAATTGCAGCGATATCATCAACTCCTTGAGGCGGGTGAAGGCCTCATCCTACGCGGCCTTGTCACCATGGAACAACTCCAGGAAACCCTACTCGAGTTCTACCGACTTCACGGCTCTAAGATCAATGCTCCTCAGCCAGAGCCCTTCGACGCACTCGCAACGCTTGGCGACGAATAGTTCCCATCACTGAGAGACATTCGAGCCAAGTTTTCAATCTTCCGGCTCGCCACAAGGGTTCCGCACGACCTATCTACAGTTGCTCCTCTGCCTATCAGCCATCATCCCACGGCACACCTTTCGCTTCACTCCACAACGGTGAAGGCTTGCTCCCTCAATGCCTTCGCAAATGTCGGCCATCCCTCTGACAAAGGCAAAAATCGTGAATCGATCGTTGATGATTGTATTTCGTCGATTCCTGGACTACTTCGACTTCACGGTGGGATCGGGAATCAGTTCACCATTTCGAGCTTGTCAGTCCAAAACATCACTCCCTCCGGGAAACCGCACGGAATCCGTGAGCAAGTTTGACGGATTCCCCTCAACGAGCACGGCGGATTGCCATCAGTTCAATTTGTTGAAAAACCGCCGACACTTCGGGATCGCTCCCGAGTTCACTGGTTTAGGGGGTGAAATCGACCGACTGCGAGGCTATGTCCGCGTGCGCATTTCTCTTTGGATGGGAGAGACGCCGACGGAGGATGACTGTTGCCAGTGTCGCGCCTGATTCTCTAGCGCTCCCGTCGGCTTCAACAAAGTATGATTCCCTGAACCAGGAAGGTTTGTCATGTCACTCGCGGCCGTCGTTCTTTCGACAAGTGCCTTCTCACTCATCGCAGCGGACCCCGGCACCGCTTCTCCTTCCTCCGTCGAATTCTTTGAGAAGAAGATTCGCCCGCTTCTGGTTAACAACTGTTACACGTGTCATTCGGCGGAGACGAATTCGAAGGGTGGACTTCGTGTCGATGATCGAAACGGCCTCATCACCGGAGGAGGACGGGGCTCCGCTCTGACACCGGGAGATCCGGAGAAGAGCCTTCTTATCGAGGCGGTTACTCATGCCGGTGACTTGAAGATGCCTCCAAACAAAAAGCTTTCGGACGAAGAGATCAGCGATCTGACGAAATGGGTGAAAGATGGAGCGGCTTGGCCTCAAGAGGCGATCCCCGTCGATCTAGGACAATCCGCTGAGGAATATAAGAAGCTCAAACGTGAGCATTGGGCTTGGCAATCTCTCACCAACCCGAGGCCTCCGGTAGTGAAGAATACGGATTGGCCGCGAGATGACATCGACCGGTTCGTGCTCGCGACCCTTGAACAGTCCAATCTGAAGCCGGTGAACGACGCGGATCGCGTTATTCTTCTTCGCCGAGTGACGTTCGACTTAACGGGTCTCCCTCCAACACCCGATCAGATCAGCGCGTTCATTTGTGATGACTCTCCGGACGCCTTCGCTCAAGTGGTGGATCGACTGCTCGCGTCGAATGCCTTTGGTGAACGATGGGGGCGCCATTGGCTGGATGTTGCACGCTACGGCGAATCGACCGGCGGCTCACGCAACATCCCCTACCCGCAAGCAACGCGATATCGCGATTACGTCATCGATTCGTTCAACAACGATAAGCCCTACGACAAGTTCGTAACGGAACAGATCGCCGGCGACTTACTGGCGAGCCAAAATCGTGAGGAGAAGGATGAACGTCTCATCGCCACCGGTTTCCTCGCGATTGGCGTCAAAGACGTGAACCAACGATTCAAAGTCAGGTTCGTCATGGACAACATTGATGAGCAGATCGACACGGTCAGCCGCTCTCTTCTAGGTCTCACCGTGAGCTGTGCTCGTTGCCACGACCATAAGTTCGATCCGATCCCCGCCGCGGACTACTACGCCCTCGCTGGAATTTTCCATAGCACCGATGATTGTGCCGGCGTGCGAAACAAAATGGGGGGCGGCGGGCTCGACTACTACGACAATGAAATGCTGCTCCAGGTCGGGGAACCAAAAGAACTCAAGCCTGAAGACAAAGAGAAGATCGATGAATTGAAAGTGAAAGTCGCTGAGGCTCGTAAGGAGTTTATTGAGCTACGTGGGAACCCGAAAGGTGATGAACCAAGTCCTGACGGCAGGCCTAAGCGCGCGGTGGCACGGCAAAAGTGGAATCGGCTGCAAGCAGAGTTAATGGCGCTGGATGATCCGGCTGCTCACGGCAATGCCGCTCTGGGATTGCGCGAGGGAAAGCAAATTGGCAACACCGAACTCCGTATCAGAGGTGAGGCCGAGAAACTCGGCCCTGTTATCGAGCGCGGTTTCCTTGACGTTCTCGCTTACGAGGGCCAACCTAAGATCAATCCCGGTCAAAGCGGACGACTAGAATTGGCCACATGGCTGATGAGTGAGAAGAATCCCCTCCCGTCCCGCGTGATGGTGAATCGAATTTGGAAGCATCTATTCGGCCAAGGGATTGTGACGACGGTCGATAACTTTGGTATGACGGGAGACGCTCCGTCACATCCGGAATTGCTTGATCATCTTGCTCGACGATTCATCGCTGACGGATGGTCCGTGAAGAAGTTGATTCGATCCATTGTGTTGAGCCGCGCGTACCAGCTTGCATCGGAATCATCTCTTGAGAACGTGTCCGTCGACCCCGGCAATCGGCTTGTTTGGCGTCATAGTCCTCGACGACTTGAAGCCGAGGAATTGAGAGACGCGACTCTTTTCATCGCAGGTTCGATCGATCAATCTCGGCCAACTTCATTTCCCGTCAATTCGCTTCGGGTGATTGAAATCAGAAACAATGGTCCAGAAGCCCGCGACATCGATACCAAGGGTCGAAACGATTTGCACCGAAGCGTTTATTTGCCTCTGCTTCGCGGAATCACGCCGACATCGCTTGCCGTCTTTGACTTCGCGGAGCAAGGAATGGTGACGGGAAATCGAGATACGACCACCGTTCCGACACAGGCTTTATACTTGCTCAATGATCCCTTCGTTCGCCGCCAATCACTTGTCTTCGCAGAACGGATACTCGCTCCTTCCGAACTGTCCGATGAAGCAAGATTGGAAACTCTCTACCGCGTGGCTTTTGGTCGGTCTCCGTCACTTGCTGAGATCGAGCGAGCAAGTCGTTATCTTTCCGAGTACCAGATCGCCGCACAGGAAGAATTCGATCATGCTGTTGCCGTGGCATCAAAAGATGATGGAGTCCCTCCTGTGACTCAAGCGGATCAAGCGATCGCTGCGACGAATTCTCCCGACAATGCGATCGCAGACCCACCAGCAGAGACAATTCCTCCGAAAGCAGATCCGACAGCGGCTATTGTCGAGCAGACGAAGTCTGCCGAATCGTCAGAGCCAAATGGAAATGGAAAGAAGAAGAAAAAGCAAAATGCTACGAAGCCCGCACAGCCCGTCAACCCGGATGAGGCCGATCAGTCGGATACTCCAGTGAATGAAGAAGTGATTCAAGCACGAGACGCCAGGACCGCTGCCTGGGCAAGCTATTGCCAAGCGATCTTGAGTTCCGTCGAGTTTCGGTACGTGAAGTAACGAACATTACCAGAGTCGCGCGACGAAGGTTACAGAGGATTTTGTCGATGTTCCCTGAGAGAGAATCATTCGAAATGTTTTCTCCGAGCATTAGCCGCCGACGCTTGTTGAAGTCCGCCGGCGCAGGATTCGGATTCTTGGCTCTGAACGGTCTCCTCCAACATCAGGTGTCAAAAGCAGGGACCAATTCATCTCCTAATCCACTTGCTCCGAAGCCTCCCCACTTTCCCGCGAAAGCGAAGCGGATTATCTTCCTCTTCATGCAAGGTGCGATTTCCCAGATGGATACCTGGGAATACAAGCCGAAGCTTCAAGCGGAGGACGGCAAGTTCGGACCGGGGGGTGGCACCCTCACCGCGTCCAAGTTCAAGTTCAAACAGCACGGGGATACCGGAACTTGGGTCTCTGAACTATTTCCCCACTCGGCGAAACATGTCGATAAGCTTTGCTTTCTCCGCGGGCTGTATACCGATACACCTGCCCATCCCGAGGCCGTCATTCAGTTACACACCGGAGCCGCGATCGCCTCGCTTACAAGGCCGTCGATGGGGGCATGGCTGACGTATGGCCTTGGTACCGAGAACCAGGATCTACCAGGCTACATCACCATTAATCCACCCCCTAACTTCGGCGGCACGATCAATTTTGGCAGTGCCTTTTTACCGGCCCATTTTCAAGGGACTCGCATCAACGATGTCGGCTATCTGCCCAATCTGAAGGGTCAAGTGAGCCCGTCCCTTCAGCGTCGGCAAATTGATCTCGTTCAATCGATGGATCGAGAAGTCGCATCCCAGCCCGGAGCCCCCGCGGAGCTTGACAGTATCATTCGCTCGTACGAGTTGGCCTTCACCATGCAGGGACAAGTCCCCGATCTACTCGACATTTCGAAGGAGCCTCAGTCGGTACTCGACGCGTACGGAGTGAAGCCTGGACCTGCGGGAAGCTTCGCTCGCCAGTGCGTCATGGCGCGCCGGCTGAGTGAAGCGGGTGTACGGTTCGTGGAGATCTGTCATCCGGGATGGGACCAGCACAACAATCTGCACCAAGGCTTAATTCGTAACTCCGCCGCCACCGATCAACCGACCGCGGCGCTGCTTGATGACTTGGAACAGCGGGGATTACTCGAAGAGACACTGGTCCTCTTCGGTAGCGAATTTGGACGCCTTCCCACCGCGCAAGGTCCGGACGGCCGTGACCATAACATCACCGGTTATCCGATGTGGCTGGCGGGAGCGGGAGTGAAGAAAGGCTTCTCCTTCGGAGCTACCGACGAATACGGACAATATGCCGTTGATGGGAAAATGCACATGAACGATCTTCACGCGACGCTTCTGGCTCTGATGGGACTCAACCATGAAGAGCTGACGTATGAATACGGCGGGCGAAGCTTCCGCTTGACCGACGTCGCGGGTAAGGTCGCGAAGGAAATATTTGCCTAGCAGCGATCTTACAGTAAATTTGTTAGCCGAATCGGCCGGTAACGTAATCAGACGTTTCCGTCAGATGGGGTCGAGTGAACATCTCGGTCGTCGGACCGTACTCGATCAAGCGGCCCAGGTACATGAATGCGGTGAAATCGCTTGATCTCGTCGCCTGCTGCATGTTATGCGTGACGATGAGGATCGAATAAGATCCCTTCAATTCCTGCATCAAGTCCTCGATCTTCCCAGTCGCAATGGGATCGAGCGCCGAACAAGGCTCGTCCATGAGCAAGACTTCCGGCTCCGCCGCGATCGCCCGGGCGATGCAAAGCCGCTGCTGCTGTCCACCCGAGAGTGAGAGAGCGTTCTCTTGCAAACGATCCTTTACTTCATCCCAGAGCGCGGCCCCACGCAGACTTTTTTCACATACTTCCTCGAGCATGCTCTTCGAGCGGACACCATCCACACGGAGGGGATAGACAACGTTATCAAAGATGCTCATTGGAAAGGGATTCGACTTTTGAAAGACCATTCCCATCCGCTTGCGCAATTCGATGACGTCGACCCCTGGATCGTAAATCGAGTCTCCCTGGAGCTTGATGCTACCTTTGATGTGGACATTTCCCGCCAGTTCGTTCAGCCGATTAATCGACCGGAGCAACGTCGACTTGCCACACCCTGACGGCCCGATCAGCGCGGTGATCTTACCGCGCGGGATGACGATGGAGACGTCGAAGAGAGCTTGCTTTTGCCCATACCAGAGATTGAAGTGCTCGATTTCAACAACTGGTTCTTCCCGTTGAATAGCAGGATGCGTTTCGCAAGGGACCGGCTCGCCGTGCTGAATGGCAACGAGCAAGTCGCGCCGACCATCTTTGATCGTCGGCCCCCCTTCCGAGGTCATGCGTGGCCTGAGTACATCCATCACTTCGTATCCTTCGGATCGTTGCATCTGTTCATTAGAACGCACTCGGCGTGAATCGTCGCCTGAATCGCGATCGCATCCAGATCGCAATCAAATTCAGTACGGCGATGAGCACAATCAAGAGTAGCGTGATCGTGAAGACGAGTGGCCGGGCGGCGTCGCTATTTTGGCTTTTGAATGCGGAGTGGTAGATCGAGAATCCAAGATGCATGAACGGCCGATCGGGATGGATGTAAGGAAAGTGTCCATCAATGGGTAATTCGGGAGCATGTTCCAGGACGCCGACCAGCATCAGCGGAGCCACTTCCCCCGCGCCGCGCGCGATCGCGAGAATGAGACCGGTAAAAACCCCCGGCATCGCGCGGGGGAGGATGATATGTCGAATCGTCTGCCATTTGCTCGCACCGCAGGCGTAAGATCCCTCTCGCATTGAGTTCGGAACCGCGGACAGCGCTTCCTCGGTCGCCACGATAACCACCGGCAATGTCAAGAGAGCGAGAGTGAAAGAAGCCCAGAGGACTCCTCCCTGACCGAAGACAGGCCCTTCGTACGACCAGAAAAATGCGCGATCGATTGAACCTCCTAAGAGGTAGACGAAGAATCCAAGGCCGAAAACGCCGAAGACGATGCTCGGTACGCCGGCGAGATTATTTATCGCGATCCGGACGATACTAACCATGAGTCCCGCCTTCGCGTACTCTTTCAAATAAAGAGCTGCCAAGACACCAAAAGGCACGACGGCAATCGACATGATGAGTGTCATCGTCATCGTGCCAATAATGGCGGGAAACACGCCTCCCTCAGTATTTGCCTCTCGTGGATCGGCGGACAGGAATTCCCACCATCGCGATGCATAGAGGCTGAGTTTCTCATTCCATGTGAGTTGATTCGGCAAATAGGCGCGAACAATGTTCGAGAGATTGACCGAATAGGCTTGCTCACTCGAAGTCGAAAGCACCAGTTCGAAATGTCCCGCATCCGCGGCCAACTTCTCGATACGGCTTCGAAGCTCCGCCAGTCGCGTCTGGGCATCCGCTTCAGAGGAAGCGAGATCCTCTTGAGCCTTCCGGGCCTGAGGCGAATTCTTCCCGAAGTAATGCTGTGCTTCCCGCAGAGCGCGCCGAGCATCGGAAATGGATGCATTGATCGGGCCGACAACCTCGCGTTCCAGCGCAATCCTCTGGTACCGAAGCGATTCGACTTTGGAATGATGTTCCTCGAAAACCTTCCAAGCTTCGGCAGGGTCTTCCGATTTTAAAACCCCGTCAATTTTAAAGCCGGTGAGAAGCCCGTAAAGACGTCCACCCTCGAACTGTTCGATGCCGATAGCCCATTCCGGCCGCTCCAACTTTTCAACGTCGTTATCGTTGACCCATGTGAAATGGGTTCCCAGAAGCGCGTAATTGCCGGTCCTAAACCGACGACGAGTCAGCTTCTCGGTGCTCTTCGTCGTTCGGTCCACCCCGTCCGGCTTTGAATCATTTTTTATCTCTTCCGCAACCGGCTGATACTCTTCAACTCGATCGACCTCACCGACGATCTTGGTACTCTCTTTGGTTGTGATCATCTCGATCGGTCTGGGCCAGAACGTCTGAATTCCTTGTCCAATGACCAGGAATAAAAGACCGAGGATCATCATGAGACATATGGCCAGCATCCCCGCAGTAAGCCAAAGCATAGGCTCACCTTGGGCGAGGACCGTCGACCCACCCGCCGAACGAGGCCTTCTCGTTCGTTTGATGGGAGGAGGGAGTTCAAGAGGCGGAGGAAGCACGCGAGGAGTCATAGTTGGAATGCCCTCCTCCGGAAACGAATACGAACAAGCTCCGCGATAGTATTCAGCACGGAGGTGAATGCGAGCAGGACAACCGCAGCGAAGAATAATGTCCGGTAGTGTGTCGTCCCTTGGGCGGCTTCCGGCAATTCGATGGCGATATTCGCGGAAAGCGTTCGAAACCCGTTGAAGATGTTCCACTCCATGATGGGAGTGCTGCCAGCCGCCATGAGGACAATCATGGTTTCACCGACCGCCCGGCCAAGTCCGACGATCACCGCCGAGAATAGCCCACTCATCGCGGTCGGGACGACAATCCAAGTGGTGGTTTGCCAGGGTGTCGCTCCTGCTCCCAGCGAGGCGGATCGCAAATGTTCGGGCACCGTCGACAAGGCGTCATCAGCCAGCGTGTAGATAATGGGAATAATCGCGAAGCCCATGACGAAACCGACGATGAGCGAATTTCGCTGTACGTAAGTCCCGACGACATTTCCTCGAGGATCCCAACCCATTCCATCGAACAGTACCGCTCCGATCCATGCGAAAGCGACGACCATTACCAGTGACGCAAGGTATCGCACGAGCGCCACCAAGGCGGCGCGGCCACGAGTCATCGCCGACATTTGTGGCCTTAACCAGGGATCGATTGCTGAATTTTCGAGCCAAATCGTCAATACGATCGCGACCGGCAACAGAATGAAAATCCAACCCGAGAGCCCCGAACCGGTCTGTCCATCCAACCAGAGCATGATGTCTCCCTCGAGAAGGAGATCTTCAAGCAATGGACCAATGGCAAAGCCCACCCAAACCGCGATCGGCAGTACGACGAGCGCGATGAGGAAACGAAATTTCTGCGCGCGAAGCGTGAACGGGGTCGGAAGAAGTTGCCACAAATGGCCGGTCAACATGAAGAGAACCGGGATCGTCACAAATGTCGCGAGGACTTGTGGCAAGTTTCCGGCGACCCAAGGAGCGAGGACCATCGCCCCGATGAAGCCGAGCACGACGCTTGGAAGGCCGGCCATCAATTCAATCGTCGGCTTGATGCGTGCCTTCACGCGCGGATGAAGGAATTCGCTGGTGTAAATCGCCGCCAAAATCGCGAGGGGTACTCCAAATAACATGGAGTAAAATGTTGCTTTGATCGTCCCGAAGATCAAAGGCATCATTCCGAACTTCGGCTCGGCTCCTCCCGACGTATCTGATTGCCAAACGTATTCCGGTCCCTGATACCCCTCATACCAGATCGGCGTAAAGAGTGCTTGGAGAGTCGCCTCGGGGTGTTCCGCACGAAGTGAAAGGTGTTCGATCGCGGTGGGAGTGGCAATGATGATTCCATCGTCTCGCGGAGAGAACGCCATGGACGCATTTGCCGTCGGTATTCGCAGACTCGCCGAGACGAGTTTATCTCCAGTCGTCACTTCATAAACGGAAATCTCTCCCGACTCGAACAGTGCGGCCGCAAGCCGAGATCGATTAGATGAGGTGAGAGAGACGACGGGTGATCCACCAGCCGAGTGAAGATGCTTGGCGAGCACGAGTGACTGTTCGCTATCGCTTTTGTCCGATTCCTTACGACGAACGAGAAATTCACCGTCTAATTCGCCCGATGTGTGACCGAGTAGGATCGTATTCCGGCCTAGCATCATCGTGGTAGATGAGACAGGAGCGGCAACATTCGCTTCTTCCTTCGCCACGAAGAGAGGCGTGCCGGCTTGCGGGACGTCGAATCGGTAAATGGGCCCTGGCCGTGAAATCACCAAAAGCTGACTGCCGTTCCCAAGGAAGCCAAGACCTTCGACCTCCCTTCCCCAAGGATGCTCGCCGCTTTTAACGACTGGCTGGGAAGTGAGTTTAGTTGCCTCTTTGCCGCTGAGCAGATCTTTCTTCTTGGTGAGCCGATGGACGAAGACTTCGCCCGAGTCCTCCGATGTGGCTATGATTGATCCGCCCGAAGAAGGGGCGAGATCAATTCCGGTGATCGGATTCGTTCGATGGGTCGCCACGGGATCTTTCCAAAGAATCGAAAGTTCTGTGCGGCGAATCTGCTCGTCGTCGATCCGGACCGCGATTCCCGTGTCCGTCACCCGGTACTCGCCCACTTTCAGCGATGAGGTCGAATCATCCTCCGGGGGGAACGTATCTTTGAATTGAATGGTGCCCAGGCGAATCTTTCCGTCCGCAAGTCCGACGGCGATCTGGTCGCTTCCTTTCGAAACGGCAAAGGCCGTTGGCTTGACGTCGCCGGGAAATGCCGACTCAGATAGAAGCTTTCCCGTCGCCAGTTCGAACAGCCGGCACGTTCCCGATTGATCCACAACCGCCACCAAGCGTTGGTCCTGATCGGTCAGAACAAACCAGGGAGGGGATGCAACCGACACGTTTTGCGGCGGATCAGGCGTTAGAGTCGGAGATAGAAAAAGGGGTAACGACACGGCGACGAGGAATACCGCCACTGCGCAGATGGCAACAATGGTGGCAATTCCCCCGGCAGTGATGAGAATCCGAGCCAGCCGATCGGCAATGAAGACGGAGGCTCGCGTCTTGCGATTGCGAACCCGTTCCTTGCCGCTGAGGGACATAGTTGTTTCCAAGCCTGATTGGCTGTCACTGCCGACCGCGATCAACTGGCGGCCTTTGCCAGCAATGACCGGGTCCCTTTTCACCCGTTAACGAACAAGCCTGAATTATGCTCCAGGGTCAATGCCCACCTCTTGAAGGACCTCTTTCGCCAGCGCGGGAGGCACCGGCAGATATCCGTCCTTTTCAATCGCTTCCTGACCTTGGCGACTGAACATGTATCGAACGAACTCACGAGTGAGCGGTTCCAGCTTCGAGCCTGGCTTATATTTGATGTAAACCAGAAGGAGGCGGGCAAGTGGATATTCGCTGCGGTATGCGGGGCCCGGTTCGGCAGGGACAGGCTCGGGCGAGTCGGATCCCACGAGCGGCACCGCACGCGTATCTGCCGTCCGGTACCCGTAGCCGCTGTATCCAATCCCGTAACGATCCGAGGCAACTCCCTGAACGACCGATGAACTCCCCGGCTGCTCCTTGACCGAGTCTTTGAAGTCGCCTCCCAGAAGTACATTCTCTTTCACGTAGCCATAGGTACCGGATGAGGAGTTTCGACCGTACAGACTGATCGGCTTATTCCCCCACTCACCCGTAAGACCAAGATCGCCCCACGTTCGAATCTCTTTCGAGGCTCCCCCTTTGCGAGTCTTGGAAAAAATGGCATCGAGCTGCGTCAGCGACAAACTCTTGATGGGGTTGTCTTTATGAACGTAGAAAACGACAAGGTCAATTCCGACGCGAAGGCCGATGGGCTCGAAGCCGAACTTGTTTTTGAATGCATCGATTTCGCTGCTTTTCATCGGGCGGCTCATCGGTCCGAAGTTCGCGGTTCCGGCGATGAGGGCAGTCGGCGCCGTTGACGACCCTTTCCCCTCCACTTGCGTCAAAACGTTCGGATAGAGTCCTTTGAAACCCTCCATCCAATAGGTCATGACGTTGTTCATCGTGTCGGAACCGACGCTCTTCAGACTTCCAGAGACCCCCGCGACGGGCGTGTACTTGACAAACTCTTCGAGACTGACGACCGCATCGTCCGCTTGAAGTTTCGGGAGATTTGCGAAAAGAAGCACGAGAACAAGTGGAAACCGAGGGCTAACCATCATCGCGGACCCCTTCCTGGAGCTACTTCGCGCTTTTGTAATGGCCATTTGTTAAGAAATGAAGAATGCCATGTGAAGGTTTCTCCTTCGGGCTCAACTTATTAAGTCTTGAAAGGACGCAAAGTCATATTAGGTAATGGGATCAATCCCGTTTCGACTGATTCGCGCATCAGGAGACGATGGGTCGAATGACCTCACAGCCTATTGCTTTCATCTCTTCGCGAAGCTTGCTGAAAGTAGCTTCCGACTCACAGACGCCGATGATCGCTCCTCCGGACCCGGCGAACTTCGCGGAGACTCCTACTTTTCGAGCTCGCTCAATCATCTCGACATGCATCTTGGCGATCTGACAGATGGACCGTCTGGTGTCGAAGTTCAAATCCATCAGTTCCGAAAGCTTCTTAGGATCATGCGATTCCAACGCGCGCCTGGCTTGATCGGTGAGATCGACAAATACCTTCATCGCCTGATGAACCTTTGGATCTCCCTCCATGTATCTTGCCCGGAGATTGTTGTGCAGGATCTCGGTCGGCTCACTTCGATCGGCGCTGTAAGCGATGTAGAGAGGGGGTAAAAGTGCGGGATCGAGCGGTTCGTACCTGCCGCAAAGAAACCCATCGATTTCTCTCATCGACTCCTTCGAGAAGTCCATCGCGACGAGGCCTTCGTAGACTTGGATCACCCGATCCTGCAGACCTGCCGCGATGCCTAATTCCTCGGTCTCGGCTTTTAGTACGAGCGAAGGCTGGATCTCGCGCGGGATTTCGATGCCATAGAATTCGCTGAGGCAACGAAGAGCCGCCACGATGATGGCGCTCGAGCCTGCCATCCCGACCTGACGTGGAATGTTCGTCGTGTAGCGGAAGGAAAAGTTTCGGTCGTGCAGCTCGAGCCCTCGTTGATCGCAGTACTCGACGAACTTCTTGATAGCGGCCTTCAATAGGCGGACGCCGCCACCATAGCCGTGCATTTCGACATCTTTCACGACGTCACGCACGTTGCGGAAGCGGTTGCTCTCGTCGTACGTCCGAACGATTTCGACATCTTCCCATTCGTAGAGGACAACTTCCGCCGAGAAGTTGCGGACAATGATCGAGATGGTTTTGCCGTTATAGCCATCGGAGGGATTTCCGATGAGCCCAGCCCGTGCATACGCGTTTTTTCGAATCAATTGCACGATCAAACTCTCCCAACGTTGGGATAGACGTCATGACGACTTGTTGATGACCTTCTTCAAGTGCTCGATCAGTGCTGGTCCGCACTTGGGATCCGCCAATGCGAATTCAACCAACGATCGAAAATAGCTTTCGAAATCGCCGATATCGTATCGGTGCTCCTCCTTGGCGAGCCGAACCCCCATGACCCTCCCCCCAGCGGCAATCATCGCCCCAAGCGCATCGGTCAATTGAATCTGACCGTCCCGCCCCGGCGGAGTCGCTTCCAGATGAGGAAAAAGCTTCGGACTCAGGACATAGCGTCCCGCAACTCCGAGGTTTGAGGGGGCCTCAGCAATTTTTGGCTTTTCGACCAGATGGGCCAGATCAAATACTTCGCCCGCGGTCCCCTTGGGAACTGCGATTCCGGAGTGTTCGATCTCCTCGCGAGGGATCTCCTCGATGGCGACGACCGCGTCCGGCTTTTCTCTTTCGAAAACCTCGGTCATTCGCTCCACGATGTTGGAAGGACCCCTCTTGCCGATAATGGAGTCACCTAGCGCCAAGATAAAATTGCTGGACCCCACCAGAGGCCTGGCGCACAAAACGGCATGACCCAGGCCGAGCTGCCTTCTCTGACGGGTGAAGAAGTAATCGAGATGCTCTCTCTCAAAATCGAGTTCGGCGAGATAGTCTTCTCGGCAGGTCTGCCGGAGCAGATCGACCAAATTTTCATTCACACTGAAATGGTTCTCGATCGAACTCTTCTCGGGCCCGGTAATAAACAACAACCGGCGAATCCCCGAGTGCTGAAGTTCCTCAACCACATACTGCACCGCCGGTTTACGTCCGACAGGGAGCATTTCGCGGGGCTGGCTCTTGGTGAGCGGAAGCATCCGGATGCCACGCGCAGCGACGGTGACGACGGCAAGATCGATCGCCATGTTTAATGACCATTGATGGTGGAAGAGTGGAGGCAGCCGAATCGCGAATGACCGGCTGACACTGCTGTTCTATCGGCATGGATACAGGCCGTCCCAAATCTCTACCCGGCGGTCATGATTCCCTCAAAAAGGAAGGGCGAGGACAAACTTCACAAGTTCTCTCAACATGGGTCTATCCAATAACTTTCGTCATCGATATACTGCTAGTGAATTACTTCATGGGGCAAAAGTCGCTCATACGGACGTGTGAGTCATCTTTTCCCGCTTTTCTCCTAGTTTTGCCTACCGAGTGTTGCCTTCCGGATCGGAATGATCCCCGGCATTTGTTCGAGGACCAAGCCTTGAATCGCGCAAGTATATGGAGTGCATTTGGCGCTATTTGTTTACTAACGTCGACACTGTGCGCTGAGGAACCAGGCGCCCACGAATTCCAACGTGCCAGTAACGGGGCCCTTTTGTCCGAGGACTTCGTGAACTGCGTGCGTGGCGTTCGACGAGCGATTGTTCGCGCCGCCCAGGAATCTCGGACCGTCGGCGATCAGCGAACGGAAGCGCTCGTGCATGCCGCTTGCACGGGATGCAAGCTTCCACCGGAACATCGCGCGCGGGCGATATTATTAGGTTTGGCCATTTCGTTCGATCAGAGCGATATGCTGCGAAAAAGTGTCTTGACCGCTCGATTCTGGCAAAGTTATGAGTCAGAGGACGAGCGAAAAGAACGCCTCAAGGTCATCGGCAAGCCAACGATGAATAATCGTCAGGATACGGCGACTCATTTCTTCATCGGAGCCGGGCTAACAGCCCTCACGAGCCCGAGCGCCAGTGAAGCCTCCTGCATTCTGAAGGAAGTCGCAGACGCCAACGGTGGATCCGGCTTCAGTTTCATCGATCTCGGTGCCGATCTGGCCGGCATCATCTATGCCCACGAGTTGATCACCGCGAACGAGATTCCGAAGCACTACGTCGAAGAATTCAAAATCATCACCTTCATTCCCCCATTCAGCGATCTGCGCGAAGGAATTATGATCGAAGAACTCTCGGAAGACTTTTCGGTCGACTCGAAGCGCCGATTCAAGGCCGAGGTAGAGAAGATTCGCCAGCGAATTTTGGCTCTTCCCGTCTACAACAAGAATCACGTAACCGTTTCATCTCAGAGCGAATCGTCAAGCGACAAGTAAGCTCGCTTGCGGCAGTTTCTCTGCCCGAACAATCGCGGCACCGTATTCCGTAGATTTCATGTTCAGGTTTCGGAACCGACATGAGCGATGACTGGGAATTCTGGATCGACGTCGGTGGTACTTTCACCGATTGCTTGGGGCGTGATCCAAACGGTCAGATTCATACCCACAAATTGCTGAGTAGCGGAGTCTATCGCGGCACCATTGATTCAGGTTCTAACCGACAGTTCATTCATTCGAGGTGTCGAGCATCAGATCCGCCGCACTTTTTTGATGGGTTTGAGTTCTACTTGATCGATCACCTGGGTCGCGCCGTCGAATCGCGGCGAGTCCAATCGTTCGACCCCATCTCATCGGCACTCAAGCTCGATCATCCCCTCTCCATCGATCCGAACGCAGGCATGATTTACGAACTCGCCTCGAGGGAAGAGGCTCCCGTTCTGGGGGTTCGTTGGCTTCTTGGGAAACCACTTCTCGAAGAAGTCGGCACTTGCTCCGTGCGTCTCGGTACCACTCGTGGAACCAATGCGCTCCTCGAAAGACAAGGAGCAAAGACCGCCCTTGTCACCACCGCCGGCTTCCGCGACATCTTGCGAATCGCTTATCAAGATCGTCCTCATCTTTTCGAGTTAGCGATTCGGCAAACAGAGCAACTCTACGTTGAAGTCGTTGAGGTTGACGAACGGCTGGATGCTCAAGGAAAAGTGATCCAGCCATTGGATCGGGCTAAGACGATTGCCCAGTTAAACGGCTTGAGGGATAGAGGAATCGAATCGATCGCAATCGTTCTCCTTCACTCCTACCGCAACAGCGCTCACGAAGAAGCGATTTCGAAGATTGCCAATTCCACCGGCTTTGATCACGTTTCCATTTCATCGCGGCTCAGTCCGTCGCAGCGAATTGTTCCACGGGGAGATACAACCCTCGTCGATGCATATCTGACTCCTATTCTCGATGCCTACATTCATCGCATTCAATCAGCCCTGCCTCACGCGTCCCTTCGGTTGATGACTAGTTCAGGGTCTCTCTCGCATGCCAAGTCCTTCAGGGCGAAGGACCTCATTCTCAGTGGTCCGGCGGGGGGAGTCGTTGGTGTCGGAAAGGTATCGAAGGAGGCAGGATTCTTTTCCGCCATCGGTTTCGACATGGGAGGCACGAGCACCGATGTTTGCCGATACACCGGTATCCCTGAGCGGCGCTACACCATGGAACTCAAAGATCCTCGTTCATCGGGATCGATCAGAATAGTGGCCCCCATGCTCACCATCGAAACGGTCGCGGCCGGAGGTGGATCCATTTGCGGATTCGATGGGCAAAAAGTCTTTGTCGGTCCTCGGAGCGCGGGCGCGAATCCTGGGCCCGCGTGCTACGGAAGGGGCGGACCACTCACCGTCACCGATTGCAATCTTTATCTCGGCCATATTAGCGATGAAGCCTTCTCCATCCCCCTCGATCGAAGCGCCGTTGCGAGACGGCTTGACGAAATTGTCGGAGAAATCAAGCAAAAGACTGACCAATCTCTTTCGCCAGAGGAGTTGGCGGAGGGATTTCTGTCGGTCGCGAATGCGAATATGGCGGCCGCGATCAAACGAATTTCGATCGCGCGCGGGCACGACCTTCGACATGACGTTCTCATCAGTTTTGG
>JAIEPU010000179.1 GCA_019748235.1 bacterium
AGCGGCTCCGGAGGTCGGAGCCATGTATCCGGTGAGGATCTTCATCGTGGTCGATTTGCCGGCACCGTTCGGGCCGAGAAACGCCACGACTTGTCCTTGCGGGATCTCGAAGCTGACATCACGAATGGCCGCGAATGGCCCGTAATATTTGCTGAGTTTTTCCGCCTTGATGGCCGGTCCGTTCGTTGTCACAGATCGTCCTCAACAGTTGCTGTTTCTGCCGCGCCAAAACAAAAGCGAACGTGCTCTTGTTGACACCGAACCATCGATGAAGTTGCCAATGACTGACGACACGTCCACACGGTGAGTGGGACGAGCGATCGCTGACCCTTCGCGATCGTCAGACGTACTCGGTCTCCCGTGTCGACGTTTCGACCACACGGGTGGGGAAGATTATAAGACCCTCTCGCGATGACAAAAAGTCCTCTCGCGAAGGTTGTTTCTCGTTCAAATAGCCGACTTCTCTCCGCTCCCCCGCCGAGGTGTTGTACGAACATGCGGAGTATTCGTGTGAGTGGAAAAGGAATCGATGCATTGAAATGACGACGAAGACCTCATGAACGATGATCGAATTGAATCGTTCATACCAAGAAACGAAACGGGGCAGAGACCATGCCCTGCCCACGCTCGATTCGATTCGTCGCCGTGTGTTTAGCGAGACATGAACTCGACGACCGACAGGATGTCGACCGGAAGCGAGATGTCTTGCGGGCCGGGGTAACCGACCACGGTCACTCGGAGACCGTCTTCATCAATGGCGAGCCAGCCGGCGGGTTCCGCACGACCAGACTCAAGAACGAGGCTGTAGTAGTTTTCGAGGTTCTTTCGCTTACGAACTTCGATCACGTCGCCGGGACGAACGAGGAACGAGGGCTTGTTGGTCTTCACCCCATTGACGGTGAAGTGGCAGTGAACCACGCCCTGTCGTGCTTGCAAGCGAGTTCGAGCGAATCCGGCTCGGCGAAGCACATTGTCAAGACGACGCTCGCAGAGGAGCAGAAGCTGCTCACCGGTATTTCCGGTACGGCGAGAGGCAATGTCGAAGTACTTGCGGAGCTGCTGATCACGCAGCCCGTAATAGTGCTTGATCTTTTGCTTCTCGTAGAGGCCGTAGCCATAGGTCGAGAGCTTGCCTCGGCGGGTATGCATACCCGGAGGGGCCGGACGACGCTCGAATGCGCGGATCGCACCCGATGTTTCGTAAATTTGAGCGTTTAACCGGCGATTAACTCTGGCCTTCGGCCCTGTATACCGACCCATCGACTCCCGTCCTCGTCCATCAAAAAGCCCAGCGCGAACCACTACCACTGGGTTCATGCTGAACGCTTTGTTCTAGGATGGACGGAACGGGAATCAACTCGACATCGAACTCTTCTCCCACATTCAGCAAAGTCGATTCCAGCGAACCCAATCCAAAAGCCACAAAACCCTTCAAGTAAATAACTTACGCCGTTCTCCACATCAAAACCGCTCTTCCACTCGTTCATGTACCACTCTTTAAGCGGAACACAGGGCATCCCTAAATTCCATTTCGATCAAATTGACAGGACAACAGATGGGGATCGGAAGCGTTTTCCTCGTCCTCCTTTGCATCTCAAATGCATCCCCCGATGTCGATGCCGCGCGCGCCTCGGATGAAACTCATCATTCTGCTCGTTTCGGAGATATGGCCGCTTACTGGGTCGCGGGGCGTGCCGTTTTGGAATATGAGAATCCATTCGATCCCGACGTCGTTCAGAGAATAGAAGAACATGAGGGACTCCATCAGGCATTTGTGATCTGGAACCCCCCTTGGATTCTGCCGATCGTGGCATTGATCGGACTTCTTCCCTTCACCATGGCAGCGATTGCCTGGTGCGCCGCCAACGTCGCCATGGCGATTGCCTCCGGACTTGCACTCCGCAAAAAAACGGGGTTATCACCATTCGCCACGGTCGTGGCCACGATCACATTCGTCCCCATCCTTTTCTGTGTGGGGATGTCGCAATGGTCGATCTTGGTACTCGCTGCGGTGCTCGGCTATGACTCACTTCGGCAAGACAAGCGACCGTTTCTCGCGGGTGTCATCCTGGCGTTTGCCGCCGTCAAGCCTCATTTGGTGGCACTCGTTTGGCTCATTCCGCTGCTCACAGGATCGAAGCGTGACCGTCTTTTGACACTCGGCGGAACTTTGTTCACGCTCATATCTCTCTTGGGAATCACCTATCTCTGGGAACCGCGATTGATTCCCGATTATTTCCGAGGTCTAAGGCATCCCGCCCCGAACGCGCCGACGAATTATCTGGCCGCCACGTCAGCGGTATGGATGAAAGTCGCCACGGAACATTGGCTGGGAATACCCTTTCCAGGCATTCAGTTTCTACCCCTTATGCTCGCCCTGCTGGGGACAGCGATCTGGTTGGCGAATCATCCACGGAGAGGGGCAGAAGAGATCCCAGTATTACTCCTTGGGTCTGCTTTATTCCTGCCTTACGGGTGGCACTACGACCAAGTCCTCCTTTTACCCTGTTACCTGTTGCTGTGGGGTGAAGTCGCCCGGACTTCCTGTCGATATCGCAGGATGAGGCTTGCACTCATTTTGATTCTGCTAAACGGCGGGATGGGATTGATGGCATTCCTCGGATCGGATGCATCGCTTTACTTCGTTTGGCCCCCCGTGCTAGGGCTGGTCTGGTTTTTGAAATACCCGTTTCGGCAACAAGATCAGTCCAAACTCGCCTTTACGATTTGATTTCTCTGAACCACGAAACTTACTTGCTAGACTGCGACGATTTGTCACAACACGCAAGATATTAACCCATATGCAGTTAAAATAGATCGCCACAATGGGTTCTTGATGTTCCGCAAGACGTGGTCTAAGCTGGGGCCAGCGTGGAGAGATCTATCTGTTTCGCATCGTCGACGTTACCTGAGCGGGAAACGAGACGAGGCAGCGGATCGTTGTTGGTATTTCGCGAAGAAATCCCGTGCGATGAACTCCGTTGTGTAGATCCGGAGATGGTCCCGAAACGACTTCCAACCCAACGACCACTCCGATTCTTCACGGAATGACAGATCTAACGGCTGGAACAATGAGGGCTCATCGTCGGTCTAACGGACTGGCAAATGCCCTGCACAACAATCGAACAGTGAAAACGTATTCGAATACTCGGTCGCCCGACGGAGAAGGAAATGAGCAACGGAACTAAGGGACTTTGGCACGACGACCCGTGGCATTTTCGGCGGAAGAGCCGACGCGATTTCCTTTTCGTGGGAATGGTGGGTGGTCTCGGTCTGACGCTCGGCGACTACTTTCAAAAGAAGGCTCTCGCCGACCAGAAGAATTTCGAATCGAAAGAAGGAGCCGCGAAAAGCGTCATCCACATCTTCCTTCCCGGAGGTGTCGCCCACCAAGAGACTTTCGATCCGAAGCCCTACGCACCGGTTGAATATCGGGGCGACATGAACTCTATTGAGACGAAAGTTTCAGGCCTTCGATTCAACGAACTCCTCCCTCGATGTGCTTCCATTGCCGATCGCCTCTGCATCTGTAACAGCATGACCCATGGCGAAGCGGCTCACGAACGCGGCACGCACAACATGTTCACGGGCTATCGTCCCAGCCCCGCGCTTCAGTATCCGAGTCTTGGAAGCGTCGTCTCGCACGAGTTCGGACCGAAGAACAATCTTCCTCCGTACGTCGCGATTCCAGGCGTCGCGAACGAGTACGCCGGAAGCGGCTACCTCAGTTCGGCCTATGGCCCCTTCAGCCTCGGTGCCGATCCTGCGGATGGGAACTTCACCGTCAAGGATTTGAACCTTCCGGGGGGTGTGGACGAGTCTCGCTTCACGCGACGCAAGTCACTTCTTTCTGCCGTTGACGAACACTTCGCGAAGGCGGAGAAGTCTGACTCGGTTCAGGCGATGGGCTCGTTCTATGACCGAGCTTATGCCCTCATCAGTTCGCAAGCCGCGCGTGAAGCATTCAACATCAACGCGGAGCCCAATGAGCTTCGTGACAAGTACGGTCGCAATCAAGCCGGTCAGCGGATGCTAATCGCTCGCCGACTCGTCGAAGCGGGTGTACGTTTTGTGTCCCTCACGTATGGCGGATGGGACTTCCACGATCAGATTCGAAACGGAATGACTTCGCAGCTACCAGCCTTCGATCAAGGTTTCGCGACCTTAATCGAGGATCTCGAATCGCGTGGATTGCTCGATTCGACGCTGGTGATGGTTTCCTCCGAGTTCGGTCGCACCCCCAAGATCAACGGAACCGCTGGCCGCGATCATTGGCCGAAGGTGTTCAGCGTCGTCCTGGCCGGTGGCGGTATCAAAAAGGGAGTCGTCTACGGTCAGTCCGATGCGACGGCATCGGAACCGGAAAAGGATCCCCTCACGGTCGAAGATCTGGCCACCACGATCTATCATCAGCTCGGCATCGTTGCCGAGAAAGAACTGATGGCTCCAGGCAATCGCCCCATCGAGATCGTCGATGGAGGGAAGATTGTCAAGGAATTGATCGTTTAGCCAGCCACCGCCAACCCACGCGAGCAACACGGTCCTCCCGGCGTTGCTCGCATCGCAAGAGGGGATGACTCTCTTGCAACACAATCGTTCGAACGCACCAAGATCGACATCTGGGAAGAGGCGAATTCATGCGACATCTCATGTCCGCGGCCCTGGCGTGTGGGCTGCTCGTTGGCTTGACTTCGGCCAACGCCTCCTCTCCGTCTTTTGGGGCGATCATTCCACGCGGAGCGCAGCGTGGCACCGAAGCTGTGGTTCATGTGAATGGCGCCCGGCTCGGTGATGCCGTTGAACTCGTCTTCTATAACTCGACGATCGCGGTCAAGTCGCTCGAGATCGTTAACGACAATCAGGTGAAGGTCGTCCTCAGCATCCCCGCCGATGCGCGGCTTGGGGAACACAACGCCCGCGTCCGCACGAAAAGCGGCATCACCGAACTCAAGACATTCTTCGTTGGCGCGCTGCCGGCAGTCGCCGAGGCGGAGCCCAACTCTGAATTCGACAAGCCCCAGCCGATCGGAATGAACTCCACCGTGGCGGGTGTGGTTCAAGGGGAAGACGTCGACTTCTATGTCGTTGAGGCAAAGAAGGGGCAGCGAATCACGGCCGAAGTGGAAGGGATGCGGCTCGCGACGACTCTCTTTGATCCCTATGTCGCAATCATGGACGCAAAGCGTTTCGAACTGGCCGCCTCCGATGATTCGGCTCTCGCTCTTCAAGATCCGATTGCCTCTACCGTTGCTCCTGAAGATGGTAAGTACATCATCCAAGTGCGCGAGTCATCTTACGGAGGCAATGACGGTTGCTACTACCGGCTGCATGTTGGCACGTTTCCGCGACCGACGGTAGCCTTTCCTCTTGGAGGAAAGCCCGGAGAAACGGCGGAAATCAAATTCCTCGGGGACGTTAGTGGTGAATTCACCCAGGCATTCCCTCTCCCGGCTGAAGTAAGTGACAAGTTCTCTGTCTTTGCGGTACAGAACAACGAGTCGGCTCCCTCTCCGAATTACATCCGCGTTAACGCGCTGAAGAATGTTCTCGAAGCAGAGCCGAACAATGCGATCGCGCAGGCAACCTCAGGCGAGGACGCGCCTCTCGCCTTCAACGGAATCATCCAGGCCGCTGGAGACGAGGACTTCTTCAAGTTCGCGGCAAAGAAGGGACAGACGTTCGACATCAACGTCTTCGCGCGCCGACTTCGCACGCCGCTTGATCCGGTGCTGAACCTATACGGGCCGGCGGGGAACCACTTGGCCGGGGCAGACGATAGCGGCGGTCCCGATGCGACGATTCGCTACGCGATTCCCGAGGACGGCGTCTACACCTTGCAAGTGTATGATCACCTTCGCAAGGGTGGTCCAGACTATGCCTATCGCATCGAAGTCGCACCGGTCGTGGCGTCGCTGACCCTCAGCATTCCCCAGGTCGCCCGCGCGTCCCAAGATCGCTGGGCCATGCCAGTTCCGAAGGGGAATCGATTCGCCACGCTGATCCTGGCTAATCGGGTCGATTTTGGTGGCGAACTCAACCTCTCGGCGGCGAATCTTCCTCCCGGCATGACCATGATCGCGGACAAGATGAGCGCGGATGTTGGTACGATGCCGATCGTGTTTGAAGCAGCGGCCGATGCCCCAGTAGGTGGGCAATTGGCCGACCTTCAAGCCGCCCACGTCGATCCGAATACCGGGATCAAGGGAAGTTATCGTCAGAACGTCGAGCTCGTTTATGGCGAACCGAACATCACGCCTTACTACACCACGCAAGTCGATAAGCTTTCGGTCGCGGTAACAGATGAGGTCCCCTTTAAGATCGACATTGTCCAGCCGAAAGTCCCGCTCGTTCAGAACGGTTCACTTTCGCTGAAAGTCGTCGCGACGCGAAAGGAAGGATTTAAGGCACCGATCACTCTTTACTTCCCATTCGCGCCTCCCGGCGTCGGAGCGGCCGCCTCGGCGACGATTCCCGAGGGGCAAAATGAGGTAGTCTATCCACTGAATGCAAATGGTGGTGCAGTCCCACGAACGTGGAAAGTGGTCGTGATTGGACATGCGGATGTCGGCAACGGTCCGATCTGGGTATCGACGCAACTGGCCGATCTGACTGTCTCAACTCCTTATGCAAACATGACAATCGAGATGGCGGCCGCGGAGCAAGGAAAGCCCGTCGAAGTCGTCGCAAAGATCGCTCAAGCGACTCCTTTCGAAGGTCCCGCGAAGGTGAATCTGGTCGGGTTGCCTGCCGGTGTCGCGTCGAAGGAACTCGAGTTCAACAAAGACATGACGGAAATCGTATTCCCCGTCACGATTGATAAGGGGAGTCCGACTGGACAGCATGCGACCTTGTTTTGTCAGTTCATCGTGAATCAGAACGGCGAGCAAATTGTCCATAATTCCGGCTTCGGAGGTGTGCTCCGAATCGATGCGCCCCCTCCTCCCATGGCGAACCAACCTCCTGCCGCGGCCCCGGCGGCAACTCCGATGCCGACACCCGCCGCGCCTGAAAAGCGGCTCACACGGCTCGAAAAGCTTCGCCTCGAACAGGCGGAGCGAGCCAAGCAGGCAGCGTCCGCCGGCTCTGGAAACTAGCTTCCGCAAATTCATCAGTGTCTGGTGAATGTTGTCAGCAATGAGCGAGAAGACGGTTCTCGCAAACGAACGAAGACAAGAGACGAGATCGATATGATGGCACGAAATGTACTGACGGTGACGCTGGCATTGCTGGCGACCCTCCAGACGTTTGCCGATGAGCCGGCGGCGGGCACGAATCCCCCCACGGCCACCCCGGCCCCCAATGAGTTGGTGTCCGTCGCTGTCTTCCCCGCGGAAGTCAATCTGCACAATCACCGGGATCGCCAATCGATTGTTGTGCAAGCGATCTACGCCAACGGCATCACTCGCGACGTGACGGCGGAATCAAAATTCACCTTCGCCCAACCTGAACTCGTTGAGTTCAAGGATTTCGTGATCTGGCCGAAGGGAGACGGCACCACTCAACTCGCCATTGAATTCAGTGGTAAACAACTGGCGGTTCCGGTTGTCATCGCGAATTCGGCCGCTGATCCGGCGATCAGTTTCAAGCTCGACATCATGCCCGCGTTCATGCGAACGAATTGCAACACCGGTTCGTGCCACGGGGCAGCGCGTGGCAAGGATGGCTTCCGTCTGTCTCTCTTCGGATTCGATCCAGACGGCGATCATTATCGATTGACGCGCGAGATCGCGACACGACGCCTGAACCTAGCCACGCCGGAAAGCTGTCTTCTGATCGAAAAGGCTACGGGTAAAGTTCAGCACACCGGCGGCAAACGAATCGAGGAAGGGAGTGAAATCTATGCCAACCTGCTTCGTTGGTTGAAAGAAGGGGCGAACAACGACCCCGCCGGCATCCCCACTCCCGTCTCGCTTGAGATCCTGCCGAAGCAAGCGGTTCTTGAGGAAGGGGACTCACATCGGTTTACCGTCCGGGCGAAGTACTCTGATGGAACCGATCGGGATGTGACCTCGCTCGCTCTTTTCCTCTCGAACAATGACGGTAGCGCGGCCATCGATCCCAGTGCCTTCGTGAAAGCGGGTCGCCGGGGCGAGGCATTTGTCATGGCTCGCTTCGCGACGTTCACCGTCGGTTCGCAAGTGATCGTCATTCCGAAGAATCTCGAATACCAGTGGCCGAACGTGCCGGAGAACAACTACGTCGACACACTCGTGCACAACAAGCTGAAGAAGCTTCGCATGCTTCCTTCAGATATCTGCACCGATGAGGAATTTCTCCGCCGTGCATCGATTGACATCGTCGGTAAGCTTCCGACATCGGCGGAGTATCAGGCTTTCATTTCGAGCACCGACCCTCAGAAGCGAGAAAAGCTCGTTGATGAACTTCTCAGTCGCAAAGAGTTCTCTGAGCTTTGGGTGATGAAGTTCGCCGAACTGCTTCAGATTCGGACGACGATCAACGTCAGCTACAAGTCGACGCTGCTCTACTTCAACTGGCTACAAGACAAGATCGCCAGCAATACACCGATGAATCAGATCGTGAAGGAACTGATCGCGGCGAACGGGGGCACATTCAAAAATCCCGCGACGAACTACTACCAGATCGAGCAACAGACATTAAAGCTTTCCGAGAATGTCGCTCAGGTTTTCATGGGGATGCGAATTCAATGCGCGCAGTGCCACAACCATCCCTTCGATCGTTGGACAATGGACGATTACTACTCGTTCGCGGCGTTCTTCGCGCAGATCGGCCGCAAGGGAAGTGAAGATCCACGTGAGCTCGTCGTCTTCAACAGTGGCGGCGGCGAGGTGGGACACTTGGTGGGGGGACGAGCGATGCCTCCCAAATTCCTAGGCGGCGCGACACCGGATGTGGCTGGTAAGGACCGAAGACAAGTCCTCGCGGATTGGTTGGCGTCTCCGGACAACCCGTATTTCGCGCGTAATCTGTCGAACATGATTTGGGCGCATTTCTACGGCGTGGGAATCATTGACCCGGTGGATGACGTCCGCATCAGTAACCCGGCCAGCAATCCCGAACTACTCGATGAACTGGCGAAGAAGTTCACCGAGTACAACTATGACTTCCGCAAACTGGTGCGAGACATCTGCACGTCGCGAACCTATCAGCTTTCGACGAAGCGCAATCCGACCAACGAACTTGACGAGTTGAACTTTGCTCACGGCGCGGTTCGCCGTATCCGCGCCGAGGTTCTGCTCGATGTCGTTTCACAAGTGACAGAGACGAAGAACAAGTTCGCGGGACTTCCCCTCGGTGCCCGGGCTGTCCAGATCGCGGACGGTAATGTGTCGGACTACTTCCTGACGACGTTCGGCCGTGCAACCCGCGCGACGGTCTGTTCGTGCGAGGTGAAAATGGAACCGAACTTGTCGCAAGCCCTTCACCTTCTGAATGGTGAAACAACCACGCAGCGAATCGCCAACGGCAAGGTCATCGACACGATGCTTAGCGAGAACAAGACGCCCGAAGCCATCATTGACGAGGTCTACCTCCGGTGCCTCGTCCGCCATCCGACCGATGCGGAAAAGGCGAAACTTCTGGAAGCGGTCAACCAAGGCCAGGATAAGAATCAGGTTCTGCAGGATGTTTTCTGGGCCGTTTTGAACTCGAAGGAGTTCATGTTCAACCACTAGTCCGAATAGAGGGGAGTTTGTCACCCTCCCCCTATTGTGGAGTAGAGTTTCGAATTGAGAATCTTTGTCTCCTCGGGCGCATGAACTGACAAGACGGCAATAGACGAGTTTTCTTTGATACGGTGGGATACGGAACGATGATTTCGCTGAAGAGATGGATCGCGCGACTCGGACATCTCATGAGCCCGCGAAGAGCCGCGATCACATTCGCGATGCTGGCATTGACGACACCCGCCCTCGCCGACCCGCCAAGCAAGGTGACTTACGAAGACCACGTAAAGCCCATCTTTCGGAATCACTGCGCCAGCTGCCACAACCCTGAGGAAAAGAACTCCAATCTCGACGTGATGACTTACTCATCGCTCATCGCAGGGGGAGCATCGGGACAGGTCGTCTCTGGGGGCAATGCGGACGTCAGTCGACTCTTCAAACTGATCGCGCACACTGAAGAGCCGAAGATGCCTCCCGACAGCGCGAAGATTCCCGATGCCGAGTTGGAACTCGTGAAGAAGTGGATCGAGGGGGGACTCCTCGAAAAGGCGGACAGCAAGGCAATCATGTCTGGCAAGCCGAAGGCGAATATCGCTCTCGTCGCTGCCGCCGGTCAACCGACCGGCCCGGTGGTGTTGCCGAAGGATCTGATTCTCGAACCGGTGCTTCATCTCGAACGTGGCTATGCGGTGAGCTGCATCGCCACCAGCCCCTGGGCACCAGTGATCGCGATTGCCGCCCCAAAGCAGGTTTTGCTTTACAACTCCGACACGCTCGACCTGCTCGGCGTTCTCCCATTCCCTGAAGGATTTCCACAGGTCTTGAAGTTCAGTCGAAGCGGCACCCTACTTCTCGTCGGCGGTGGTCGCGGAGGCCAGATGGGCCTCGCGGCTCTTTACGATGTTGCCACGGGGGAACGGATCCTCACCGTGGGTGATGAATACGACGCGGTGTTAGCGGCCGATATCAGCTCGGATCAACAGCAAATTGCCCTGGGCGGTCCGGGTAAGCTCGTTCGCGTTTATTCGACAAAGACAGGCGAACTGATCCGCTCGATCAAGAAACATACCGATTGGGTCACCGCGCTCGAATTCAGTCCTGATGCCGTATTACTGGCGTCGGGGGATCGAGGAGGTGGGCTTCATGTTTGGGAATCATTCTCGGGCCAACTCTTCTACACGCTCAATGGGCACAAGGGAGCCGTCACCGACATCAGTTGGCGCGCGGATTCAAACGTGGTTGCTTCGGCCAGCGAGGATCACACCGTTTGGCTATGGGAAATGTTCAATGGAACGGCGGTCAAGAATTGGAGCGTCGATAACGTCGGCGCCCTCTCGCTCGAATTTGCCCGTGACGGGCGCCTCGTCACGGGAGGACGAGACAAGGACGCCAAGATGTGGGACGGCGAGGGTAAAGCCCTCCGTTCATTTGAGCCATTCGCCGACCTCGTCACCTCCGTCACCTTCAATCACGATGGATCTCGCGTCATTGCCGGTGATTGGACCGGGGAAATTCGCGTATGGAAATCAGACGACGGAGCACGACTTGGCAATTTGACGATGGCTCCGCCGACGCTCGATCAACGAATCGTGGACGTCAGCAACCAGCTCCCTCCTTTGCAGGCAAACTTCGACAAGATTGCCGCGGAGCTCAATGTCGTGTCAGATGCGCAGAGTAAAGCGCAGGGAGCCGCTGACGCAGCGAAGAAGGCCCTCGCCGAAGCCGTCGCCGCCCAACAACAAGCGGATGCAATGCTTGCCGAACGTCGCGCCGTCGTGGAAGCGGCAACGAAAGCACACGCTCAAGCGCAAGCGGATCTCGACGCCAAGCGTAATGATGCAAAAGCGAAGGGGGATGCACTTGCCGCGGAAAAGGGAGCCCTTGACCAGGCCGCCGCGCAACTAGCGGCCGCGCAGCAAGCAGTGGCCGTGCAAACGAAACTCGTCGAGCAGTTGACTGGATTGGTAGCCAATGCAAGGGAGCTCGCACAGAAGGGAACGCTGAACGGCCAAAAGATCGATGACACCGCAAAGGTTATCGAACAAGCTCTTGCCATGGCGAAGGAAGCACTCGATGCAAGCCAGAAGGAGCGGGACGCTAAGAGCAATGAGGTAACGTCGCGGACAACAACGGTGCAAACGGCGGAGACGGCTTCAAAGGGGGCTCAGGATGCAATCCCCGGTGCGGAAAAGTTATTCGCTGACGCGAGCAATGCCCTACAGAATGCGCAGTCGACGCTCCCCGAGATTGAAAAGGGAGCTGTCGCGGCCAAAGCCAAGGTTGACGAGTTGACGCCGGTCTCTCAAAACGCCGACCAGGCACTTCAGGCGGCCATCGCAAAAGCAACGGAAGTGAAGAAGGCTTCCGATGCGGCCATGGCGGCCCTCGAAAAGGCGAAGTCTGATAAGAAGCGATGGGAAATCGGGAAAGTCCGCGTCACTCTCCATCAAGCGAAAGACGTCGTTGCAGAGAAAGAAAAGGTGGTCGCGGATCGACAGGCCCAAGCCGCCGAAACTCAAAAGGGCATTGATGCGGTGAACGCGGAGATCGCCGCCGCCGAAAAGTTCATTGCGGATGGACCGGCCGCGAAGAATACGGCGATGGGGACGATCACTCAGGCACAAGCCGCGATTGATGCCGCCAACGTTCAAGTGGAAATGGCGAAGGGGATTCTCGCAAAGAAGGAAGCTCTCCGGGGCGATTTCGCCACTCAGGCAGCAATGGTTCAAGCGGCGGCTCAAGCGGAGCCAGAGAATGAGGCTCTCAAGAATGCGGTCGTGAAAGCCAACGAAACGGTGGGGCTCCTCATCGCCGATCGTGATCAGGCGATGAAAGGAGTAGAAGCGAAGCAGGTCCTTGTTCAAAAGGCAGCGGAGGCTAAGGCCGCCGCGGAAGCCGCGCTCGGTAATCTTGAAAAGCAACTCGCTGAGACCCCGGCGAAAATTGAAGAGCAGAAGAAACGACTCGCCGAAGCGTCGGCGGCTCATCAAAAGAAACAGGCGGAGTTGGACTCGGCCAATCAAGAGCTTGCCCAAGCGAAGCAGGCGGTCGATCAAATCAATCAGCAGATTGCCGCCATGTCTGGTGAGCCAGTCACGGCAGCAAAATAACTTCGCCGCCGCCTACGGATTCTTCGGATCGAGCGGTGCCGGAATCGGGGTCAAGTCTGGAGGAACTGGTTCTGTTCCCATGCCAGGTAGGGGCAACGGGGTCCCGGAAGGAGTCGTCGCCTCTTGGACCTCACCCGCTGTGTTTTGCAAGCTCGGGTAGAACGGGCGATCCGGATTCGGACAATCCTTGAAGTCTTTATGAACCTGGCTTCCCTCGTGCATCGCGAGCGGCAAGCTCCATTGCCACATCTTGCGTCGGTCCGAAATCAGCTTCTTATTCGCTTTGTTCGTGATCGACTCCGCGATGTTCACACTGTCGTGAAGTAGAATCGTTCCCTTGCTGAATTCCCATTGAATGAGCGACTGATTGTATTGTGCGATGGCCAATCCTTCGTCTCGGATGGCGTCGGCAAGGAAGGTTTGGGCATCAAGCAACTCGGGGAGCGTCGTTTGCCCGGTGCGATACTGCTCGGCGCGAGCCTGTACCTGGGTTGCGGCCGCGCGGCGACGCTCCCCCTGAATATTGATCAGTCGATAGTTCGCCTGCACGTTTCGATAGGCGTCGGTCAATTCATGAATTGCGACGTGACGAAGATTGTCGAGTTCTTTCTTTTCACGATCGAGCGTCATCTGAGAGGCGCGAACGCGAGCATGCGCGGCTCGTTCCCCAACCTGTCGTGCATAGCGAAGACCCATCATCCAACTGGCGAAATCGCCGTCGGTCAGCCGATCGATCGATTGGTCGAACTGATTATCAAGCCCGGTTAGTGACCAGTTTCCAGTCGCCGTCAAATCAGGCATCAAGCCGTTCTTCTGCCGGAAGAGTTCGAGCTCGGCGGCACGCACGGCAAAAGTCTGAGCGACAATTTCCGGTCGGAGTGAGACACATTCCACCGCGCCGGTATCCCAATCGGGCACGTACTCCGCGAGAACCGGAGGATCAGCCGGCACGATTTGACGATCGTCCTCCGGCGGAATTCCCATGGCAAGGCGAAGGTTTCGCTCGGCTTGTAAAACGCGAGTCAACGCATTCAAACGATCCGCTCGGAAGAACTCGAATTGTTCGCGTGCTTGAGCAAGGTCAGGAATAGCGCTTCGTCCGACTTCGACTTCCGCTCGAACTTTGCGCCAGGTCGCAAGAGCCTGTTCGAGCCCCACTTCACGCGAGTAGAGATCGTAGTACGTGAAGCCAAGTTGCCAGTAAGCGGACTCGACATCGCGAAGCATCGTTTGTACGGCCTGCTCAAAAACGCGAATGGACTGATCATAGTTGGCTCGAGCGATCTGAGTGGCTGCCCGGTTGAATTCCACGCCGGCACTCTGGAGCAATGGCTGCTGAATGCTGGCTGTCGCGACGGAGGTCCAAGCCGGATTCACCAGCGTGAAAAGACCGACCCGGCTTTGACGGTTATATCCCAGGCCGTAAGTCAATCGCGTCGTACCGCCCGTCGCGTTCTTTTTCACTAATTCAAAAAGGTTCTGGCCAGGAAGTGAAAACGGCACATCTTGAGTGGCGCCACCGGTCGTCGCATTCAGGCCGTACCCCGCCGTACTAAGTCCGGTGAATTGATTACCACCGGCGCTTGAGCTACCGAATGTATCCGTGACGAGCGACGAGATACCACTCCCCACGACAGCCACACTCGAAGTCAGCGGAGTATTGGCACGTCCCCATTCGCCACCAACGCTGATGTAGGCATCGAATTCCGCCAAGCGGGAATCAATAACCGCCCCGGCCTGTCCCGGCTGCATCGAGAACACGAGAACCTGTTTATTGTTCCGAAGAGCGATCTGCTTCGTCTCTTCGAGAGTGAGATTCCATTTTTTCTTCTCCGCCGGATCGACGACGGTGCGAGGTGGAAAGTGGGCGACTTCATCCTTCGATTCATCGTAAGTCTTGTGGCCGAGATCGAGACTCATCGTGTTGTAATACTGATAGTCCTTCTGAGTCATGACCTGAGGGCCGAGGATTCCCACACATCCGGGGGTGGTGATTAACAACCAGCCGAAGGCGATGATGCCGACCTGAAGTCGACCGAGAAGGACTCGCCCTCTACTTCGGCGTGGTTCAGACTCACTTCTCGTGAACGTCACCCGGCCTGCCATTCTCGACCCTCGACATGGGCCGGAGAATACTGCGTCCGCGCAGCCGACTCCGACACCGTAATCTCGTCATCGGCAGGTGCGACACGACGAGTTTTGATAATCTCGGGAAAGATTGCCGAAAGTAGGAGGTTTTCTGATTCTCTGGATCACGTAGTTTTCAGGAAACTCGTCTTTCTTCCCAAATCACCATGCAATGACGTCACAAATCCATGATTCAGCGAATTTGGATCGACTGGCGAAACGAAGCACCCGTGGCCTTTGGGTGAGTTTTCATCGTTTGCGGAATTTGATGTGCGGCAGCTTCATCGCATGGCCGATACAACCCGAAGAACCGTTCCAGGCGAACCGTGTGCTTTGGGATCTTCGGGCTGGAGAGAGACTGATGCGAGGCATCGGGATTTGGACAATGTTGTTCGTGTTGGTTGCCGATGCCAACGCCGGCGCTCCGACTCCATCCACCCTTCGTCGCATCCAAAAGATGGATGCCCCGCAACGATCATCGATTGTGAGTCAGATCATTGGTCCTGCCCCGGAAAAGGAGCATCACGGAGAGGGCGAGACTCTTTCGGCCGAATCCAAGCTTCCCAACGACGTCGCGGAGATTGTCAGTGCGACTGAAACCGCACCTGCCACCGGCAAGACGAAAGTTCCCACACTGACTCCCAAGCCAGTCCCTTCGACGCCCGCAGAGGCAACTTCCAAACTCGCCCAATCTTCAACCCCCATTTCGCTTGAAGAGCAACCAGACGAGATGATCATCGATTCCGATCAACAATCGATCGGCGGTCTTTGGCGCAGCGGGTCTCCGGCGGAAGCGAATCCTTTTTACGGACGGTTGGAATACCTCTATTGGAAGACGAGTAATCCCTCGCCAAGCGGCACGGTTTTTCAATCATTCAGTGTCCCACTGGTCGGGCAACGGACACTCACGGGTGCCATTAACCTCAATGATGTTCACACGGATTACGAGATGGGACTGCGAGCACTCATCGGTCGCAATATCAGCGAGAATTTTGGCGTCGAACTCGGCGGACTTTGGGTTTATCCCGGAACCGATTTAAAAGTTCTGTTTAGTCAACCCGCTGGAACGTCAACGACCGGTACACCGACCAACAAAGTCGACGTGATCCTCACCCCGACCGGTGAGGTCCTTGGACAAGCCAATATGTCATTTCGTAATCGGTACTGGGGAACGGAAGCGAACGGCCGATGGCACTTGATGAATAACAGAGTTTGGACCGTGGATGGTCTGGCTGGGGCACGCTACTTCGATTACGCGGAACGGTTGGCATTCGGATACAACCTCACGAATCCATCGTCGGCGGCTGGAAACAGAGTCGAACGTTTCGAAACCAATAATCACATGATCGGTGGACAGGTTGGAAGTGACGTTCAACTCGCGGTCATCGAATATGTTTCCCTTCAAATGATCAGCCGCGCCGCGGTGCTGGGCAATATTCAGGACGTCACGGTCAAGGGACCAGCGGCGGGGATGGGACGATTCACGAACTGGAGCAATCTCGGCTCGCATAACACAGGTGCGGCGAGCATACTCCTTGAGACCACCCCCTCCTTTGTTGTCCACCTGACACCAGACATCACCTTTCAGGCAGGTTACACGATCATTTGGCTAAACAACATCATGAGAGCTCACGAACAGCTCGATCTCAACCAAGTCGGCAAGAGTCCGCTCATTTCATTTAAGACGGATGACCTCTTCATCACCGGATTTAGCTTCGCGCTGACGGCAAATTGGTAATCGATTCGTGATACTTGCCTGATCGAGAATTCGAGTCAGCTTCGAAGCTTTGAAATCAATTTCAAAACTGTGAAGTGAAGGGTATCACCCACTCTCGTCTGCCGTTACATTCGAACGATCGGCGTGATCTTCGCCGCGAGTCCTACCGTCCACTCGCTGCGAAAACGACGCATAGAGAATTCGTTCTTTGTGTGAATTCGAGAAGGCCCGCCGAACTGCGTCGCCGCGAAATCGCAACCAGTCCCTCACCAGGAGTCCGCGAACGAATGCTGCATCGAATCCCATCCCTCGCTTTCGCTTCATTGATCGTCATGTGCGGCTCTGTTGCTTACGCCGAAGAAAAGCAGCAGATCGTTGATGTTCCCTTTTGGCAAGAGATCGCTCTCCGGTTCGCCCCCGAGGTGAAACTCGACGAAACGGAATTACGAAGTATACGCGCGGACCGGGATGGGCGCGTCCTCGTCAACACCAATAAGGGACTGCTCAAAGCGACGGACGGTCGGCTTGTTCAATATCACGAGATGGAGGGAATTGCGAATCTCAACCACTTCGATCTCGAGCTCCTTGGAGGGAAGTTCGTCTTCTTAACCGAGAAGTTCTTGCTCCCTCTCCATGGTGCCGGGGCCGATTATCTAGCCAATGGTGATTTGGGGTCCGTGCGAGTTACGGCTCTCGGGCGAAAGAATTATTTGCTTCTCTCACCAAAAGGGATTGTCGAATACAAGGATGGTAAAACCGAGGAGTTTCCCAACGAAGGCTTTACCGAATTCGCCGTCGATCCTGATCGAAAGTCCGTCATCCTCTGGAGCAAGAGCAAGGCGGCAATCTATCAGGGAAAGGGTAAAGTCCAATCACTCCCCATCACCGGCATCGAGATCACCGATATCTTCAACGAGGGTGACGGCCACCTCATCGTCGGTTCGACGAAAGGGCTCTTCCTTTTCTCGTCAGGTAAACTCGAAGAAGTAAAATCGATTCCCGTCAATGCCATCACCCGAGTCGCCCGCGATCCGATTCGCGGTTGGCTGTGGGCCGGCACGACGGATGGGCTCTTTCGAAGAGACGACGCAGGAAAGCAGAGTTACTACGTCGACAATCGCTGGCTGCCGGACAATCACGTTATCGACTTCACCTTCGATTCAGAGGGAAACGTCTTTGTTCTGACGAAGAAGGGAGTCGTCGAGCTGCAATTCAAGAGAATGACGCTCGAAGAGAAGGCAGACATTTACACCAAGAATCTTCGGAAACACCATATCCGGTTCGGCCTCGTCTCAGACGCGCAGACGCCAAGCGGCGACTATGCGAATGTAAGGATGCATGACTCGGACAACGACGGGCTTTGGTCGAGTATGTATTTGGCGAGCGAAGCATTTCGTTACGGCATCACCAAAAACGAATCCGCGAAAGAGAACCTGATGGACGGACTCGACGCGCTCGAGCAGTTGGTCCGCCTCCCCACGGTCGAGGGATTTCAAGCGAGAACTTTTGAACTCGATGGCTTTCGTGTTTCTGATCCCGAAGCATGGCGAAAAAGACCACAGGCGGATTTCGAATGGAAAGGAACGACCTCCAGCGACGAGATTACAGGGACGATGTTCTTCTATGCGGCGCTGTATGAAATACTCGGAAAGAACGATCCTGAACTGAAAAAACGAATCGCTTATCTCGTCGGCGCAGTGATTGGGCACATCGTCGATCACGACCTTTACATTTTAGATGCGGACGGCAAACCAACACGTTGGGGCTTTTGGAATCCGGCGAATATCAACACACCGGCCGCGCTTCATGATCGCCGGCTGAACTCGGTCGAGATTCTTGGATTTCTTCAACTCGCTTATGAGCTGACAAAAGAAGAGAAGTTCAAGACGACATTCGATTCGCTCGTCGACAAATACCGCTACGATCGAAACACCGTCAACTACATGCCCGATCCCCTAGGACCATGGAACCACTCGGATGATGAACTCTATTGGTTGGCGTATTACGTGCTGCTTCGCAATCCGATTCGCGAATCGTTGATGCCGACGTTCCAAAAGAGTGCGATGGAGCAAATCGAGGCGAACAAACGAAAGAGGAATCCTCTTTGGAATGCCATCTACGGTTCGAGCACGCATCAGCAGATCGACATCGACGGCATGGCGTTTTGGTTACGTGAATTCCCGATTGATCTTCGCAATTGGCATTCGCGCAATTCGCATCGACTTGATGTCGTCATAGATCGCCGACCGTTCGTTCGTCCGGAGGCAAAAGAACTACTGCCGCCTGATGAGCGCGTCATGCAGAAATGGAACGGCAATGAAATGAATCTGGATGGTGGGAATGGGGGACACTCAGCAGAGAGTGGTGCCGAGTACTTGCTTCCCTATTGGATGGGTCGCTACTACGGGTACATCACCGCTCCCCAAAAGGAATAGCACGGATTGACGCGGCCATGCGTTTCCTCTAAGGGGCGTCATTCACCAAGAATCAGAGCGGAATCAGAGAGCTTCCCGAGACCCTCTTTTTTCGCTCTGTAACATGAATCCCTAGGGAGCGGCGATGGCGAAAGAGGGTACCAGGAGCGGATACCAGGAAGCTCTTGCGCCGTGCCGCGGCGGGAACTAGCGGATGATTCTGCACGCTTTGATCGTCGATGATGAGGAGGATGTCCTCGAGTCTCCCATTCCGGGATTCGTCCGAGAACTGGCCGAGGGGCTCCGATCGAACCGGGCGTTTCAAGAGGCCAATGAGAGGGCCGGATTTCCGTTTCCCTCGTCTCAACCACTGAACATCAAGGTATCTGCTCTCGGCTATGTGAGCAGTCGTGTTCCCAAGTACAAACATCATTCACCGGTTCATATCCATCTGCACCTATGCTGTGAAAAGGGAGGTTCCTTTCGTCACGCGCTCAGGCTGCTCAAGGAACAATTCTTCGCAGTCGTCGTTTCTGATATGCGATTCTCGGAAGATTCGCTCGGATCTCGCGCCGGTCGATTCTTCGTTGAGGATATCGTGCGGCGCAATCCTGAACTGACGGGGATCCTTTATTCCGCTTACCATCGTCCCGACGATTTTCCGCCCGAACATTTCGTGCGTAAGGGATCGGCCAGCAATCTGGGAGGTGTCGAGCTCCTCGAAAAGATGGTCGCGGGATTCGCGCGGTACCTCGCCCATCCTTCCATCAACACTCTCGCGCGGGAGCTTCATCAGCGAGGTCTCGTCTATCAGTCCGACGAGTTCGGGGCCATGCTCAGACGAGCCTACGATTACTCCCGACTATACCTCGACATCGCGGAGGACGAACAGAACAAGCGGAGACATCCCAGACCAACCATTCTTCTCGATGGAGAAACAGGGACGGGAAAGACAGAACTTGCCGGATTGATGCATGCGATTTCGACTCGGCATTCGATCCCTTTCATCTCTGCCACGTGCAATCAACTAACAGATGAGCAGTTTCTGCGCAGTGTTCTCTTCGGCCATGTCAAAGGAGCATTTTCCGGAGCGACGACCGATCGTCCGGGCCTGGTCGAGACGGCGGGAAAAGGGACTCTTCTGCTCGACGATCTGCACAAGCTGAGCGATGGCTCGAGCGTGATTCTTCACTCGTTTCTAGACGACGGCGAGTATTCCCATCTGGGACAAGATGAGATCCGCCGATCGGCCCATTGTGCGATCATCGGCACGGTGGAGACGCCGCGCTGGCAAGAGATCAAATCGAAGGGGGACCTCGCTGAGAGTTTCATCAATCGGGTGGAGCAGCTCATCATTCGGATTCCGCCACTCGCCGCACGGCCGATCGACATCGAGCATCAAGCGCGCTATTACTGCGACATTCTCTCGCGTGCGATTGGCGAGGAGATGGAAATCTCTGACGCGGCGATCGCATGGCTCGTCGACTACGGTTTCCCTGGCGGGAATAGTCGAAAGCTGCGCGATTTCCTGAAGGGAGTCATTACGCAATCGGCGAGAGTCACCGACTATATCGATCTGCCGGAGATCGAGGAATTCGCCCAAGAATCAAGGCTTCTCGTCAGAACGGAGAAGGATCGAAACGTCCCGACTCCATCATCTCGAGGCGCTGAAATTCCTCCGCTCGTCGAGGATGCGACTTGGAAGGTGCTCGAGGATCGATCGAGTTGGACAGGCCGGATTGCCCGACTGGCGGTTTCCGCTTTGGCGGGAGAGTTGCAAATCGGCGGAGCGGAAGCCGAGAAATTAACGCGCAAACTCTTCGAGAGTGATTTCCAGCGGCTTTGGAAGGAGTTCGAATCGATCACGCACCCCGCCGGATTAGAGCACACGATTGACATCAAATTGTTCGATGAGCTCTTTCGCTATTATGTCGTCTACCAGACCGGCAACCCGGCGAAAGCTGCCAAGCAACTTGGCATGAAAGACAATGCACTTCGCGAATTCATCTATAGTCGCGAACAAAAGCGTGAAGGAACAGTGAGCGATGCAGAAGAATGACCCCGCCGGCGCGGGTCATGGTTTAACATTTCCTCCCACGGTCATCGTCGTTCACAACAAGGAGCACCGCGCGAAATGCTCGGTGGAGCCTTTGCGTGGACGTCCTTCGTTTGACTTTCTGACTTACCCGCTGAAACAGCCCTTCCATGAACCGAACTATGTTCGTCTCGCCATGGATGGCCCACTTCTCTCTCATGCCGACCGTCAGCAAGGATTATTGGTTCTCGATGCGACTTGGCGTCTGGCGGCGAAAATGGAAAAGCAGTTTTGCCACATTGAACCGAGAAGCCTTCCCCCATGGGAGACTGCCTATCCACGTGTCTCGAAATTCAACTACGATCCCAACGGCGGCTTGGCGACGATCGAGGCAATCTTCATTGCGTACCATTTGCTCGGGCGTGAAACGGACGGCTTGCTCGATAGCTACTATTGGAGGGACCTTTTCATCGAGCGAAATGCCACTCATCTCAACATGACATGACCTATGCTGTGGCAAACAGTCGCAGACGATCCCAAAATCGAGATCCTTCCGCAAAACATCATGATTCCAGTCGTATCTCGCGATGAACGGCGCTCGGCTAGTTCCATACCATAGAGCACATGAAATGCCTCAGCAGAGGGCATTCCAAGCCGCAAACCGACCACAGCAACGCTGGCATCGCCGAGTTCAATGACGAGCTCGCGAACTTCACGATAGGGGAAACGACATGCACGCATGGCACGACGTGTACATCGATGACGAGCAGATTCCGGCAAATTTTCCCGTCGTCGTCGAAGTCCCCAAAGGGAGCAAGAATAAGTACGAACTCGATAAGGAGACTGGGCTGCTTCGGCTGGACCGAGTCTTATACAGCGCCGTTTATTATCCAGCCAATTACGGGTTCATCCCTCGCAGCTTTTGCGACGACAACGACCCACTCGACGCGCTCGTCATTGGAACGGAGCCGGTCGATCCCTTGACGATCGTTGATGCCCGAGCGCTCGGGGTGATGCGAATGCGCGACGAGAAGGGAATCGACGACAAGATTCTCTGCGTGTCGACAGGCGATCCAGCCTGCAGTCAATACGAAAACATCACCCAACTGCCCGAGCATACCCTTCGCATGATTCGTCGCTTCTTTGAGGACTATAAGTCGCTCGAAAACAAGGAAGTCGTTGTTGATGATTTTTTGGGGGTGGAAGAGGCAGCCAAAATCATTCGAGAGGCACTCGATCTCTATCGCAAGCTTCGACGCGGAGAATTGAAGCGGATCTAATCAATGGCGACGAACAGCGTTTAGAAGCGTTCCCCATTGACACAAAATTGAGCCAAGGCGCAACTAGAGCCAGGAATGGCTGACCGCGCCCAGAACCTTATGCCGTTCCAAGTTTATCAATGGGTTCAATCACTACGACATGCCTCGAGCAGGGAAGACAGAGACATGATTCACGTACCTGGGATTCTCAATTCACTTGGGCTGTTGATTCTTCGACTGGGATTTGGCGGAATGATGGCATTCGGGCATGGCTTGCCGAAGCTACTAAATGCCGCCGAAATGCAAAGTAAGATAGGCGATCCGCTGAACCTCATCCCAAGCCCCTATGCGTTCTATTGTCTGGTCGGGGCGGAGTTCTTTTGCGCTCTATTGGTCGGCGTGGGACTATTGACCCGATTCGGGGCGATCGCGGTCGCGTACGCGATGGGAGTCGCGGCCTTTGTCGCGCACGCGAAAGATCCAATTTTCATGACGGGAAGCGGAGCTTCCATGGAACCGGCGTTGATCTACTTAATCGCATTCGGTGCGATCGTGTTCACTGGCCCAGGATCTTTTTCGCTAGATCGCCTACTCTTTGGCCGGCCACGCCCCCAAGTCTAATCCAGCAGCATTCTGACATCTGATAAAAAAAGCCGATGAGTGACAGTCATGTGTCATTCATCGGCTTCGTATCGTTTTTTTTGAGATCATCGTCAAACCAACCGCGTCGTCAGACCAAACGGTATCGCAGCGGCGGGTTATCCTCGATCTCGACCTCATCGATATTCGATACCGCTAGCTCGCCATGCTCGTAAAGATATTCGACGTGGGCGGCTGCTTCCTCGATCGCGAGAAGTAGGTGGAAGTCTTTTGCATCGCGGAACATCGCTTTGGCAATTTCGAAAGTCGTCAGAGGATCGGGAGCATTCTGAATAATGCCGCGGACGCGATCCAGCTTCCGCATGTGTCCCCGACGAATCTCTCCGATCCGCTGATAGACGTTGTGGATCGGCCCCTCGTGACCACCGAGCGCGACGTCAAATCCCCCCATTCGCGAGACTTTGTCAAGAGATTCGAGGTAATGATGCAATCCCATGTGTCGCGTGATCGTCTCGGGAGATTGGTGAGGGCTCGTCTTCTCCAGGATATGATCCGCACTCAACAAAATGTTGCCGATCGCGATGCAGACCATCCCAGGACAATGGCCTGGCGTGTGGATGAATCGCATGCCATCCATCTCTTGCCCGTCGGAAAGAGGAAAATCGACGGGAAAGGACTGCGTGTGCTTCTTCGAGAAGTTGAAGTATTGGATGAGCTGAGCCTGCAGTTCGGAAGGAACGCCGGCTTGCTGAATGAAGAAACGGAGTAGCCTGTTGGTGACGACGACCCGCTCTTCGTAGTTGGTGATCACCCTTCGATCGAGCGTATGAATACCAATCTTCGCTTGCGAGTTTTTCGGGAGATGAACGAGTCCACCGAAATGGTCGATGTGCCCGTGTGTGATGATGATTCGCTTAATGTCCTCGCGAGTGATCGGCTCGTTGAAATCATCATGAACCGCTTGTATGCCGTCGAGGACGTGTTTGGTCGAGTCGCCGTAACCGCTACCGGTATCGATCAGGGTAGGTTCTCCGGCCCCGAGAACGACGTAGACATACCCGATGAAGTTCGGGAAGACTTCGCACGGAATACGGTAAATGCGGACTTGAGTGCTCGACTCGAATCGCTGGATCGCAGGGAGGCTTGTCATGCGCGGTCATCCTCGATAGCCGTTTGAGATCAAGGAGGGGCAAAGTTGCCCAGCGGTACGATATGCACCCCTGAGCGAAAGGAACAACTCTAGCTGGCGAGATTTCATTTCGATTTCATCGCGCGGGGGTCTCGACCGGAACGGAGGCAAGTTGGGGATGATGCACCACATCCCTCTCCAAACGGGTCAATTCCGCACGAATCATGTCCGCGTCAGCGGATGGATCGAGGGGATCGCCGAATGCCACACGGGCTTGCCTGCGGTTTGCAATACCGGGTTCGGGAACCTTCGATTTGTGGTGCACGTCGCAGAAAACCGGAACAACGGCCACATTTGCTCGATCATGAACCATCTGGAAAAATGCCGACACGCCCGCGGAATCTTCCACCGACTCGAGAGCCAATCCGACGATATCCCCCGCCTTCAATGTCGCTAATGCCGATGCAAGCGTTTCAGCTCGGTCGCTGGAGCGGGGAATGGTGGTTGTGCTGGTCAACCGTGAAAGGAGCCGGAGGAAGCCATTGAGGGAACTTCCGTCCGTCCGATCAGGCAAATAAAAGTGCACATAGCGATCCGTCGCACCAATGACGTGGACGCAGGAATCGAATAATCCGCTGTTGGTCACAAGAATAGCCGGGCCATCCTGGGGCAAATGATTCAATCCTTCCACTCGGAGGTGATAGCGCCGTTGCGAAAATGCGTACAGCAGTGCCCTCGTGAAGAAATCGGGAAGCTGACGACAGATGAGATAGAGCATCCCCGCCGTCATCACGCTGGCTCCAGCAAAGAGGAGTCGTGGAATCCAGAGGCGGTGTTCGAGCTGTCCGATGTATTCCTGTAGAGCGGGTATGGAATCCTTTACCGATCGATAAGAGGGGAGTTCGCCGAGCGTTCCCTCGCCAATGAAGCTCAGGATGTAGAACGTCAAGATCGCGATGATACCGCCGGCCACGTTGACGAAATTGCTCGTCGCAACGATGACACCCTTCTGTGCCTTGGGAGCGCGCTGCTGCATCATCGTGTACATCGGAACGACATAAAGGCCCGCAAAAACACCGAGCGCAATCAGGCAACCAAACATCATGTAAACGTTGTCGAGGGAGAAGGCGAGCAGGCCCGTCACCAGGACGAGTCCGATCCCTCCAATCGGTACCAAGCCCAGTTCGAGCTTACTCCCCGATAAGTAGCCGGCGAGCAAACTTCCGACGCCGATTCCAAGACCGACCATGGCGATGAGAACCGATACGCGCAGCTCCGCCCGCTGCGACTCGCTCACTCCCTCGGCTTTGATCGAAAGCGGATCACTTGATTGTTGGCCCGAGGCCTCATGATCCTTGGGCAATAACTTCGCCAAGTGTTGGCGTGCAACTTCCACCTGTTTGCGAGTTTCTCCCTCGTAGAGAAGGCTTTGACGGGCATATAAGGTCATGAACGCGAAGAATGCGATTCCTAGCACCGCTAAA
>JAIEPU010000230.1 GCA_019748235.1 bacterium
CGCGTTCTGACGACGAGCACGACAAGAGAGGCAGAGATTACCGATTCCGCGAACCACCCTGTTCTGAACTCCGTTTCGCCCGCCCCGAGCAGCCAAATCAAAACCCCGAACGTCATGTAGTCAAACACGGAACTGAGTAACCCGAAGACGAGCATGAACCTTCGGATGAATCCAATGTTCCATCGACGCGGCTTGAGCAAGAGTTCCTCATCTACCCGCTCACGGGCGATGGTCATTTCTGGAAGATCAGTGAGCAAGTTCGTGAGGAGAATCTGTTTCGGCAAGAGAGGTAAAAATGGGAGAAAGAGAGACGCTCCCGCCATGCTGAACATATTCCCAAAGTTCGCGCTCGTCGCCATAAAGACGTACTTCAGAGTGTTCGCAAAGGTCTTCCTTCCTTCCTCGACGCCGTCGAGCAATGCATTCAAATCGTGCCGCAACAGGACGATATCGGCGGCCTCTTTCGCGACATCGACGGCTTGATCGACGGAAATACCGACGTCTGCAGCGCGAAGGGCGGTCGCGTCATTGATTCCGTCCCCCATATAACCAACAACCTCACCTGCTTTCTTTAGGGCCAGGATGATTTGCTCTTTCTGATTCGGCTCGATCTCGGCGAAAACATTGACTGTCCGAACATGATAAACGAGAGCATCGTCCCCCAGTCCGCGAAGATCGTTTCCTGTCAGGATTTGATCACCGACCAGTCCCACCTCACGGGCAATACTTCGAGCCACGTTTCGGTTGTCACCAGTAATCATCTTCAACGCGATGCCACGTTCTTGAAGCCGATGAATGGTGTCCTGCATTCCTTTCTTTGGAGGATCACGAAGGATGAGGAGAGTAACGAAAGTGAGGTCGTGTTCTAATGCCGATGAGAACTCCTCGCCTGCGCTCAATTCACGATATGCCACGGCGAGGGTTCGATCCCCCTGCCGGCTGATGTTTTCGAATTGCTCGATGATCTTGGGTCGAACTAAATCGAGTGATTGGTGTTCCTCGCCCGCCCATTGGGCAGTCGTGCAGACCGAAAGAACGTTTTCAACGGCTCCTTTGGTGATCAGAATTCTTTTCTCGTCCTTTTGCACGACGATGCTAAGGCGCTTTCGAATGAAGTCGTACGGTATCTCGTCGAGCTTTTGATAATCTCCTACATCGCTTCCGGATCGTCTGATCGCTTCATCAATCGGATTGACGAAGCCGCTCTCGAAATAGGCATTGATGAACGCCAGCTCCGCTCCGAGCGTTGATGGATGCCCGTTCGAATCAATCGCTCCGACATACTCCACGGTTCCCTCGGTGAGCGTTCCTGTCTTATCCGAGCAAAGGACGGTCATACTTCCGAAGTTTTCGATCGACTCGAGTCGCCGCACGATGACATCTTTCTTCGCCATTCGACGGGCCCCGGTTGCCAGATTGACACTAATGATGGCAGGCAGAAGTTGAGGTGTCAGACCCACGGCGAGTGCGAGAGAGAACATGAGCGAGTCGAGGACCGGTCTGTGAAAATAGACGTTCACGCTAAAAAGGGCGACGATGAGAAGCATCGTCATCTCGACCAGGAAAAAGCCAAATTGCCTGATTCCTCGTTCGAACTCTGTCTCTGGCGGCGCCGTCCGAAGTCGGCTCGCGAGCTTTCCCAACTCGGTGGCTGTACCTGTTCTGCAAACAAGCACGCGGGCAGCGCCACTGACGACGTATGTTCCCGAGAGAACGATATTCCGCCGCTCATTGATCGGGCTATCTTTCGCGACAATGGAAGGTGATTTCTCCACCGGAAAGGTCTCGCCGGTGAAAGAGGCTTCGTTGACAAAGAGATTGTTCGCTTCGATGATTCGCGCGTCAGCGGCAATCGTTGTTCCAGCGGAAAGGATGAGCACATCTCCCGGAACGATCTCCTCGGTCCCCACTTGCTTTTCCACACCGTTTCTCAGCACCGTCGCGCGCACGCGAATCAGTGAGAGTAACTTTGAGAGTGCCTGAGCAGCTCCTCTCTCTTGAATGAATCCGAGCAATGCGCTCGCCACGACGATCGTCAGGATGATGGCCGCATCGATTCTGTCGCGAAGAAAGGCGGAGAGGATTGCGCAGCCAAGGAGCAAAAGAGTGATCGGGCTTTTGAACTGAGCCACGAACAGATAGAGACCGCCTGTTCGAGAACTCTTTTTAATTCGATTAGGGCCGAACTGCTTGAGCCGATCGTCGGCCTCCGAATCCGAGAGTCCGTCCTTCGTCGATTGGAGGTTCGCAACGATATCGGACTCATTGACCGACCAATAGTCAGTAGAGGTATTCTGAAGATCATTCGCCATTTGGTCGGCACGTCGCTTCTATTCCGATAAACGAATTCATCGCAAAAAAGTTACCCCTTAATGCGCCTCTTGATCTGCTTTAGGCTCATTTCCGCTTCCCGCTTGACGAACACGTTGCCATCCTCCCAAGCATGTTGCACAGGAGCGATCGAGGCTTTTCCGCCAATTCGCCCCAGCACGCGTAAGCCGAGCTTCACACGCCCGTCGTCTCGACTTTCAAGTAGGCGAATGGTCTCCTTTTCCGCGGAAGGTCCCAGCTTAACGAGAATCGGCTCCACCTCATGTTCTTTTCCGTGTTGCAGTGACAAATCGACGAGTAGTTGGTCGAGATTGGGAATCTTTTCCGGCTTGGTGATCGCTCTTAACGCTTCGCCATGGACGACGAAACTTTCATCTTGAAGGCCGAGCGCGATCAGTTTGTAGGAGACATCCGACGGCCAAACCTTGAGCGTTTTGAATACCTCCGATTTCACGAACCCGTCATGCGTTTCAAAGATCGTCTCCAATGCCTTACTGACACGATCCGCATATTTTGGTTTGGAGGGGGTACGCTGAAGTTTGTTCAGGGCCTCACGCATTCTGAAATCATCAGACCCTTCAAGATCAGCGATTAGTTGATCGAAGTCTTCCTCCCGCGCGGGGCGTTTCTTTTCAGCCATTTCCTTTTGGAATTTGTCCCGAGCTGCTTTCATGGCCGGCGGCAATGTTCGGTCGAATTTGAAGTTCGTCGTGTTTGCCGTCGCGAGCGGCGGAGGAACGGGGGGCGGGACGACCGTGGTCCTTCCCAATGTCACCACTTCGGAAACACGGCTGATCATACCGGGATTGTTCGGATCGACTTGCTCTACCCAAGCCGTCACCACTCCATGCACTTGATGATCGCCTCCGAATAATTTGAAGGCGGCTTGAACTTGTCCCTCCGCCTGAAGGTTGATGATTGGGATCGCTTCCTCGGATTGATGCACGCGCAGTTTCAACTGATAGATGTGGACGTTGATGACCTCATCCGTCGGTTTGATCCGGTAGTTGAGCGAAATCCCGAAATCAGGACCGGGACCAGGCATGTGGGGTCGTGGAAAAGGCGGTCTCGCAAAAGGGCCTTGCGGGGTCGGAGGAGGAGCGGGAGGTGTCTTCTCGATGACGTTGGCATTGAACAATTCGAATCGAATCTTCGATGGGTCTCCCGTTGGAAATCGAGTGGCGGGCTTTGCAGGAGTCGAAGGTGCCGCGACGACTTCTGGCGTCGCAGTTTTTGCTACCGAATCCGTCTGTTTCACGGGCTCTTCTTTCGCCGGCGCCGGATCGGCAAGTTCATCCGCGACCTCGGATGCGATATCTCCCTGAGGCGTCGGCGAAGCCGACATGTTGACATCGACCGTCTGATTTCGATTTCCAGGAAGCTTGAGCGTCTGCCGAGGCGAATTCCGAGGGACTTCCGGATCTCCCACGATGGCGGGACCGGTAATATCCCCTCTCTGTTCCGGCGACTCCGCCATAGGAGGGACCGCTTCGCTTGCGTCTTCGTCATCCTCGAGGGCGCTGACGACTTGTTCTTCCTTCGCTTCACGCGCCATTCGACGGAGTTCGCCTGGAACAATTCGAATGGCTAGGAGGAGTAGAACACCAGCGGCCGAAAGTCCGATTTGAAGCCAGCGTTTCGGCTGGGCTTCTTCTTTATGGATTCTCGTGTTCTCAGAGCTTAGATGATCGAAAGGGGATTCCGAGGAACTTGGTAATGGCCGCTTCTTCGGCTTCGGCGCGGACGTCATTTTGAAGAGATCGAGTTCTTCGGAATCATCCAGTCCCACTTCGGGAACAGTAATTCGCTCTTGGCAGCCCGAGCATTTTGCTTGCCGTCCGACGAGTTGGCTATTCCACTTATAAGACTTCCCGCAATTCGGGCAGGAGAATCGAGACATGGGCGGACCACCCTTTGATGGGACGGATATCTATGTCGATCAATCAAAGAAGACGATTGGAGTCTAACAAGCACGAGTCCGACGTTCAATGACGGTGACACGGCTAGGTGTGGGTTTACTATTGAAAAGATCAGACAGAGCACGTTTGAAGCGATCGAATGTGTCGTCGATCACTTACAAACGCGTGAGGAATAGACCTACCTGACGATTCTGAAAGAAATCAGCGGGCGGATGCCTGGGGTGGAATCGTCGCGCTCGGCAGCGATGCCGTGTACCAACCGATCAGCATTTCGTCCCAGGTCTGCGGCCCGAAACGGACCCAGATATTGGGATTCGGGTTATTCGGATTCGCGGAGGAATTGTCGAATACGGCAGTGCAAAGGAGCTTCGTTCCCTTCGGCATGAGCTTAGGCTCGGCCAATCGATAGGTGATTTGCCAATTGAAGTCATAGCGGGGAATATCCAGGATGATTTCCTTCTCGCCGTTCGGATAAACCGCCTCGTACCGGAAAGCCTTTCCGCGCACGTGCATGTGCGGCGTCAGAGTGAGGAGTTGTTCGTCCTCCATGAAAACATGGCTTGCCTGGATGGTTCGATTGCCGTTATTGGGAGGAATCATGAGCAGGAAGTTAATCGCCATTCCGCTCTCGACTCGTTGCTTCACTTGCTCTGCCTTGCAGAATCGGAGGCCGAGTGTGCTTCGATCGACTTGCGGAATGCCGTTCGTGGTGTAGTGCATCTGCATGACGATCTTCGTTCCCTTCGGAAGGAAAACCGCTTGCCCCGGTTCAAGGGCATGTGCCGGAACGCCCGGAGCATAAGCACCGATCAGCCGACCTTCCATCAATTCTTCGCGAACACTTCCACCCGGTGGAATGGCGAAAACGAGGATGTGATGAACCGCCCCGCGAGCCCCGGGCCTAGCCTCGCTTGAAATCGCCCACATGTCTTCAGTAAAGCCGGGATCAATCGTGTAGTGCTTGTAGCCGATCACCCCCGTCGCGGGGATGTGGAAGTCCTCACCCATGTCATAAACCTTGTCAGGTTCACCGAGAGCCCAGCCGACAGAGAACTCAGGAAGCGGCGGAACCTTTGCAAGATCGCCTGAGGGGCAGCCTTCATTCACCCACTGACGGATGACGGCGCGTTCTGAGTCGGGCATTTGCGTTTCGTTCGCGAAGTGGCCGTATTTCGGACTCGCGAACCAGGGAGGCATGCGTTGTTCATCAACGATCTCGGCAACCGTCTCACCCCACGCTTTTGCGTTATCGTAGGAGGTCAATGAGAAGGGAGAGATCTCTCCTTCGCGGTGACATTCGACACAACGTTTTCGGAAGATCGGCTCAACGTGTTCGGCGTACGTTACCGTCGGATTCTGTGCAGACTCTTTCGAAGAGCGTCCGATGATGCAGCCGATCGCCTTCGTCTCAGCGACGCTTACCTGCTTCTTTGCCAGCACTTCTTCAATGGCAAGGACGAGGTCTGATCGCGTCGGCTTCGCGCGATGTACGCCGATCTCGAACTGGTCGTCGATTCGCCCCTTGTAACGGATCACACGATCTTGATCCAGAAGGAAGACCTCCGGAGTACGGTGGGCACCAAAGGCATCAGCGATCTTTGCATTGGGATCCATCAGTATGGTCAGATCGACGTACAGTTTTTTCGCGAGCGAGTGGATCTCGCTCGGTGTGTCCTGCACATTCGAATCGATGCAGAGAACGGAGACCCCTTGCTTCTTGAACTGCTCGGCAATCTGGTGCATTCTCGGCAGGTACTGTTGGACGAGAGGGCATTCTGCTCCGACGAACAGAACCACCACCGCCTTAGCATCTTTCGACTCGTCAAGCGATACCTTTTGTCCGCTCACGTTTGTCAGCGTGAAATTCTCGATTCGACGTCCAATCGAGGGAAGGGCTGACGGGGTTCCCGCCGAGGCGATACCAAGGGCAAGAGACAAAACCGTCGTGAGAATGGTGGTGGTCATGAGCTTTTGATCCCGGGCTTCCCATCCGGCAACGCACGGAGACGCTCGTGCGTGCCTCGTCTACACCCTACTTGCTTAGGGTTTGTCGAGTTTCGCGCCAAGCGGGACAAACTTTGTGCCGTTTCCCGTGATTGCCGATGAAATTGCCAAGATCTCCGCGTGAAGATCATTCACGGGAGATCATTTTGCCCGTCGACTATGGCTTTTCGCCGGGATGATATTTCGCTTTCGTGTGCGCGACGACGTCATCCCAGTTGAACCAGGCGGGTTTGTATTGCCTTGCGGAATAGAGCTTGGCTTGGTCAAAGAAGTGAGGCGACTCTGGCTTTCCGCTTTGGCCAAAAGTCACGATGGAACGAGCTTCGACCTTATCCTTGCCAAACTCGATACAAGCGATGTACGAGTGTCCCGCAACGCCGTAGAGTTGACGCTTCGCAGGGGAGGGGGGTAGATAGTAGGTATTGAAAATCGTCCCCATCTGACCCGGCATCCCCGGACAGGGAAGGCTCGGCTTATCCTTCGAGAATCGTTCGAAGTCCGCGCGGTCACGCACATTTTCGATACGTTGCATCCGTGCCGCGTTCCCCCATGGCACTTTCCAATCGCCAAAGAGAAGCTTCAATTTTTGAGCCGCCGGCTTTAGCGCCTCTAGTCGCGCGCGTGGACTCTGCATGTACTTCGCTTGCATCTTCGTATCCGCGCCTGGGTCGCCGGCCGCATGAAGTTCCAAGTACCAGGCGTAACAGAGGGACGCCTCCGTGGAGTCGATCCCCGCTTGGAAATCCCACTTCGTCAAATGCTCGACATACGGGCGAAGTTGCTCGGCTTGATCGGGCTTTTCCTTTTCGAGCAACGCGAACTCATACTTCAATTCTGGCATCACGGTCATTGCCCAATACACCGTCACGTCGGCGCCTGCCGCACACCAATCATCGAGTGTCACGTTGTGCATTTTTCGAAGCAGCATGCGTGACATTTGAGCTCGCCGTGTTTCGGCCGCTTTATCCTCCACCATGTAGTCAGGAAAGTTTTGTGGAATCGGATTGAAGTCGTCCGTCGTTGTAAACGGGGATTGATTGCAATTTTGAACGTATCCAGTCGGCGGATTGACGCACTGCGGCAGCTCCGCGATCGAATGGTACCCTTGCCATTCGGTCTTCGGATTGCTGCCGTCAACGGGCTTGTCCCAAGAGAAGGAGGGATCACGCCGCGGAACCGCGCCGTTGTAGATATAGGCGATGTTTCCATCCTTGTCGGCGTAGATGCAGTTGAACATTGCGAGTTGAAGTTCATCGAGAGCGGGACGCCACTCTTCCCACGACTTAGCCTTCGTCATGCGATAACCCTGGGTGAACGCCCCCAGCTTGTCGAGGTTGGCGATGCGGACCGCGATGAAGTGAGTGTCATCTTCCTTATCGACAATGGGACCGAGGTGAGTGTCCGTGAATTCGTATTTCCGCTCTTCGATACCCTTTTCCGTCTTGACCTTGATCACCTCTTGTCGCTTGGTGGCTTGGCGAAAGCTTCCGTTCGATCGATACTTGAGTTTGTCGGAAGGATCGTCAAATGTCAGGCGGTAGGCATCGGCGACATCCGGAGCATTGGCCGTGTGTCCCCAACCAAGGTTTTCGTTGTGTCCGAGTGAGGGAAAAGGATTCGCGAAGAAGGATGCGCCCGAGAAATTCCAACCTTCATCACTCTTGATGTGCCCTTCATACCAGCTCCCCGGCCCGAACCAGGGTTGGTGTGGGTTGATGAAGAGCATCGTGCTGCCGTTCTTTGTCTTCTTCGGCGCGATCGCCCAACCGTTCGAGGCGAGTTGATTCGACGAAATGAATTTCACATTTCGCTGTTTGCTGACGTGAGCCTTATTGAACATCCAGTCTAGGCCGATTTGAAGCCGGTGGGCCCAAACCATCCATGGCTCCACGGTTGTCAGTAGTCGAGGCTTATCCTCGGGGTGTGTCTTCATGTAGTAGTTCACGCCATCAGCGAATGACGTGCAGGCCATTTTGTCGATGTCTGGAAGCTGGTCGAACTTCTCTTTGCAAAGGCCGGGGACGTTAAAGTTATGGGTCAAAAGATCAGACTCGAGGCTAATGGGGCCGTTCGCTTCCGCCGCGCGGCCAATGGCGCGGAGAAGATTTTCCTCCACCTGCCAAAGGTAGTCCTCGGCCTGACAATAGCCGTATCCAAAGATGACACTCTTGTCCGTCGGCCCATGAATATGCGGCACATGCCATTCATCGCGGTGAATCGTGACTTGCTTGGCAAGTGTCTCCGCCTCTGCCTCATCGGCCTTCGCCTTCGACGAAACGGAGATCAAAAAAGGAAGAGCCAACATCGGGACGATGCCCGCGATGAAGCGATGTGCCATCGAAAATTCCCCAGAATCAAGGAAACGACCAAAAGAAATGCCGACGCTTCAGGATCGGGGATGGAGCAGAGGAGTTCAACGAAAAAGAGGATTGTTCACAAATCATTCGAGGACGCGATGAACTAACGAGATTGCCCGCGTGTCATGTTTGCAGATGTTCAGAGCAATAGGTGGAATCAATTCCTCGGGCCAAGTGGAAGTGAAAAGGAAACATCGCATTGAGAAGTCACTCAGACGCCAAAACTCAATTGAAGCTCGCCGTCGAGGACTTTTTGCAGACCTGCGATCAGAACTATTGGTGGTGCGCCGGAAACGAAGTTGAAATCCCGTCGGAAAGGGAGCGTCGTCTGTTTGAACTTTTGACGGCGTTAGAACTCAGCGATGCTGAAAAAGGAACGATCGTTGCCGAACAGTCAATTAACTTTAAATGCGGATTTAACATCGCCACGTTCGGAATTCGAATTGCATGTTTGGGAGTTCGGAACGCCTCAGTTGACTTGTTTCGACTGGGTATTCTTGTTTTCGTTGCAGCCGGACCTGATTTTGATTGGCGCGATCCAATGATCGTTATTTCGGTACTCGAGTTCTTAGCCAAGCAACTGGACGTCAATGTTTTTGACTATCTCAATGAGGCTATTGAAACACTTAACGCGTTTCGCTGGAGATTAGTCATTCAGAGCTATCGAGCGAGATCACAGGTAGAACAATTCGATTGGATGGAGAGGCTGATAAGATCTTCTCCCGCTCTGCGGGACTTCATGCCTCTCTAACGGTTAGACTTTTGCGAGCGCCTATCTCGCCAGCGTATGCAAATGCTCGAGCACCTCTTTCCGTGGATCAGGTATGACGGCCAGCAATCGGTCGGACAGGCGGAAGGGGCGGTCGGATTGGCCGAGATCACGTAATTCTTCGAGTAGAATCCTTCGAGTCTGCGGCGAGTGGTGCAGGCAGAAATGAATCCAGAGCCAGCTCTCTCGGTAGTCGATTTGCTTCACCTGCCATAGATCGATCAGTTTCTCCAATCGGGGCAAATCGGGCTCCCAGCCGTTGATGACCGCTTGCCTTAAATGATCGACGTGCGACGGATTGATCTGACCCGGAAGATCCGAAAACTCGAAGTATTCGGCAATACCCTCATCGAGCCAAAGGGGAACGTCCGGCAAGGCACTATGAAGCAATGCGTGAGTTGTTTCATGCCGAAGGTCTTGGCGAAGCCGTTCTCCCTGGCATGCGAAGACCGCCCGCGCGTCTTTCCCCTCTTGAATGAAGAATGCACGACGCTCCGGCAACCCCGGAAAATTCGCCGCGAGGAACTCGTGATAACTTTGACGGTTTTCAAAGATCACGATTCGAACCGGCATCGGTGAGGGGCGGATTTCAAGCGTTTCGCAAATCGTATCACGAAGATTCTCGAGTTCATGAATGAGTGGATCGCTTTTATCCATCTCAAAGTCTGTCGTGAACGCGTACTGGCTTGCGCGAACGACATAACGGCTCGGGGCACCGTGACCCACATCAGGGATCTTGCGAGTGTAGAGGGCGTTTAGCGGCCGTTGAGTCGAGCATCCGACAAACAGGACAGGAACAAATAACAGCGCGGCAAGGCCTACGATGAGGCCGCTTGATTGACTTCGTTGTTGTCCACGATCGATCGTCACGCTGAACATCCATGTCGCATTGCCCGCCGTGGTTTTGACGGCGCTCCTTCCTCATAACCGGAACGGTGAGAACGTCCAAGGTGGATTTGGTCGCTCCACAAGTCGTCCACGACTGGACTTGCGCGCATGTGGGGGATGCGAATAGGTGGTGTGGAACGGCTCCGAGGTGTGTTCAGAAAGAAGTCAGCGGGTTGGACAGTTCGAATCGAATTCGGCGCGTGCCTGTGGCGCAAAACTTGAGAGATTGTCGCGAATTCATTCGAGAGATTGCAGGCGGTAGGCATCGCCGACAGTGCCCGACGATGTGATCGCTCTTCTCGTCAGAGTCACGCCAGCTTTCACAGTCTCGTCAGAAGACATTTCCCGCATCGGAAAGCAAAGATTTGAAAATTTTGGCCATGCCGTTTTTTTGCGGTCCCCCCCTTTGTCGTTCATAGTTCCCCCGAATGCTCGGGGCGGTCACCTTGCTCGTAGCCAGACGCCGCTCACCTGTCGGTCCCATCGCTTGGAGGAAAAATGGCTCAGAAGCACCTTTGGAGCTTCGCCGCCCTCATGACCAGCCTGTTGGCCGCTTCACCGGCTATGGCGGGGTTCTGTGGCGGAGGAAAGTTCTCCTGCTGTAAGTCGGCTCCCTGTTGCGAGCCTCAATGCAGCTACACGACCTATCAACGGGTTTGTGAAACCCATTACAAAACATGCTGCGAAACTGTTTACGAGAAGGAACTTCGTACTCAAACGAAGACCGTCTGTGAGAAACAGTGGCAGGACAAAGTCTGCACCGTCATGAAGCCCGTCCAAGAGACGTGCTACAAGGAATGCCGTCAGACGATTTGCAAGCCGGTCTATGAGACGCAGATGCAGCAGCGTCAGATCGTCACTTGCAAGCCGGTCCAAGAGACTCACATGAAGACTTGCACCTACTACACCTGCAAGCCGGTGTATGAGGACAAGGTGGTCGAGAAGCAGATCACCGTTTGCAAGCCTGTTCAAGAGACTCACTACAAGACTTGCACCTACTACACCTGCAAGCCGGTGTACGAGGACAAGGTGGTCGAGAAGCAGATCACCGTTTGCAAGCCTGTTCAAGAGACTCACTACAAGACTTGCACCTACTACACCTGCAAGCCGGTGTACGAGGACAAGATCGTCAACCGTCAGGTTGTCACTTGCAAGCCGGTACAAGAGACTCACATGAAGACTTGCACGTACTACACTTGCAAGCCGGTTCAGGAAACCATCATGAAGACGGTCGTCAAGCAGACGTGCCGCCCCGTTATGGAAACCAAGCAGGTCTGCGAGACGGTGTACGACAAGCAGTGCGTCACCGAGTGCATCCCCGGCAAGACCTACTGCAAGACCATTCGCACCCCAGGTTGCTGGGTCTGTGATCCTTGCACTGGAAAACGCTCTTGGGTTTGCGGCGACAAGCAGACGATCACCTGCAAGAAGCCTGATCGCACGGTTTCCCGTACGGTCAAGGTTCCTCGCACCGTCACTCGCGAAGTTCAGACTTGCCGTCTCGTGAAGGAATGCCACACCGAACAGGTCCCCTGCACGGTGACCCGTATGGTGAAGGAATGCCACACCAAGCAAGTTCCTTACACGGTCTGCAAGATTGTTCGCGAATGCAAGACGGTTCAGGACACGGTTCGCACTTGCCACATGGTGAAGGAATGCCACACCAAGCAGATCCCCTACACGGTCTGCAAGATGGTTCCTGAGTGCAAGACGATCCAGCAGACGATCCGCACCTGCCACATGGTGAAGGAAGCTCACACGCAACAGGTTCCTTACACGGTTTGCAAGACCGTCAAGGAATGCAAGACGATCCAGCAGACGATCCGCACCTGCCACATGGTGAAGGAATGCCACACCAAGCAAGTTCCTTACACCGTGTGCAAGACCGTCAAGGAATGCAAGACGATCGAAGTTCCGGTCAAGACCTGCAAGATGGTCCGGGAAGAAATCGTCAAGCAAGTTCCTTACACGGTCTGCAAGATGGTTCCGACGCAAGTGACCACCAAGGTCTGCGTGACGGTTCCCAAGCAGGTCGAGGTTCAGGTCGAGGTTTGCGTGCCGAAGACCGTCACCAAGCAGGTTCCTTACCAGGTCTGCAAGTGCGTCCCGGTGACCTGCAGCTAGTCAACGAATGATGAGGAAGCCGCCCGGAGTTCTTCGAGATCCAGAGGTTCGCTGAAAGATCTGTGAAAAGGACTCAGGGTGGCTTCGGTGTCGAGAAACTAGAGGAATCAATCAGGTGATGGCCAAGCTGCGACCGTGACCCGCGGCCTGGTAAACCTCTCTCTCCTCGAAAACATGCGTCCACAAAGCGATGCGGACCCCGCTCGGTTGGAAACAGCCGGGCGGGGTTTCTTCGTTTTGAAGAGTCTTCATTAACGAGAACGTTTAAGCCGAATCATCTCGGAACTTGGTTTCGATTCATGATGCGGAGCAACTGGCATGCTCTAGGCCCGCGAGGGGTGGTCAGGCAACTCGTTGCCTCGATCAAGCATCAGTAGATGTCTGAGATACGCCAGCCGAGACGCACCCCCCGGGTGGCCCCGACACTTGTTGTCGGGGTTGCGAAGCAACAAGAGGGCTGAATGCCTTGCTATTGAGCTAGACGGGATGCAATAGCTTTTGCTCGTAAACCGCAATCCCCTCTTGTGCCTTCAGTACCCGGACAACGAGTTGTCCGGGCCACCCGACAAAATTATTCGATCGACTGTCCGCCTAACCCCCGCAGTTCCCATCCCTCAGTGTGACGAAATCGAAAGGTGAGCCCAAAACGGGGCTCCTGGGGAAAAACGAAAGGGAACCATCATGTACGCATTCAAATTCGAAGCCGTTGAAAACCGAAGTCTGATGGCGGGAAATGTCTTAGGAGGCCTGGACCTCGCGGCACCGGGAAACGATCCGCAAGCATTATTGCTTCCAGCCGTGCAAAAGGTCCGCGAAGCCGCCGCTCGCATGCAAACGATGCAAGTCGATTGGAATCTGGTCAACAATGCTGGCGAGGAGCAAGTTCTGATCGGCCTTTTACTGCCAGCCGTGCAAAAGGTTCGCTAAGAGAGAAGATTCACGGCAGTATTTAAGATCTGCCGGTGTTTTTGTTAAACCCTTGCATCCTCTTACTGATCTCCGCCTCATGTCCATGCGTGGTTGGGTGATAGTACTTCACCGGCACGGAGAGATACGTCTGATCGAGTTCGCCCGGCGCGTGCTGATGAGGCGATTGGTATCCTTCGCCATGACCGAGCTTCTTCGCGCCGCCATAGTGGGAATCACGCAAATGTTTCGGCACGGGCTGGGTTCGTTGATGGCGGACATCGTCGAGAGATTTCCAAATCGCCTGGGCCGATGCATTGCTTTTGGGCGCAGTCGCCAGATAGATCACCGCATGCGATAAGTTGAGCTGCGCCTCCGGAAGGCCAACAAACTCGACCGCCTTCGCCGCCGCCATCGCGACGACAAGTCCCATCGAATCCGCGCATCCAACGTCTTCACTCGCGAAGATGACGATCCGCCGGGCGATGAAGCGAGGATCTTCCCCCGCTTCAATCATCCGTGCCAGCCAGTACACCGCCGCATCCGGGTCACTGCCGCGCATGCTCTTGATAAATGCGCTCGCGACGTCGTAATGCTCGTCCCCTGTCTTGTCGTAAACGACCGCCTTACGCTGGATCGAATCCTCCGCCACTTGCTGATCGATGACGATCGGCTGGTTGGCAGGAAAACTGGAAACGGCAATATCGAGTGCGGTCAGCGCGCGGCGCGCATCCCCATCACTTGTTGTTGCCCAGTGCGCGATCGCATCATCACTTGCCGTGATCTTTCGCCTACCGAATCCTCGCTCCGGATCGCTGATGGCACGGCGAAGAAGCTTTACGATGTCCTCAATCGTGTGTGGTTTAAATGCGAAGATCTGGCTTCGGCTAACGAGCGGAGCATTAATCGCGAAGAACGGATTTTGTGTCGTTGCGCCGACCAGGACGATCGTTCCATTCTCAACGTGCGGCAACAAGATGTCCTGTTGCGTCCGATTGAAGTGATGCATCTCATCGAGAAAGAGGACCGTCCTCATGCCATCATGGGCCGAGTGATCACGTGCTTCATCAATCACTTGCCGAACTTCTTTCACCCCACAATCGGCCGCGTTGAGTTGTACGAATCGCCCCTGCACGTGGTCAGCAATCAGTCGTGCAAGCGTCGTCTTTCCGGTCCCGGGCGGACCGTAAAAGATCACCGATGTGATCTGCTTTGCGTTCAGCATTCGCCGAAGTAGTTTCCCTTCCCCAAGAAACTCCTCTTGGCCGACGAATTCATCAATCGAGCGCGGGCGCATTCGATCCGCGAGTGGGCGGTTGCGATCCTGATTCCTCTTTTCGATCTCTTGAAATAGTCCCAAAACTCACTCTCCATCCGCTGCCGCTCTGGTGACTGTTTGACGTCACGGGCAAAATACTCGACGCGGCTCCCCATTGCCGGATATCCTCATCGATTGATTCTCAGCAATCTTATGCAGGGGAGGGAAGGGGAGATGGAAGTTTGCTCCGTGATTCTTTTACTCGTGATGATCGGTCCCATTTCCGCTGATCCGGCGACGTCAGCCGACTCCGCGGGTCAATCGTTATTCGACGGAAAGAATTTCGAGGGTTGGGAAGGTGGACATGGCTTCTTTCGAGTTGAGGATGGTGCCATCGTCGGTGGAACGTTGAAGAAACCGATCCCACACAATGCCTTCCTTTGCACGAAGAAAGAATACGGCGATTTTGAGCTTCGTGTTCGTTTCAAGCTCGTCGGCAAAGGAGCAAACGCCGGTATTCAATTCCGTAGTCAGCGCGTGCCGAACCACCATGAAGTTTCAGGCTATCAGGCGGACATGGGAGGGATATTTTGGGGGTGCCTTTACGATGAATCGCGCCGCAACAAGGTGCTCGTTGCCCCAAAGGACAAAAAGGCTCTTGAAGCGGTCCTGAAGAAGGATGATTGGAACGAATACCGCATTCGTTGCGACGGACCCCGAATCCAGCTCTGGATCAATGATGTGCAAACGGTCGACTACACAGAGACCGATTCAAAGATCCCACGCCATGGAATCATTGGGCTACAGATCCATGGAGGGGGACCCTCCGAAGCATGGTACAAGGACATCGTTCTTACTCCGCTCGCCGAGTAGGGGCAAGAATGACCAAAATCTCGCCAGAAGAGGAGGTGTAACTCTGCTGGCGAGATTTCGTGAATGAAAGGTAAGCCCCCGCTGCAATGCCGTCTCGGACTAGGTTGGAAGAACCGTTATTACGAAGTGGGCCGCCGCCAACCCGGGTTTTGGATCCCGTCAAAGCGGGCTTGCAAGCGCCGGATCAAACTGGCTCCCATAACGGTTAGTGTTGGTTCTCCAATTGAGTTGTCCTTCTCGAACATAGCAGAGGCTTCCTTAGGAGAAACTGTAGCACTTGCCGACAGACAATCCAAGGCAGGATTGAGCCGACGCGAGCACTCTTTCGCGCAAGTACTTACAGGAATGGGGAATGATCGGCCGGAAGCGGTTTGAAGCATCAAATCAGGACAAATGGCGGACTGAAAACTCGATTTCGTCGAACCGATCTTGACACTAAGACTCACTCCGCACCGGGAGACTGGATTTCATTCGACACTCGCAAATACCTCTCCGACAGTTCGTACTCGTTAATTTGCCGGAAAGAGCTTCGAAAGTATTTCACGCGTCGAGTCCGCGCGATTCAGAACATAGTAGTGGATGCCTGGAATTCCTTCGGACAGAAGTCCTTCGCACTGGCTGATGCAGTGATCAATGCCGACTTGTTGCTGCGCAGCAGTATCTTCGCCGCATGCTTCCAAAGCAGAGAGGAGTTGGCTCGGCAATTTCGAACCGCAGAGGCTCGTGATTCGTTTCACCTGCGCGAGGCTGAGAACTGGAAGTAGTCCCGGCACAATTGGCTTGTTGATGCCGAGCTTATTGCAGCGATCCCGGAAACGAAGAAAGTCCTCGTTGTCGTAAAAGAGCTGCGTGAAGACTGCGTCGGCTCCCGCCTCGACCTTTCGCTTCAGGTTCGCCAGGTCATCCTCGGGACTCTTTGCCTCTTGATGAGTCTCAGGGTAACCGGCAACTCCAATTCCAAAGTGCGGATGCTTCGACCGGATGACTTCCACTAACTCGACGGCATATCGAAGTCCTCCTTCAACCGGCTTAAACGACTTCTCGCCGGCGGGGGGATCGCCCCGCAGCGCCATGATATTGTTCGCTCCCACCTCGTGAGCTTGTGACAGGAAGCTGTCAATAGCATCAAGCGTCGATCCGACGATCGTAAAGTGTGCTGTCGTCGGGAGCTCGAATCGGCGAGCAATTTGATGAATGATGTCAAGCGTTTGTGACTGTGTGCTTCCGCCGGCTCCGTAGGTTACGGAAATAAAACCCGGCTTATAACTCTTCAATTCTTCGACGGTGCGATAGACCGCTTCCAGCCCTTGGGGGGTTTTCGGAGGAAACACTTCGAAGGAGAGAACGACATCTCCTTGGCTGTAGAGCTCGCGCATCGTCACTTTAAAAACACCTTGATCGAGAAACTCATTTCCCATTCAGCGGCAATGAATCGGTTTTACAAGAACTGACCGTCGATGGAGAGACGGAAACCACATCGGGAAAATACCATACTCTCCAACGACCTCGCTGATTGTAGGGACTCAGTCCAGTCCGTACTTCTTTAGTTTGCTGCAAAGAGTGCTTCGCGGCATCCCTAGAAGTCGAGCGGCCTTGCTCTTGTTCCCCGCCACCGACTCGAGGGTGCTGATAAGACGTTGACGTTCAATGTCGTCGAGCTCTACCACGAGAGAGGTGGACCGGACGGGTTGCTCGGCGTAACGAGGACGCGTCGAGATGGGCTCCGCATCAACCGCGGACTCTCGCCATGATCCGCTCAAGTGGAAGTCTCCCGGAAGATCGGACCGTGTGATCGAATTACCGCTCGCCATGACGACGGCATGTTCAATGACATTCTGCAGTTCGCGAATATTGCCGGTCCATTCATGGGCCACCAGCGATTCCATCGCGTCGTCATCGATCCGATCGACGTTCTTGCCGGTCTGGCGCGAATAGTTCGCGAGAAAATGCTGCGCTAATTCGGGGATGTCTTCACGTCGCTCGCGGAGAGACGGCATTCGAATGCTGATGACGTTGAGTCTGTAGTAGAGATCTTCGCGAAGCTTGCCGCGACGGATCAGTTCTTCGAGCGGTTGATGGGTCGCCGCGATGATGCGAACGTCAACATGAATCGATTCACTCGAACCGACCGGCTCAAACGTCATCTCTTGCAAGACTCGAAGTAGCTTGGTCTGCGTGTCGAGGCTGATGTCCCCGATTTCATCGAGGAACAACGTCCCACCGTCCGCCAATTGAAAACGCCCCACTTTGTCGCGATGGGCACCGGTATAGGCCCCTTTCACGTGGCCGAAGAGCTCGCTTTCCAAAAGGCTCGAAGAGAGTGCGGCACAATGCACCTTCACAAACGGACCCTCGGCCCGCAGGGAGTTGCGATGAATGACCTCCGCGAGCATGCTTTTGCCCGTCCCACTTTCACCACGAATCAAGACGGTCGCGCTGCTTGTAGCGACTTTACGAACCGTTTGAAGAATGCTGCCGATCGCTGTTCCTGACCCTCGGAGCGATTCGACGTGCGCCAATGGTGGTCGAGCGACAATAGGTGGAGATTCCAGCGGCGCTGTCGGAGTGGGGCGTTCAGCGAGTGCGAATGAGGTCGAGACCCTCTCCACACGCTGCCTGAGATCGCGGTTGAGCTTTTCAAGCGTTTGCTGCGACTGCGATCCATGCAATGCGATCGTCGCCAGATCGGCGATCCCCGTGAGAAATCCCATCTCCGACGAGTTGTACATTCCCTCTTGCTTCGCTCCAAGAAGAATGAAGCCGAGCAGCTTCCCGTCGTGAATGAGTGGCTGCGCGAGTTCCGCACCGACCGAACGGAGAAACTGCGAAACCGCATCCTCGCGGATGAGCGCACGAGGCGCCTTTTGCAATAATTCACCCTCTTTCATTCGTTCGATTAAATCGTGAGTGGAATCGATCCGCTCGGGAAACGGGGGGGATCCGAGCGATTCGATCAATGCAAATGAGTTTCGCGGCGACCGAAGATAGAGTCCACCACGCTTCGATCCGACACAGCTCGTTGCGATCACCAACACGTGTTGATTGACAATGGAGGGATCGACCAGATTGCCGACCGCTTCATTCATTCGCCGCATCGCCCAATCGAGTTGACTTCGTTCCCGATAAAACCGCCGATCGATGATGGCCCAGGTCCATGATCGAATCGTCGTGAGGATGTAAAGGACGACACAAACGAAGGACGCGATCAGAAGCGCCGTTGGCTGGGAGACTCCGGCGAAAAGCCGGGGGATCGATCCGATGACCGCAAGCACCAGCGCGTAGAACGCGATGGTTCCCAGAAACCGAATGATCAGGTACTTCCAACCACGTTGCTCAACGATTTCCTCGATGCGGAATAATCGGTAGCGAAGAATGCTGACGGCGTAGGAAAGTGCAAACGAAAGGGATGCGAGGAACATGGCCCACGTCGCTCCTCCCACCAGGAAGAAGGGGAGGTCGGTGAACGCCACCCAAAAGCTGTAGGCAATCAATGCGCCGGCAAGGAGTGATCCGGCGAAGAGCCAACGAACCTGGTCCCGTTGGCTGGGTTGTCTCGGATAGGCGTATGTGTGCCACAGGCTAATGAGGCAGCCGACGAACATCAGTCCGCCGATCGTGATATAGATCCATAGAAGGATGCGAAAGACAGACGCCCAGTAGGCTCCTGCCTCCGGCAGGCCGTGACGGAACGTGTAAAACATCCGCGAGATCGACCAGAGAATCCCCCACTGCAGGACTGCAGGGACACCATATAGGAAGATCCAGGTCAGCCGAGGGTAGAGCTGAATCAGCTTACGCGGAGACAAGGTCACTAAGTGAAAGTGAAGGCTAATCTGCGGTACCGCCATCGCGCAGGCGGCGAAAACGAATACGAGTGCCGGGTTCGATGCAATTTCCTGCCAGTGATACCATCCCATGTATGCACCGACCGTCACGATGCACATCAGGAAGAAGAGAGCGGCCGACTCATCCTCTGGCCGTCGGCGGAAAACGAGCCAACCGAGCCAAAACACCACCGATTCAATGGCGAACCAGGCAATCGATAGGCGAGACTGCGACAGCGGCGCATCCCCCACGACGAACCATCTGGAAAAGGTCCCTCGATGTTCCGGGTCGTCGTCGGGTGCTTGAAACGTGATTCGGACGAAACGATGGTTCCCCAGGCGAGCAACTCCAGACGTCACCTTCCCTAGTTCCGTCAGCGAAGCAACCTCGGTGGCGGGGTAGATCTCCTCGTTTCGTAAAGCAGCGGTGGTGCTGACAATTGTTCCTAGCGGCGACCGATCGACGGTGACCTCTTGGCCATTCTTTAACTTCACATTAACGGAGCGAATGTTCACTCCCGCAATATCGATCACTCGATCTCTCGGTAGTGGTAACGGGAGGATCTTTCCGTCTTCGGAGGTATCAACAGGAGGGACTTCGATCCGTTGGACTTGGTCCGTAAAGAACCGGATTCCCAGATAGGGAGTGAGGTTGGCATACACCACCACCACGATGGCATAGATGATGATGCCAAGAGCGGATGCTTTCAGAATTGCACGTCGTTGATCCGGCAAATTAGATAGACTCGCCAATAAGGGGGTTTTAACCACCGACTTTTCGTCAGTAATATAACGATAAGTCGGTAGTGACGAAAAATCAACGATATTTCGTCACCCGTAAAGTCTTCCTATGTAACCTATTTTGATCGATTACAACGAAATTAACGATTTTGAATGCTCGGCGCGGAAATTGCCAGTGATTGTCATTTGCTTCTGAGGAGTAAGCAATGGTAGCTGGCAGTCCTAATTTCTTTTCGCTCTCACCATCCGGTTTTTTGCCGCTCTCTGACGGCTTTACCGCTGAGTATTACATTCGGGGTGAGGGTGAGCCTCTCGTTTTGATTCCGGGCCTCGCGGGGGGAACAGGATTGCTCCGCCCGTTGATCGACGCTCTCTCTCAAGACCACCGGGTCATTACCTTTGAATTGCGCGGCGAGAAGAGCTGTGTCTGCGAACGATCATTTCATTTTGATAGGCTCGTGCGTGATCTGTCGGAAGTGGTCGATGGACTCGCACTCGAGCAGCCTGGGATTTTCGGGCTTTCGTTCGGTGGAGCAATCGCTCTCGATTTCGCCTGCCGTTCACCCCATCGGGTTGGCTATCTGGCCATTCAGGGAGCGAGCGACTCTCATGAGAACCGCCTGTTTGAAGGCGTTGCTCGAAAAATGCTCGATCGGATGCTTCTTCCGGAAAACAGCCCATTCGTGAATCAGTTCTTCAAGTTGCTTACCGCTCAACGCACGCGTGAAGGGTGTGGAATCGATTTTGTGGTCGATCAATGCTGGTCGACTGATCAGAGTGTGATGGCTCATCGCTTTGCCATGCTCGAAGAATACGACATTTCGGATCGGCTGAATCGATTGCGGATGCCGCTCCTCCTTCTTTCCGGCGAGCTTGACATCTTGACGACTCCAAGCGACATGCGAGCCTTCTCTACCCACGCCCCGCATGCGGAGCTTCGGGGAATTCCCGGCGCCGGGCACTTTGCATTCGTCACCCACGCAGGTCAAATTGCCGAAGAGCTCCGTGACTTCCGACGAGGTGTCTTGGCCGCTCTTTAGCCGAAGCTGCCACCGTTGGCGCGAGAATTCGGCTCATTGACGCATCGCTCCGTTAGTGAACGGAGCGTTTTTCACTCAATCGATCTTCACACTAACGTGTCGGCTCGATCAGGCCGGGTAACGTGCCGAAATCTCTCGTCCGCCGGTCCTCCACGCCCGAAAGAGACTCTTTCAAATAAGTCATTAGGTCAGCCATCTCCTTCTCGGTGATGTTCTGTTCAAGTCCCTCCGGCATAAGCGATTTGCCTGTGCTCCGAATCTCGTCAATGGTTGAGCGAAGGATCACGTCCTGTTCACCACGCTCTCTCTTCAACGTGATACTTCCTCCGAATTGTTCTGCCATCATCCCCGCATAGGAACGACCTGAGCTGTCAAGTACGACATATTGCTCGTAATTGGGAGCAACCTGGCGATTCGGGTCGAGGATATTCGCAAGAAGTGCCTCTTGGCTATCAACGGAACTCGAACTGAGTGTCGGGCCCACGGCGAAGCCTTCACCCGCTACCTGATGGCAATTCGCGCAGACACGTCGGAACACCACTTTCCCGTTCGCAGGATCACCCTTTAAGACAAGCGCCTTCTGATAGTGTGAGATCACGCTGGCCCTTGCAGTGGAAGGTTGAGCAAGAACGGACTGGGCAAGTTCCTTGACGGAAGCATCTTGATGATGAAGCAATGACTCTCGGCTACTCGCGGAAAGGACCGCGAGCGACAGTCGCTTCTCCTTTGCCGCTAGCAGTAATGCTCTCGTTCGCTCCGGACGAGAGAGAAGTGTGCGAATCGCAATATCTCGCGTGTCAGGAGAATAGCCGGTCCAACTCGCAAGAAGTATTTCCGCGATGGCTGGATCGTCAAAGGAATCAAGGCATTGAATGGCAGCTCGCTGTATCTCGCTTGATTGCTCCGCTTTCATTGATTCTTCCAAGAGAGAGCGAACGGTCGGTAGTGGTTCCGCGGCCAAGATTGCGATCGCGGTGCTTCGATTCGATTCGTTTTGCTTCTCATCCAAGGCGACTTGTTTCGCTTGGGTGACGATTGATTTCAATATCTCGTTTGAATTCGGTACCCGTTCGCTCAGTGTTGATGGATTCTTGCCGGATCGTTTGATTCCTTCCAAAAGTCGACTGACCAGAGTTAGGCGTTCCGCATGCCAGGCTGGCCGCGACATGATCTCAAAAAAGAGTTCCAGGTCGCCAGAAGTTCCTTTGGCTCCGACGATCAGTAAGAGGGATTGAATCGATGATTTGAAATCTTCCCTGCTGAGGTTCTTTGGATCCGTAAGGAGGCCCGATAAGAGAGTGATCGCAAAAGGAGTCGATGAACTCATAATTGCGGCTCTGACCCACTTATCTTCCGCGGAGTTTTGCAATAGATGAAGGAGCGTCGCGCCGGCGGTGGGATCGTTCGATGTTCCAAGCGTGAATGCCAACTGCATTCGAACTCGCGGCGATGGATCATCTGCAAGCTTAACAAGCTCGGGAAGTAGTTCCGGTGACTTCACCAGCAACAGCTCGGACAGACGAATCGCATGTTCGCGAATGAAGGTGTTGGGATCTCTCAATGACTTTTGAATGAGGTCAACGGTGAGGCCACCAAGCGCTTGAAGCGTCCACAGTGCATGCAGGCGCGATTGCGGCGACTCGCCAATCAGGGCACGCACTTGCAATAACGGAATGACCCGCGACTCACGGCGTTCAACAAGTAGTCGTTGTGCGGTATCACGACACCAACCATGTGGACTTTCGAGTGTATGCACCAATTCTTCACTCGTCGCATGACTTAATGGTTTGAGCGGAGCATGTTTGAAGCTCTCGGGCACAATTTCGTAGAGGCGCCCCCGATCTCTCCCGCTCGTCAAATCGAGCTGTTTCACCACATCGAGCGGGATGTGAATCGATTCAAGGACTTCACGGCACATATCGAGGCAAAGTAGTGTGCCGCTCGGCGTGTTCAGGATGTTGACCGGGCGGAACCAATTATCGGGCGTGCGGACGAACTCTGTCTTCGACTCGACTCGCTTGGAAATGAAGACGGCTCCTGCGGGTTCGAGTGTTCGGTGGTGAATGATATTATTCTGGCCGCAGCCCACGAAGACTTGTCCGCGATAGGCAGTCGGAAACGCTCCACCTCGATAGATGCATACCCCGGCGGAGGCGTCTATCACATGGTGGCTGGCACCGGCGGAATCCGCTTGACGTGTTTGTTGAGCGACTCGTCGACTGCTTCTGATCTCGCGCCAGCGCTCTACCGGGCTGATGCGATAGATCGGGACCGGTGAATCGGACAGGTCAATGATGGGCGAAGGCGCGACATAGAACGGATTTCGATCGAGATATTCCATTGGCAAGACGACTTGTTTGATGGGTTCTGATTCATCACAAACGAATCGATTTCCCCAATCGTCAAAGGCATTGCCGAATTGAACTGTCCCCGAGATCGTTTCAAGTTCCATTGTTTCGGGATCGAATCGAAAGTCTCGCCCGTTGAGATCAACAGGAGTTGCATCGGGACGGCGCGATTGACGAATGATCCCTCCGTTTCCCGCCGTCGCCCCGTAGATTTTGTTGTCGATTCCAAAGACAAGGTTATTCACCATCGCTTGTTGATTCTGTGTCCCAAAGCCGGTGAAAACCTTTTCCTTTATATCTGCCTTGTGATCTCCATCAGTATCCTTCATGTACCAGATGTCAGGGCAGGCCGCGATGTACACTCCTCCCTTCCAACAGGTAATGCCTGCGGGCCAAAGCAGCTTGTCCGCGAAGACGTGGCTCTCGTCATACTTTCCATCTCCATCGGTATCACGAAGGAGCCGTACCGTACCGAGCGCATCCTTTCCTTCCTTGGGCTTGTAAGGATAGTCGCGCATCTCCGCGATATAGAGATTCCCATCTTCGTCGAAGCAATTGGATCAAATACCATCGGCTCGGCGGCAGTGAGTTCGACACGAAACCCAGGAACGACTTCAAACGAATGAACTGCATCTTCCGGCGACAGACATGGGATAGGTTTCAACCGATCCTTCAGTTCTGTCTCGGTCACATCCGACTTACTTGCATCAAATGGCGTTGATGAAGCGGTGTTACTTTTTTTCGTCACATCAAACGGATCGGCATCGGCTCGCAATCCGTTTGCTTGCCGAACGGTGAGGAGAGTGTCTCGGGCACGTTGAAAATAGTCGAGAACTTTGGCCTTATCCGCGAAGTTTCGACGCCGATGGATCGTCATCTGTTGATCGATTCGATCAATCCACGCGTCGATCGCATCCCTTACAAAAGGAGCTTTGCCATTCCGATACAGGTAGACGGGATTTGTATGAGCTTCAGCATTAGGCATGCCGCCCGGTGAAAGTCCATGAACACGAGCGGCAATCCACGCGGACTTCTCGATCGGAAGAATCTCATCCAGTTCTATCCATTCGCCTGGCCTCGTCTGAACGGGGATGGATTTCAGCACACTTCCATTCGCCACGAGTTCGACCGTCGTGACCGGGGCGACGTCGGAGCGGAGCTTGATATGTGCATTTACACGTGGAGAGGGATCTTCGAGTCGATCGCCTGGACGATGACCATTCACTTCTAGAAGGAGGAGAGGACCGGTTGTGATGAAGCTCTTACCTTGGGCGGCCGAGCGGAGCCATTCCTCGACACCAGGCTCATGATCCACGTACGCATACGTTCGTGCATCTCCCAGCCATCGACATGCCGGATAATCGCTTGCTCCCACGGCGGGAAAACGATAGCCACTCGACAAGATGCGGTACCAATCGTCACGGCCGATACCTCGATACACCCCAAACTGTAAGAGTTCCACCGCATCGAGTTCACCGAGCGCAACGTCAGCATAGATCTCTTGCCCATAGCCGCCATGCGCCATGATCGCGATTCCGCCATTGGAACGCGTCGGCCTCATCAACTCACCATAGATCGGTCCCTGATCCGCGTCATATCTCTTCCCATCCGCGACCAGTGTGTCCCGAAGATAGAGATTGAGATGTCCAAAGTGAGCGGTTCGATATTCCTGTCCCGAAATGATCGTCACGCCATTGCCGGTAAAGATCGATTTGCTTCCGAGTTGACGCAATTGAGGAGACGCCATCTCCTGCATTACTCCCGCATAAGGTCCGGCCGGCTCGTTGTACGCGAGTATCGTCCCGAATTTGATCCCCTCACAAGCGAGAAGATCGACGATCAATTGATCATCTCGGTCGCTTCGTCGTGGGAAATGGAGATGCGCATCACCGACAAAATAGCCATGCTTTTCGAGTGGGTCATGATTGACAATTTCAACATCGACCGAGTTAATCGAATGGGAGGTTACATTCTTCGAGACGGTGGTCGGTACATACTCGAACCCCTTGCTAACTTCGATGCGGACGTCACCCGGCGGAACAATCACTGTGGATTCCCCGCGTGAGTAGAAAAACTTCCCCAAGTACCGATAGGGCGCTTTTCCAGTTCGGTTTCCCCAGACCCCTTCTGCCGGCCAGCGACCCGAAAAAGCATAAGGCGATAGATCATCCGCCGAGGGCAGGTAGTAATTTCCATCCGAACCGACGACGGCGATTCGGCAGTGCATCGGACGGCCCGTCTCGCGATCCATCACCTTAATCTGAAGCGTTGCACCGTTCGGGCCATTGAATCGTGTCGCTTCTCCCTCCGAGATGAATCCCGTTGGACGGATGAATTCGCTCTCTCCTTCCATGGAAGGAGACCATTTCCCCCCTGGAAGTTCCTCGTCTCGGTGTCTCTGGGCACGCTGAAATGCTTTGGCGACTTCTTCTTTCGTTTTTGCAGCGTCCTCAGGGAGTGGATGCTGTTCATCAAAGGCGGATAACTCGTCCGCGCTCTCCATATCGATGGGCTTCGAGTCTTCGGCGAGGAGCGGGAGCTGCCACTCTTTGGCAAAAAACTGATAGAGTGCGTTTCGCTTCGACAGACCGAGATCGTGGTTTTCGCCGGGCAGGTGAAGATTCGAAACATGCTCGGCGGCGCCCGCGGCGGAGTAGACCTCTTTCACGAATGGAAGACCAAGGGTGTGAAATTCTTTCGTCTGATCTCCCCCCACAGAGATGATCAATTG
>JAIEPU010000112.1 GCA_019748235.1 bacterium
TAAGCGATGTTGTGTCAACGACAGTCTGCGGCACGTCGGTTCGACGCGGCGGAACCGACGCAGCTCGGCAACTCCCACTTCGGCAGCCTTGACTACCCGAACCGGCACAGCCGACCGAAATCATGACGGTCGATGCTAGTAATACCACCATTTGACCGAACCGTGATACTTTCATGTTCGCCTCCACTTCCTTGCGTAGACGTTGAATGACTCCGGAAAATGAATCTTAAATGTTGCGTGGTGTTTTGGACGACCACTTGACCGCGCCGGAGCGCGGCCACCCACTGAGCCACAAGCTCTTAGACCTTGGGCTATTTTGATTTCACATAATCCGCAGGCTGCTGGATGTCTTCAGGTGACGCTTTTGCCGTTTTCACGAACTCATCTACGCAAGGCGGGCAACAAAACTCATAGGATTTTCCGTCCACAATCCATGTGAACTGTGGATTGGCTTTAGTCTGGGTGACCGGACAAATCTTATCTCCCGCCTTGGGAAACATGTCATGAGACGATTTGAGCCCCTTGAACTTCACGGAGGCCGTGATGCTTCCGTTGGCTTTGATATCAGCTTCGGTATACTTGCCGCCAGGTGTCAGATAGAGCTTCCGTTCCTCCTCATCCGCCACCTTGTTCGGCATTCCTTCGTCATGCTGCTGGGGCGTGGACTTGAAACCTAAGCGAAAGCGTTCGCCAGCGATCACAATATTGGGAACAGTGACATCCAGATTAAGCCCCCACAAACCTTTGGGGAGCGTTCCCACGAATTGTGAGGTGCGACTGTCAGCATCGCCGTCCTGAGATTCCGCCTCCAGCGTGAACTGGTGCGCCTCTGCGTCTCCTTCCACTTTAACGAAGCCCTTGAGAGTTTGCTTTTCCACATCAATGACGCGTGACTCATCCTTGCCAAGCGTATAAAGACGCAGCACGCCCCCCTTCTCAAATACTGCCTCCGCGTGGTAACTGTCGCGGCCGAGCGAGATTAAGATCCCGCCGTGAGCACCCGATTTGTGGCCATGTTCTTCAACAGCAGCCAATCCAGTCGGCGTGACCGCTGTCGCAGCGTCAGAATTTGACATGGCCACGACGCCTCCGGCCTTCCCGGCGGCTGACGATATCTTTTCGGGAGGCTCACCCCGATCATCGCATCCAAATCCAACCACGACGGCGACACCGCCTAACAGCAACCTACATACAGTCCAAGGCTTCAAGAAAATCATGTTTCAATCCTTTCAGGAATAGAATTTGGCTTGCCGCATTCGCAAAACTATTTAGTCACGAAGCGCGCACCATTGCAGCAGGAAGACCAGAAGTCGCAGTTGCACCTAAATTCGTCGAACAATGAGATCAAATCCGAGGAGGCTATCGATCAACTAGACTGTTGACCGGACAAAAAGGCAACGATTTAGGAGATGAAGAGAGGCCGAAGCTCGACTAACCTCATGGGATTAGATCGAACTAGACGGCAGTGTGCGGCGATCAGCAACGCCACGAACAGAGCGCCACACGAAGCTCGCGACCTGAGGGTGCCGCGCAGTACAACTCAATGGAGTGTGCGGTCGTAGAAAGGAGATTGTACGGAGCGTGCAAAATCGGATTCGAAATGTCCTGGGACAGATGATCCCACCAGGAAACAGATGAGTCAATGACAACTTGGAGCCTCTGCTCCGAAGTTACGTTACATAAGCTCTTCAGGCATTTGCAGTGCCGGACCGGGTGGTCAGTAGTATGCAAACCACTTGGTAATTTAGACTTCTCATGCTGACCTGCTGCAACTCTTGTCGATTGCCCACCGCAGCACGTGAGAGGCTGACACCCTACTTTTCCGCTCTCTGCCGCGAGGATAGTCGCTACTAACCGTGTCACTGTACAGCAGCACGGAGAAGGCCCCGTGAGCGACAGTAACAGCATGTAGACAGCGAACAGCCAGCGGAACATAATTTTTACGTTGGGCCTTTCTTAAGTGAAATCCTAAAACTGCCACGTTAACCTTTTCGATTTTATCGACTATTCCGTTTGCTGTCTGCATCGAATTCTAAGAATTTGCCTGAACAGCCTTCGATGTCGACCGTTCATTTCGTGGCAGGTTCCTGTCAATGTGACGACATCAAGCTCCGGGTGAAAAACTCGTGTTCTCTCGCAACGCCATACCCATCCATCGGTTACAACGCGCTGATCGAGGGCGTTTATAAAAACTTCTTGTTTAAGAGCTTGCTACTGGGCACTTTTTGAAAATGTTGTTGAGGAGCAACGACTCTTTGAACGAGACAATCATGAAATACTCCAGCTACGAATTCATAGCTTCCCTTCACTAACTTCAGCCCGGATACACCAATCATAGATAGTCGGCACGGTGTTCGGCTAAGTACCGCATGTATACGTCGAACAAGACCATACTGAATTTATTTACACACGAAGAAATCAAAAGGGATACGGACAAAAGTCATCCGGATGTAGCGATGTCGATGACATTTCGAGATTTCACTTCGGTTTGCGGATCGATCAATAACTTCCAGAAATGTCGTTCCTTACCCGGCAAAACGATTGCTGACGACCAGGAATTACTCTGAACCGAGCCGATTATGTGCCTTGTGGATTGTTCGGCCGCCTGAAAATGAATAACTCGTCACGAATAAATTAAGAACACCTGCTGTGAAAATCGGGCTATGGTTCACGCGCGATCATGCCAGTCGCTTTGAAGGATTTGAAGCAGCAGATCGGTAACACGCAGAATCAATCGAAGTCGACTTCCACCCTATCAGGCTGCAAAGAGGCGGCGATCTCTCTGTATCAACGATGGCTGTCGATGACGCATAGCGCATAGTCAGTTCGCTGCAAGTCCCCTTATTGGCCGCAGAAGTGTAAATCACCCTAAAAGATTGCGCATCCGGTAAAATCCAACCCATATCCAGAGACATTCAGAGCAATCCGCTGCTTCCGCAACTGAGCATTGCCGGTCAATCCGATTTATTCTGTGTGTCGGATAATCGGAAGATGCGTGCGCCGCTGGCACTGGGTCGTCTGTCTGACTCGAAGTCACATTTTACCTTCTGCCATTATAGATGCCCATGGCCAGCAGGGCTGTTGTGCTGGTCTGAGTTGGGTATTTGAATGCTGGAGAATGAGGAGGGTGATCATGGAGCAAAAACTCATCACGACCATATTGCTCTCAACGTTCATTTTCAGTCTTTTTGGCTGCGTAACTTCACCCTCTCGCGGTGTTGAGCTCGATGCACGTGAGGCTCCCCAAGATTTTCCGCGAGTCCCAGAGGCTCGCGACACCCAGAAGTCGATCCAAGACACGGCGACTCAAACCGCTGGTGCCGCTGTGGCGAAGATCCAGTTGGTTGCCCATCAAGAGGAAGTCCCGCAACCACACGGACACTCAGAACTGATGGTCCCACCGGTCGTGACGCCTGAGGAAATCCCACCATTGACGTTGCAGGATCTGGAGGGAATGGCGATGGTAAACAATCCGACTCTCGTACAGGCCAATGCCCAGTTTCAGGGAGAGCAGGGAGCGGCGTATCAGGCGGGGCTGTGGTTCAATCCCGTCGTCGGTTACACCAGCGAGCAAATCGGCGTCAATGGGACTGCGGGCGAAACTCAGGGCGGTTATGTTACCCAGGAGATCGTCACCGGCGGCAAGCTCCGTCTGAGCCGCGCCAAATGGGCACAGCGAGCCCAGATCGCCGCGACAATCGCGCAAGCGCAGCAGCAGCGAGTCCTCAATGATGTCCAGACACACTTTTACCGGACGCTCGCTGCACAGCGCCTTGTCGAGATTCACCGGAAGTTTGTGGCCAATGGCGAAGACAATGTCCAAACGCATCGGGAAATGCTGAACCTGGGCCAAACGACGGCATCGGCGATATTGCAAGCCGAAGTGGAGCTACGACGCGACCAATTGAATCTGAAGGACGCCGAGAACGACCTGCATCAGGCTTGGCGCACGCTGGTCGCCTTGGTGGGATGCCCGCAACTTGCATCGACGAGGCTGGAGGACATGCTGGCCGCCACGCAAGAGCCATTGGACTACGAGTTGGCTCTTGGGCAGCTACTCAGCAGCAGTCCTGAACTCGTGGCTGCGAGACAGAAGATTCAACATGATCAGATTCAACTCGAACGCGAACGCGTTCAGCCGATCCCCAATGTTCTCGTCGACGCCAGGGTGGGTCGAAACTTCGAGGCCGGTGGCCAGACAACGGCCGGCGTCAATGTTGGGTTGCCGATACCACTGTTCGACCGCAATCGGGGCACGATTCAACAGGCCCAAGCCGACCTGACTCGATCACATGCCGACGCACGGCGATTAGAGTTGGAACTGCAAACGCGATTGGCCGCCGAATATCGCGCGTACCTTTCCGCATGGCAGCGAGTGGATGAGTACCAGGCCACGATGTTGCCGAAGGCCGAAGAGGCGTCCGAACTACTGCGAAAAAGCTATTATGATCCTAAAATGCCGGAGAATCGTCGGGCGCTCTGGGTCGACGTGCTCGCCGCGCAGCGCTTGCACATGACGCTCGAAACCGAATATGTAGGAAGTCTCAAGAACTATCACGAGGCCGATGTTGCCATCCGCGGAATGCTACTGACTGGCGGGCTGACGGAACCGCCCGCAGCGGTCGGCGGCGGCCACATCGACGCCACACCCAAGCCGCGCTAAAATATGAGGTGGGCTGACTGGCCTCGGAATATGCAAGAGGGGGAGAGGTTCGGCCGACCGTCGTGACCGGAGAAACAACATGAACGATTCCACGGATCGCCGAAGCTTTCTTGTCAAGGGTGCGGCCGCGGCGGGTGCTTTCGCGGCGGGTGCCGCACTTGGGCATGCCCAAGAGGGGAATGCAGACCCGCAGGCTAATCGCCAAACCGACAATCCGCCGAGTCCCAAGCACGAAGCGCACCAGCGCGTTGCCGTCTCTGGCAGCGATGCGGGTGAGTATTCGCGCACGCAAGTCGGCTTGGGAGGACCGGTCGGAAGCCCCACTGACCGCGGCAAGCTGGTGCCGGGTTATCGTGATGCTGCATTGCCTCCGGTTCCGATTCACGCACCTGACCTGAAGAAACTGTCTTGGAAGGAAGTGGATGGCATCAAAGAGTTTCATCTAATCGCCGAACCAGTCCGCCGAGAAATCCTGCCCGGCGTGTGGATGGACACCTACGGCTATAACGGAGACATGCCGGGACCGACCATCGAAATCAACCAGGGAGATCGCGTTCGCATCATCGTCCACAACAATTTGCCTGAGGCGACTGTATTGCACCTGCACGGCTTGGAACTCCCCAATGATTTAGACGGAGTTCCTCATGTTACACAAGACCCGATTGAGCCAGGTGAAGAATTCGCTTATGAATTAACCGTTCATCAGGAGGGGACATATTTCTATCATACGCACGTAGGAATGCAGGAAGCGATGGGCATGGTTGGACTGTTCATCGTCCATCCCGCCCAGACTCACCAGCCGACGGTGGATCGTGATTTTGTCCTCATTGCACAGGGATTCCAACTTCGTGCCAATTCGACTGTGCCAGACACGTTGGCGATGGAGTGGAACTTCCTGACGTTTAATGGCCGCTCTGGCCCGCTTACTACGCCGTTGCTTTGCAAGCTCGGTGAGCGTGTGCGCATTCGCTTCTTGGATTTCAGTGTGATGGACCATCATCCCCTGCACCTGCATGGGCACACGTTTTGGATTACGGGCACTGAAGGCGGCCGCCTGCCGGAGTCTGCCTGGTACCCGAGCAATAATGTTCTCGTCGGCGTGGCCCAGGTGCGCGAAGTCGAGTTCATCGCCAATAATCCCGGCGACTGGCCGCTGCATTGCCACATGTTCCACCACATGATGAACTCAATGACGTCCCAAGCCGGCCCGCTGATCCGCGACAATTCCACGCCGGAACAACGCAGGGTGCTTGGCTTTCCTCAAGGCATGCTCGGGATGCAAATGCCTGCTGCGAAAGGCATGAAGATGCCCGGCATGGACATGAAGCCAAACGACATGAAAAGCATGCCGAAGAAAGGGGCTGAGAAATCGCACGGTGAACACCAGCATGGCCAAATGCAGCCCAAATCCACGCCGCCGGGTTCGCAAGCGGATATGTCCGGACACGAAGGAATGGGAAGTATGACCCGAATTGAAGGACGGCCGGAAGCGTTGGGCATGCGCCCCGGCTGGTCGATGGGCGTAGAAGGTCTTTTTACCATCGTGCGCGTCCTGCCCTCGGAACTGTACGATAAGATCTCGGCCCAACTGGGCCATGAAGGGCACAAGATGCACTAATCGGCTCGCTTCCTCTGGCCTCGGATGCCGCGCCCGCAGGAGATCATCGAACGGTTGAGAGCTGCAAATGAGAGATGGGTTCCAAAGAATCGCAACTTTCAATCCCGACTCGACTTACCGTCATCCAGTCGCCGCCGCAATGCGGCTTCCCAACCCTGGACCCCGGCGATAAAAAGTTCTAACGGTGTCTTGTCGCCCCGACTCTTTCGGCATCGAGCCTTAACTGCGTGCAGTTTTAGGTGTAGCCCGTTGCGGTATGCAAAAGACGGTATATCAGGTGGTCCATTCCGCTGGCCATCTTTCTTATTTCACTCTTGGCCTCTCGCATGTCAGATTCCGCTTCAATCATCCGTGACGGCAACGACATACACCGCCTCCAGATTACTCATCGCGATTGGATGTTAATCAATGGGCCAGGATTCGTTGAGGGGCCAAACTTCATCGCCGCATTCGGCATGTTCGAAAACTACACGGTTGCGCGAGGGATCCCAAAGGGATCTCTTGTGTATCGCGATGGTCAGACCCTCTTCGACTCTTGCGGTATATTGCTAGCAGGGATTCGGCGCGATCTTGAACTCCTAAAGTACGACTATTCCTACAGACTCGGCGGCCATGCAAAGCAGTTTGGCGGTAGTCAAAGTATAAGCGTCAGCGGCCGGCCAGGAATCTTGTCTCTACTTCCAAAAGGTTACTGCTCCATTCGATTTGTTGACGGGGCTAACCCAGATTTAATTGATTTGCGAGTGAACGACGGACTGTTGACGGACGCGGGTCCCGTCAAACTGTACCGACGGAAGGCAGTAATTCATTGGCTAGACATCCTGCCACCACTCATGGATTTCCTGAACGCCAGGTTGACAAAGACACTCCAACTTGAGCACATCGATCGGGTAAGATAAAAAGCTACCGTGAGTTGGTTCTATATTCGAGCCTGTCGACTGGCGTTCGCTTTCGCGAAGCTACTCTTCTATCAAAAATCAATCGACTTCGCCGAACATGTCTACCAGCGGACCGGGCTATTTCCGCGCGGATATGGTTTTCTCATCGAACAATTGAACCGAACTGCCCTTTGACTTCGATCCGATCAACATCGAACATTTGCATGCGCACTGCTGTCCATTAAGTGGAAGGCTGTGTCACTCGGAATAATCAAGCATCCAATGTCGATAAGTAAACGAGGCGGTGCGATGGGAGCTGATATACACGCGATCATCCAGATCGATGACAACGCACCGACGGATCAACGTCCGTTTACACGCGACCCATCGACTTGGGATCTTAGGGGTGATCTTGGTTTAACTGGAGGCAAGCACTACGAGTTCTTCGCGGCAATTTGTGGGGTTCGCAATGCCACCGAAAAGGAGCCCTTATTCCCTTGTAGAGGATATCCGCCAAACATCTATCCCACTGACCCCTTGGAATGCTTCGGCGATGACCTCAATCTGAGTTGGCTGACGCTCTCGGAGATTATGGCTGCCCTAAATCATCATAACGTAACTATTGAGAATCTTCGTCGTCCGGTTCAACTCGTACTCCGAACAATGGCCGCTGCCGAGAATATGTTTGGGAAAGACCGAGTCCGCTTGGTGTTCCGAGTAGATGATTAGTACATTCCGGGCTGACCGGTCGTCTCCTTAATTCCGACCCTCTGAGCAAGCGATTCTGTTTTCCGAAATTTGTCCGGTTAATCCGCCATCTGCCGCTTCCTGTTCAGCGTTGCTCTCGGATAGCAAGTGGGCTTATGCTCTTACTTGGAACGATCGTGAATCACTTCTCTCGTTTTTGCCAGCGCTCACTGTGACGATCGGAAGAGGAGGATCGGGATGGAGATCTATACCGTCGAGATCGGCCACAAGGTGACGATGGATGATGGCCGGGAAATCATGTTCCCGTGGATCGAGCTGGAGATGACGGACGACACCGGCGGCACCGACAAATGGCTGTCGCACGAAGATCCGAAAAGTGCGGTCTGGCCCCTCACGGGGGAATGGACGCGATCGGCCTCGAACCGCCGAGTCACCCTTCGCCGACGTGACGGCGGCACCCGGCTCGCCATTCTGAGGTACGACCGGTGGCCTTGGCAGAAGGGTTTCGAAGGAGTGGCCGAACTCGATGAGACCTTTGACGGCGAGAAGAAAGCGGTCTACGTGGTCACACAGGTCAACTGATACCGCGACCGACTCCATCCGAAACGAAATTCCGAGAGAAGCAAACGAGATCGCCATCCCCGAAAAGGTGTAGCATTAGGCCCCTGCTCTGTCACTTCGAAGAGATGAATACCCCTTTCTCTATGTCATCAGGGTGAGGGGAAATCGTGCTGGCCTGGGTACCATGAGTAAGGTCTCGGCCCTGTTTAGTCGCGCGCCATGGAGTGGTGCTGCCATTCTTTAATGATGGGAGCGGATATGAAGATCACCGTTATCGGCGGGAGTGGATTGATCGGCAGAAAGATGATCCCGATCCTTCTTCGACAGGGGCATGAGGTCTTCGCGGCATCGCGTGCGACGGGGGTGAACACGCTGACCGGCGAGGGTTTGGATGACGCCTTGGCGGGGAGAGACGTGGTCGTTGACGTTTCCAACTCCCCCTCGTTTGAAGACAAGGCGGTCCTGGAATTCTTCGACAAATCGACCCGTCACCTGATCGCGGCGGCGAAGAAAGCGGGAATCAAACATGTCGTCGCGCTCTCTGTCGTGGGCGCGGATCGAATCCCGACGAGTGGCTATATGCGGGCGAAGGTCGCGCAGGAATCGCTCCTTCGTGCCGGAGGATTGCCATTCACCATCGTTCGCGCCACTCAGTTCTTCGAGTTCACCGGCGGAATCGCGGAGTCAGGAGCGAGTGGAGAGAGTATTCGATTGCCCCACGCGATGATGCAGTCGGTCGCGGCGGACGACGTGGCCGCGACAGTTGCAAGAGTTGCCCTCGATAAGCCGAGGGACAGCATCGTCGAACTCGCAGGTCCCGAGCCGATTCCGATGGACGACCTCGTGCGGCAGTTCCTCATCGCCACGAAAGATACTCGCAACGTGATCACCGATGCGAACGCTCCCTATTTCGGAGCGATTATCGACGATCAGTCATTAACGCCGGGCGACGGTCCACTTCTGGGCAAAATCACCTTCGCGGAATGGCTTACAGCACAATAGTGATCGCTGCAGGTTGCCGCAGGATTTCCGCCCAAAATCATCTATCACCCTCACCATCGGAAGGCGTGCCAGTATTCCATTCCTTGGTCAATTTTAATTGACAAATATACACTACGTATTTAATGTACGCCAATCCAATATCACTGTCGAGTGGAAAAGCACAGGCTATGAAAATGAAACAATTCGAACGCTATTTGCGTAACACGCCTCCTTCGTGCCTCAGAGGTTTCAAGTTAAAGAAGGGAAAGTTCGCGCGTGATTATGGCGACGAGGCAGATACCACCAGTTCGGTTTGGCAGATTGCTTGTCGATGTGGTAGTTCGGAGGGAAAGTTTCTAGGGCATCCGCTGAAGGATTACGACGACGAGTACGACGATCCTGACTTTATCAGCCCACTCAAATTCGAATGCAATAAATGCAAAGCGATCACCCCGATTCTCGATACCGATAAGCACGGATATCATGCAGATCTTGATCGGCGCGAGGGGGAAGACGACGGAGGATCTTGCAAGATCCGCGGCAAAGGAAAACCAAAAGAGTACGTCTGTCCCGACTGCGGTAAGAACATCTTCAAAATCAAAGCCGGTTTTGTTTTCTGGAACCTCTCGGAATTGGAAGAGTCTTTCGAAGACCGGTGGGAAGATTTGTTCATGGTCTTTATTTGTAAATGCAAATGTGTGGGGTGCGGCGAAGTTGTCGAGCCCACGGACTTCGGGAAATTATAGTAGCTCGTGCTAACCCAAGCGAAACAACGAATGCTTATGGTTGATCTGCATTCAACACTTAACGAGAACTTGACCTCTCCGATCAACGGTCATGAGATCGCATCGTAATTCAATTAAATCGAGTCTCTTGATGTCACCGTCCGCTTCTTTACCGCCGCATGACTTCCCTGCCCTGATGCAAGCGATCTTGGCCGGTTACTGTTTGCCGCTCGACGGATATCACGGAGTCAATCATTGGGCCCGGGTGCTGGAGAACGGGCTGCGCGTGGCGGAGGAGTGTGGCGCGGACAAAGAAGTGGTGACGTTATTCGCCCTCTTTCATGACGCTCGGCGAGTGAATGAAGATCGAGACGACGGGCACGGCCTTCGTGGCGCGGAGTTCGCCTTTTCGCTTCGTGGTGAATTGATTCATCTCGACGATGACCGCTTCGATTTGCAGTTCGAGGCTTGCCGTCTTCACACGATGGGATTGACAACGGGAGACATTTCGCTGCAAGCGTGTTGGGATGCGGATCGGCTCGATCTGGGAAGAGTGGGTGTGACGCCGAGAGCTGAACGTCTTTGCACAGCCGCTGGGCGCCGTTCGATTTACTGGGCCAACGATCGCGCGACGCGCGGACATGTACCTGCGGATGTTCTTCGTTCGTGGGGGATTGATCATCCGTCTTTATGAATACGTCCCTCGTTCGCGCATCATTTCGTGTACAACAGACATTCGCTGAGTTCACCTCTCTCCGAAAACATCCACCCACGATGAGACCAGAGGATTCAACTTCAACCCTCCTACAATGGACGAGAAATAACTCTCTCGACGTTGAGATCTCTCCTTGCGATCTCAGTCGTTCACATGCGAAAATGACGACAACACTTACCACGGAGAGCAATAATGCAGACCTTTTGCGCGTCGATGATCTTGTGGGCGGCTTCCTTGTTTTCAGCCGATACGCAAACAATTCCAGTTAACGTCACCAATTTCTGCCGTGCCGAAACGGACGAGTACCTCGCTCGGTTCGTCAAACAAGGGGCTCTAGGGACGTTCGTTCATGAGCGAGAGTTGACGCCGATCGACAAGCAAACAGTCATCCGGATGAACCGCGATACTCTCTACTCATTCGGAGTATTCGATCTCGACGCATCCCCTGTCACCGTAACGATGCCTGATGCCGGCAAGCGATACATGGCAATTCAAGTCGTCAACGAGGATCACTATGCACTCGACGTGATCTACAAGCCAGGTGATCACCAATTCACGAAAGAGCAAATTGGAACTCGTTATCTGGCACTTTTTGTTCGAATCTTCGTCAATCCGAATGACCCCGCGGACGTAAAGCAAGTGCATGCGCTTCAAGATGCGTTGATGGTGAAACGAGAGGAGAAGGGGAAGCTTGACATCCCGAACTGGGATCCCGTCTCTCACAAAAAGATGCGGGATGCTCTTCTCGGTGTCGTGGCAGCTAATGGCGGTATCGACTCGGCACGCATGTTCGGTCGCAAGGATCAAGTCGACGAAGTCCAGCACCTGCTCGGCACCGCGGCGGGCTGGGGTGGAAATCCAGCTTATGCGGCAATCTATGTTGGCGCGGTTCCCAAAATCGATGACGGAAAGACAGCGTACCAATTGACGGTGAAGGATGTGCCGGTCGACGGCTTCTGGTCAGTCAGCGTCTACAACAAGGAGGGGTTCTTTCAGAAGAATCCAGAGAATGCTTACACGATCAACAATGTGACGGCGAAGCGAAATTCCGATGGGTCCGTAACGATTCACTTCGGGGGTGATCCGAAAGCTACTAACTACCTCCCGATCGTGCCCGGTTGGAACTATACCGTTCGGCTTTATCGCCCCCGTCCAGAAATCCTCGATGGCAAATGGAAGTTTCCTGAGGCAACGCCTGTTACTGCCGAATAGCGACGACTCATGCAATGGGACTCTCGCAATTGAATGAACCGAGATTCACGAGAAGAGCTACTGGCCGACGAGTGGCACTATTTGTCGTTCGAGTCGGATGTTTTTTGGCAGGCCTAATTGGTTGGCTTGTGGTGACTGGAATCAGTTGTCATTTTCTGATGACCGCCCGCCCACATGCGACTGTGAATCCATCAACCGGCGACCCCATCCTTTATCGAAATACCTTTGAATTTGGTGCAATCGGATCTTCATCACTGCTGTCGATACCAGTCAACGACTACACCAAGATATTGGTCGCAGGCGTATTCCTTGCCGCGACGTTGGGATTTGCCTTCTTCGCATACGTCTTGTTTGGTCAGAAGAAGGATTAGACTGATTGAGTTTTTGACTCGCTCGCAAGACGATGCCGAAACTGACTTTCATTGAGGATGCGCGATTATGAAGCCACTTTGCTGTGTGATCATCATCGCCACTGTATTTCTCACTGGCAGTAGCGAAGCGTTTGCCCAACAAATCACCGGGAAGCTTGGTTCCGATCCAAGCATCTTTCTCGGCACCGCGAGAAAACTCTTTCGTTGGGATGAGCCGGCGGAACCCGCTAAAATCGTGGGGCCGATCTACTTCGTGGGAACGAAAGGTCTCAGCGTTTTTCTGATCACGACTCCCGAGGGGCACATTCTCCTCAACACGGGAATGCCGGGATCTGGTCCCATGATCGAACAATCGATCCGCAAGCTTGGATTCAAACCGGACGAGATTCGTATTCTCCTGACCGGCCATGCCCACTGCGATCACGCGGGAGGCCATGCGTATTTGAAGAAGCTGTCCAACGCAAAGGTAGCCATGATCCGAGAGGAGAAGGAGCTTTTTGAGTCGGGTGGCAAATCGGACTTTCAGTATGGAGGATTCAAAGATTTCGAGTTTGAACCGACTCCCGTGGACATTGTCTTTACCGATGGTGAAGTTATTAAACTCGGTGACATCTCATTGACAGCGATATTGACGAATGGGCACACAAAAGGTTCAACATCTTTTCTGATCACCGTGAAAGAGGCGGGACGTGATTACAAAGTCTTGTTTCCGAATGGAACAAGCGTGAATCCCGGATATCGCTTGATCGCAAACCCGTCTTACTCAGGAATCGCGGACGACTTCCGACGCACATTGGGCATTCTAGAAAGTCAGAAACCCGATATCTGGCTGCATCCACACAACGAAGCCTACGGCTACGATGCCAAACTTGCCCGATCGCAGAAAGAGGGGCCGGGGGCATGGGTTGATCCGAACGGCTATCGGCAATGGCTGAACATGCAGCGAAAGAAGTTTGAGGACGCTGTCAACCGCGAGCGTCGCGAAGATAAAGAGTAGCACCCTGCTTACCATAGCCCCTCAATCCCCCCACTGTGACATCGTGAGCATGCTGAAGAACGGAAAACTTGCTAATTCGACAGCTATTTCCGTTATTGCTCACCTGTCGAGAAGATGCATCCGATAGTGCCGAATGTACCGGTTAGTTAAACCTTGCGGCCGATCCGCATGGAAGAGTGCCCTAGCAAGTTACGCCACGAGGGGGCTCTGGGAAACATGCCCATGACCAGGGTAATTCGGGCCGAAACGCGACTACGAATAGCACTCATTGCTTCCCTACTATTTGCTACCTCACTTGCTTCACGCATTCCCGCGCAGGAAGCCCCCGTCCCCAACGAATCGATCAGCAACGGCCCATCGATCTCGGGTGCTCTCGATACCGGCGACTACCAAAATGCTCCTGCCATCACCGAGGACTTGATCGTCGAAAACAGCCTCATGGATTTCTCAACGATCAACTACTTGGAGCCGGGAGTTGGGCCGAAACCGTACGCGGATTATGCGCCGATCGGTTACTACCCACTTGATTATCAGGAGGCTCCCGGCGCACCCTCTTATACACCGATTCCCATGCCCGAGACGATTACGCCGGACGAAAGAAAGAAACTCGTCACGCGCGGCATTTATCCGGGATCGCTCCTCGCACCAGCAACGAATACGTCGCTCCGCTTCAGCGGATTCGTACGCGCGGGAAGCACATTCGATTTCAATCCGGTGGGAACGCCCGATCAATTCGTCACGAACTCAATTCCTGTCCCGCAACAAGTAGGGCAAAACGTCAACTTCAGCGCACGGCCCACACGATTCAGCATGGATTCGTGGACGCCAACATCATTCAACGATTGGCAGGTGCATACCTTCGTGCAATTCGATTTCTTTAGCGGGAATCCACCAGGCGTTGGTTCATCAAGCAACCCTCGATTGCGATTCGCCTACGTTGACTACGGATACTTCCGAATAGGCCAAGATACGACGGTCTTCATGGATCCGAGTTCGTTCCCATTCACCGCGGACTTCGCTGGTCCACGCGGACTGGTCAATGTAAGGCAGTCACTAGCACGAATCACGCTCCCGATCGGTGAGAACATTTTCTGGGCTGCAGCCGTCGAACAACCCTTTTCCGACATCACGACGGCCGGTCAAGGTAACAACGTTCAAGACGTTCCTGATTTCACGAGCCACTTCCGCGTCGAACGTGATCTGTGGCATACACAAGTTTCAGGGATCGTTCGGACTCTCGGTTACAGGCCAACGGCGGGGTCGTTGGACCGGAAAGCAGGCGGCGGTGCAAACTTCACCTCCAACTTTCATCCCTGGGCATTTCTCCTGGGTACGAATCCGATTCGAGATGAGGATCCGAGTGGTTTGACGCGAAGCCGCATTCGCCTTCAGTACGCTTTTGGATGGGGAATCGCGAGATACATCCAAGACACGAGCGGTCTCGGACTGGACGGGGAAGTCGATCCGCTTACCGGCGCATTCGACACTCTTTATGCCTGCGGTTGGACGACGACTTATGAGCATTGGTTCAACGCCCATTGGGTGAGCAACACGACCTATTCCGCTGATTTCACGGGACATGCTCCCAATCAACCGACGAGCACGTATCGAGGAGCGAAATATCTGGCAACGAGCATTTGGTGGGTCCCCGTTCGAAATCTCTCGTGCGGCGTGGAGTATCTCTACGGCGAACGACAAAACATCGATCTCCAACGGGGAGTCGCCCACAGAATTCAATCTGTTTTCCAGTACAATTTCTAGCAATTCGCGCGCTGTAATGTCATAGCATGTTCATTTCGTTCGATTGCTACGACGGCTTCTTTTAAAAGAGTGTTTTCTCCTATTGGCGGTGATTCTTAGGTCTGCTCCAAATTGCTCACGGGATGATCCTTCCATGAAGCGCGTTCGAATCGTCCATCACACGACCTATCATTATCACGTGCCGGTCAACTTTGGCCCGCACCGCGCGCTACTTCGCCCGAGGGAAGGTCACGACCTGCACATTGAGGAGTCACGGCTCAACGTCGAGCCGCGCGCGGACGTTCGCTGGTTGCGGGATATCTACGGTAATTCCATCGCGCACATCGAATTCAAAGAACCCGCCACCGCCCTTAGTCTGAAGAGCGAAGTGGATGTTTTACTCTTCGAAGAATCACCGATCGAGTGCTTAATCGATCCACTCGCGCAATCGTACCCGTTTCAATACGGGGCGCACGAACAGATCGAAATCATCCCCTACCGGATACCGAGTTATCCGCACGACGGACCGACCGTACAGCGATGGCTTGGCAATTTGTATCAGCCTGGACAACTGGTCGATACGTCAGATTTATTGGTGCGATTGAACAGCTGCATTTTCGAATCGCTTCGCTACGAACATCGAGAGGAAGCCGGAGTGCAACTCCCTTGTCAGACGCTGGCGCTCGGCAAAGGTTCGTGTCGCGATTTCGCGGTACTAATGATGGAAGCCGCCCGTCACTGGGGTTTTGCCGCGAGATTTGTGACCGGGTATATTCAGATGGAAGAAGGACAACACGGCGCGACGCACGCATGGACAGAGATTTACATTCCAGGTGCAGGTTGGAGAGGCTTCGATCCCACGAACAATAAACGAGCCGGCGCGGAACATGTGTCGGTCGCCGTCGCCCGAGAGCAAGACAAAGCAATGCCCGTGTCGGGGTATTGGGAAGGGCCGTCCGATGCATTTAGTCACATGAATGTGACCGTGCAGGTTTTCGTGCTGTAATCCCATTTCGAGACGCCCGGTAACGGCCTTTGATATTTGATCGCCGATAATGGATGCATCGACCTTTTTGTTTGATCTCGCAACTCTGGACCAGACATGAATCACCAACTCGCCATTGTCCTCGGATTGCTCGTTTCCGCGGTCGTGATGTTTGCGATCAATCGCCCGCATATGGATGCCGTGGGGTTGATCATGATGGTCGCACTTCCCTTCACGGGAGTGATCACGATGAACGAAGCACTGAGCGGTTTCAGCGATGCCAACATCGTTTTAATTGCAGCTCTATTTGTCATCGGTGAGGGACTTGTCCGGACTGGTGTGGCTCAATTGCTGGGAGACTGGCTCCAGGCTCGGGCGGGAAGTAGCAGCATCCTGCTTCTCGTTCTCCTGATGATCGTGGTCTGTGCGCTCGGCGCGACCATGAGTTCGACGGCAGTGACGGCGATCTTCATTCCCGTGGCACTGCGGATCGCACGGAACACCGGAACTTCCCCCAGCAAACTGATGATGCCTCTCAGCTTCGCGGCGTTGATCAGCGGCATGACGACTCTTGTAGCGACCGCTCCCAATCTGGTCGTCAACAGCGAGCTTGATCGACATGGATTTCCGGGATTCGAGTTCTTTAGTTTCACTCCTTTCGGCTCAGTCGTATTGGTGCTTGGCATCATTTACATGATTTTGATGCGACCATTTTTGCCGGCGAGCAAGGAGCCAGAGTCCGACAGCATGACGCGCGCGAGCCTTGCTGATTGGGTGGGGAATTACAAGCTCGCAAAGCGCGAATTTCGCCTTCGAATCCTTCCGAGTTCGCCGTTGATCGGGCAAACGGTCGGCGATCTCAATCTTCGTAAGCGTGCGGGTGCGAACATTGTCGCGATTGATCGGGTGAACCGTTTCTCTCGAAAGATTATTGAGCCCGCAGAAAGCACCCATTTGAGAGAAGACGATATTCTTCTCGTTGACCTTTTCGAATCCCATCCCGATCCGACAGAACTTCAAGAGAAGTACGCGCTCGAACTCCTCCCTTTGACGGGGACCTATTTCAATGATCGCTCGCAAGAGCTCGGCATGGCCGAAATGATCATCTCCGCTGACTCGACGTTGGTCGGAAAGTCGGTCATCGAATCGAAGATACGGTCACGTTTTGGGCTGACCGTCATTGGGATCAGACAAGGTCGAGTTCCACTCGAAAAGGGTTTGCTGAATCAAACACTTCGCATTGGCGATACTTTGCTCGTTATCGGGCCATGGAAGAAGATTCGAACCATCAAGAGTGGCCACCGGGATTTGCTCGTACTCAATCTACCCATTGAGCTTGCCGACGTTCTCCCAGTCAAGCGCCGCGTGGTTCCCGCGGTCCTCTGTCTGTTGCTCGTGGTGGGATTGATGGTCAGCGGAGTCATTCCGAATGTCCAGGCTGCCCTGCTTGGATGCCTACTGATGGGATTGTTCCACTGTGTCGATCTTACGAGTGCTTACAACTCGATCAGTTGGAAAACAATCGTTCTCATCGTCGGCATGCTCCCTTTTTCGACGGCGCTGCAGAAGACCGGAGGAGTAGAACTCGCATCAAACGCTCTCATGTCTGCTGTCGGAGAATCGGGGACTTATGTGATATTGGCCAGCCTATTCGCGATTACTGCCGGTCTGGGATTGTTCATCTCGAACACGGCGACGGCTGTCTTAATGTCCCCTGTTGCGATTGCTATCGCGAATGATCTTCATGCTTCCCCCTATCCATTCGCCATGATCGTTGCATTGGCTGCTTCGACGGCGTTCGTCACTCCGGTATCATCGCCGGTCAATACCCTCGTCGTCAGTCCAGGCAATTATTCATTCGGAGACTTCGTACGCATCGGCGGGCCTTTCGCCTTGATTGTCATGATCGTCAGCGTCATCATGGTCCCATGGCTGCTTCCCCTCGATCCGATTCCATTCACTAAATAGAGTTTCTCTGAAAGGTGAGGCATGAGTCAGCCGGCTCAGTCATCCAAATCCTTGATGCAGCGGATTCTAGACTTTGTGGAAAAGGTGGGAAACAAAGTCCCCCATCCTGCCGTCATCTTTCTCCTGCTCATCGCATCCGTGGTGATCTTGTCCCATGTCTTGCATGTGGTCGGCGCGAGTGTCACCTACCAAGTGATCGATCCCTCCACCGATAAAGTTCATGAAGTGACCGCAAGCGCGCGAAGCCTTTTGACCTCTGACGGCATTCGATTCATCTACACGTCACTCATCCCAAATTTCATGAGTTTTAACGCGGTTGGTCTCATGATCGTCGCGATGGTGGGTGTCGGCGTGGCAGAAGAAACGGGCTTGGTCAACTCATTGATTAGAAAGCTTGTGATCGTTTCTCCGAGATACGCACTCACTTACATTCTCGTCTTCGTCGGGATCCTTTCGAGCATTGCCGCCGATGCGGGGTATCTGGTTCTCATTCCACTTGCCGGGACCGCGTTTCTGAGCGTCGGACGGCATCCGCTGGCTGGACTAGCGGCTGGCTTTGCGGCCGTTGCAGGAGCATTCACTGTCAACATGCTCATTAAGCCACTCGACGCAATCCTGACGGAATTCACCAACGACGCCATCCATCTCGTCAATCCGTCGATTTCCATCGACCTGAGCGCTAATATCTGGTTTTCCCTCGCATCCGTACCGTTTCTCACTGTCGTCATCGCGCTCATTACCGAGCGAATGATCGAACCACGTCTCGGGGAATACAAGGGTGAGAAGCCGAATGAAACAGGGGGCGACATCACTTCCGCCGAGTCTCGAGGTTTGTTTTACGCCTTCCTGGGGATGATCGTTGTGGTAGCCCTTATTGCATTCCTAGCAATTCCGGCACATGCGCCGCTTCGCGATCCGACCACAGGAGCATTGATCGGCAACTCCCCCTTCATGAATGGACTCATTGCCGTTGTGATGCTGATGTTCCTCGTGACGGGAACGGCCTATGGAATCGGGGCGGGAACGGTGAAGAGCCTGACCGACGTCATTAATGCAATGACGAAAGCGATCACCGGGCTGGGTGGTCTGATTTTCCTCTTACTCATCATCAGTCAATTTATCGCCTATTTCAATTACACGAATATGGCGACGATTATGGCGGTCCGACTCGCCGATGTCCTGAGCCACGCCAATATCGGATCATTCTGGTTGCTCATCGGCTTCATCTTCGTGGTCGCACTCATCGACTTCATCATCTCGCCGGCAATCGCAAAGTGGGCGCTCTTTGCCCCCGTCTTCGTTCCTTTATTCGTGCAACTAGGTGTGGATCCGGAAGCAGTTCTTGCCGCATACCGAATTGGAGATTCTCCGATTAACGCGATCACACCCCTCAATACTTATTTTGCTCTGGTTGTCGGCTTCGCACAAAGGTACGACAAGAATGCGGGCGTCGGGACGGTCGTTGCCCTCATGCTTCCCTACGTGATTGCGATACTCTTTCTTTGGACGGCTCTTTTCGCGGCTTGGTATCTGCTCGGACTCCCTTGGGGACTTTAAAAGTTGGACACGGTCGCCTTGAGCAGTATCCCTGCGAATACCTTTGATGCAATGGTTCAGTGTCACCATAGGACACCGCGAATTGAATTCTGATGAATAGAACGATCGCTCACATCTCGTAAAGGAATCCACTCATGAGCACCAACAGTCCGGTCGACGCTCAGAAAGCGGAACAGCGACTAATGAGTTATCTCTCCGTGGAAGGAGTAACAGGCCACGAGTCGGCGATCGCGAATCTTATCATTGACGATTTGAAATCGCTTGGAGTCTCCGCTTCATCCATAAAGTTTGACGACGCCCATAAAAGGATTCCGCTTCCCACGGAGACTGGCAACCTTATCGTCACCCTTCCTGGAACGCGTACCGGGGATCGGCTGCTGTTTGCAACTCATCTCGACACCGTTCCTCTTTGCGCCGGTGCGAAGCCAAAGAAAGCGGGTGACAGGATCGTCAGTGATTGGACAACCGCGCTCGGAGGAGATAATCGAACCGGGTGCGCCGTCCTCGTCACCTTGGTCGAAACTCTCTTGAAGCAGAATCTACCACATCCGCCTATCACCCTCTTGTTCACTGTTCGAGAAGAGAGTGGACTGCACGGGGCACGCGAGCTGAATCCTGTTGATCTGGATGGGGCGATCATGGGATTCAATGTCGACGGCAAGATTCCCGCTGACCTGATCGTCGGAGCGGTCGGCCAGGAGAGCTGGGATGTTGAAATTCACGGGCAGGCCGCTCATGCCGGGGTTGCGCCAGAAAAAGGAATCTCTTCGACGTTAGTGGCGTCGGTGGCCATTACTGAAGCTCATCGAAATGGATGGTTTGGGAAAGTCGTTAAACCCGAAGGAAAAGGAACGAGCAACGTCGGAATCTTTGGGGGCAAAGGTGATAAAGCGGCAGGTGATGCGACCAACGTTGTCACCGATTATGTGCACATCAAAGGAGAGGCTCGCAGTTCCGACGCCAAGTTCGCTTCAAAGATCACGGAGGCCTTCCGGACCGCGTTTTCGAATGCGGAACGTGAGGTCAAGGATATCGACGGCAATACCTCAACGGTCAAATTTACTGCGAAGGCCGCTTATCCCCCCTTCACGATTCCCGAGGACTCCGCGGTCGTGAAGCATGCAAGCCGTGCGGCGGAAGCGATCGGCCTCAAGGCCAAGTGCGTTTACTCAAACGGTGGCCTCGATGCCAACTGGTTCGTCAATCATGGTGTTCCCACGGTGACGATCGGAGCGGGTCAGTACGAAATTCACACAGTTAAAGAGTATGTGTTGATCGAAGAATTCATCCAAGGATGTCAACTTGCCGTATCACTGGCGACGATTGATTGAGCAGCAACAAATCCCGACGGTGCCTAAAGAGTCGGGTCCGCCAAAGCAGGATGGTTGCCAAGTGTATCTCGCAGGCGACCGAATTCACTTCCGTTTGGAGGCCGGTATCTCGCCAGGCCTGTAGTCAGGAAGCCAACTGCAGGGGACAATGGCAAAAAGCGCGAGACCCGACAGAAGGACAAAGCCGATCTTAAGCGCGCGAGTGCGAGCATCGGCATTGATGGCGATGGCTTCTGCGAACTCCTTCTCCGTGGCGGTCGTCCCCGAGAGTCTCTCCTTCAACTGAACATCACTTAGAAAGGTTAGATTGGTCAAATTCACCTGATCTTTTAATTCGGCGGATATCACCGGATTACTCGCCACGTTCACGATAATAAGGGAGCTGAGAATCCCGACAAGCAGTGCGCCGACGACTGCGGTCCCGACGGCTGCCGCCATATTCTGGGTGACACCGCGGAGTGATCCGACATCCGCCGCCAAGTCCTTTGGAGCCAGGCTGACCAGCACGTTAAAGAGAAGCGTAACAAGAGCTCCTTGTCCAAGCCCCACCGTGATGAGACCCGCAATGACGGGGATCGTATTCCAGTCATTCCGCACGACAAATGCGAGCCAAGCGGTGCCGATCGCAACGAGTACAAAGGCCGACCGCGCAATCGTGCGTGGAGTGTAATGCGGATAAAGGCGCACGATTAAGATCGCGGTAAAGAAGACGGTGAGCATGAAAGGCATCATTGCGATCGATGTTTGCAGTGCTGTTTGACCCTGCACGATTTGAATGTATAAGGGGACGGAAAAATTAATCGCTCCCTCCATCCCAACGATGATAAAGAGCGCCAACACCGCCGCCCATTCGGTCGGCGAACTGACAATTTCCAGTGCAAGGAGCGGCGTTTTTCCTCGATGCGCCCGGCGACTCGACCAAACGAAGAATGACGTCAGAAACATCGTACCCACGACGATTAATGCGGGAGCCGGAGAAACACCGAGCAAATCAAAGGGAGCCCCCGGCAATGCCATGAGCACCCCCCAATTCCGAAGATTGTTGAAGCCGAATGTGATGGAGATGATTCCTATTGCGGACAAGAGAACCCCGAAGAAATCGATTTGAACCGTGGGACGTCCGGGAGAGGGCTTGAGCCAAAAGCTGAGGACAAGAATAGCCGCGGCATGAACGATGAGTAAAGCGAAGGCATAGCGCCAACTCAGGAACGTGGCCACTGAACCGACGATAATGAAAGCGAGAACACCGGCGATGGCGCGAGCGGAACCGAGCCAACCGACAGCCTCTGCTTGTTGCTTTCCCCGATAATGATTCGCGATGAGAACGACGAGCGTGGGTACCAAGCCCGCTCCCGCAAAACCAGCAAGTGCCTGAGCGGTGAGCATGATTTCCGCTGTCGGACTAAGAGTCATCGTCACCATGGCAAGCGCGAAGAGCGATACAGCAATTTGAAAGAATATTTTCGAACCAAATCGTTGCCCGAGCTTCGCCCCGAGCATGATGAACCCGGAGACGCCGAGCGAGTAGAGAACAATGGCGGTCCCCACCGTCGTCGGCGGAGCATTGAAGCTCTCGACCATTCCCCCCATGCTCACAGGGATCGCCGCCACGTTGAAAGACATGAGAGCCTGTCCCATCGCGATGATGATCATCGGAAGCCAGGAATCTCGAACTTCATTCTCAGTAGTAGATGCGGGCGAAGTTGACGACACGACGTGAACTCCTCATTCGTCGAGTGAGTGACATCCTTATGTCACACCTCAGGCCTGGACACAAGCAAATCCATGCCGAGCTGTTCGGAGAAATACTTGGCGACAAGCTGACCTTTTACGCTATTCCCCGCTTTGTCGAGCGGCGGCGCAAAGGTGCCGATTCCTCCCTTGCCAGGAGAGACAGCGACGATACCTCCACCAATGCCACTCTTGCCGGGAAGACCGATGTGATAAAGCCAATCCCCTGACGTTTCATAAAGCCCAGCGGTCAACATAACCGCAAGCGCGTAATGGCATACTGATTGGCTGACGACTCGCTCCTTCGTGATGGGATTGACGCCACCATCCGCCAGAGTCGCTCCCATGACAGCGAGATCCCTTGCCGTGACGTTCAACGAACACTGCTTAGTGTAAAGTTCGGTTGCGTCGACAGGATCAATGACGAGCCGTCCGTAACTCTGAAGAAGCCGAGCGATGCTTTGATTTCTGAAGTTCGTCCGGGAAGCGGAATCGTACACCTCTTCATTCATGGAAAGTGTACGACCAGCGAATCGATTTAGGCCCTCGTGGATGAACTTCCATTTCGCCTCCAGCGTTTCGCCCGGCACGAGGTTTGTCGTCGCGATCGCCCCCGCATTCACCATCGGATTCGTTCGACCTTCAATCCCCTGCTCGATCGCCGCCAATGAGTTGAATGCAAGCCCCGTGGCATTGACGCCGATGTTCTCCGCAACCTTGTCTGCACCGAGGACATCACACACGAGCGCGAAGATGAATGGCTTGGAGACGCTCATGATTGTGAATTCATAGTCCGCATCACCAATTGAATAAATGCTCCCGCTGGAGCCGACGACGCAGATGCCAAACAAGTTACTCGGGACACGAGCGAGAGCGGGATAAACTTGCGAATTCACTCCGTCCGTGTTGGATTTGAAAAGTTCGTAGGCACTTTTCACCACTCGATGAACATCCTCGGCTGGAGGAAGATGTCCTGTGGAGACGTAGATTCCTCGATCAGACGCTCCCTTGCTCATCGATCTGGCTCCGTTACCTGGCTTCGATGGATGACTACAGCATCATCGCGACACCAACGAGACGAGATAGTGAAACCGGCGCTCTTGCGGCTCGGAGGTGATCGTCATTGATAGAACGGTCCCCCTCCGATCTTTGCATCGACTAACGCACTTCACTCGGACTCGGTTCCCTTACGTTGTAGAGGATGGAATAAAGTGCGGGCATGACGAGCATCGTCAATACACAAGCGAATGACAAACCGAACATGATGCAAACCGCCATTGCTCCGAAGAACGGATCCTTGAGAAGCGGAATCATTCCGAGCACGGTCGTAATAGCCACCATGAGCACCGGCCTGACCTTGCTCACACACCCGTACAGAATCGCGTCCCAGGTAGGTGTGCCTGCTTCTAGTTCCGTGCGAATTTTGCTTAGTACGACAATCGAATTCTTGATCTGTTCGCCTCCGAGGCTCAATACCCCTAGCAGCGCCATGAATCCGAACGGCTGTCCGGTCAACAGTAATCCCGCCGTGACGCCGATGATGGCGAGCGGGACAATCAGCCAAACGAGCAGAGTGGCACGCGTGGAATTGAAGAGACAAACGACGATAAACACCATGATCGCGAGCACCATTGGTAGAGGCCGGGCGAGCGCGGCCCGGGCATCGCGAGAATCCTCGTATTCTCCCCCCCAATCGAGTGAGTAACCTTCAGGCAAAGGGATTGCTTCAATCTTACTCTTAACTCGATTGAATAACTGGCTCGGAAGTCCAGAACGTGGATCAGCGTGTACGGTAATCGTCGGGAATCGATTCCGACGCATGACCACCGAATCCTCCCAAACTACTTCGGCGCCTGAAGCGACCTGGCTGAGCGGGATCATTCGCTGAGCGACCGGACTCCAGATCTGCATGCTTCGAATCGACTCGACGTCGCTACGTTCATCGAATGGAGGTCTCGATCGGATCGGAAGTAATCGAGACTCTTGTGGATAGATACCGGCATGGGCATCCCCCGGCTCACGATAGAAACCAACGACCCGTCCTTCGAACCCCGCTTCCAAAGCCTGCGCGACTTCAACACGAGTGATTCCGTTCCGCCTCGCTTGCAGTTCAAGCAAATTCGGACGGATGACTTTCTCACGCTCACGCCAATCGTGCCGGATGCACAAGGCTTTGCCATCTGTTTCAAGAATTTGTCTCGCTTGATCTGCGAGTTCCCGAAGCTTTTCTGGTGATGGGCCGCTAAATCGTGCCTGAATTCGTCCCCCTTGCCCTGGACCCAGTAGAAACTTCTTCGCGATGGCATTCGCATTTGGATATTGGTCGTCAAGATACTTCTGGATATCGAGTAAGAGCGAATCAATCTTGGTCGAGTCATTCACATCGACGAGGAATTGAACGTAAGCTCGGTTCTCTTTCTCGGGAGAATAAACTAGAAGGAAGCGCAGTCCTCCACCGCCGATAAAGGAGGTCACATGAGTGACGCCCGGCAACGATTGGATGTGCTTCTGCACGGCAGCGGCGAAATCTTCCGACTCACGAATATGTGAACCCGCCGGCAAGAATGCATCGACCATGAATTGAGGTCGGGTGGCAGGAGGAAAGAAGCTCTGATCCACTTTCGTGAATCCGTAAAGAGCGGCAACGAATAGCACGATCGATACGATGACGACCAGCCAACGAAAACGGAGAGCGAGTATCAACGTGTTTCGGTAAGCACGGAAGAATCCACCGTTGTACGGATCATTGGTTTCTCCCGACTGCACCGATTTCGGCTTGAAAGCGATGTAACTGAGGAGCGGCGTCACCGTGATTGAGGAAATCCAGCTCAAGCTAAGCGAAATCAGGATGACCCAAAAGAGGGAGTTGCAGTACTCCCCCGTTCGATCCTCGGAAAGCCCAATGGCGGCGAATGCGATGACGCCGATTGCCGTCGCCCCAAAGAGAGGCCACTGATTCTGCGTGACGACTTCCCTGACGACTTTAAGCTTGTCTTCGCCCCCTTCGATGCGGACCTTGATCCCCTCGATGACGATGATCGCATTATCGGTCAGCATGCAAAGCGCGATGATGAGCGCGCCGAGCGAGATACGTTCCATCAACAAATCGCCCCTGAGATACATGACCAGGAACGTGGCCATAATCGTCAGGAAGAGGACCAGCCCGATGATGATCCCGGTCTTACGCCCCATCGTGATGAAGAGGACGATAAAGACAATGCTCACCGCTTTCGCGAGATTGAACATGAATTCGTTGGTCGCTTCCGTGACCGCCGTCGGCTGGAAATTGATCGAACCGATTTCGATGCCAATCGGTTGATCGGCTTTGAGCTCTTCGAGCCGGCGCGTCACTCCCTCTCCCATTCGAACGACGTTTCCCCCCTCGACGGTG
>JAIEPU010000238.1 GCA_019748235.1 bacterium
GATTCATATCGTCGTTCACAAGTTATTCGCCCCGGTCGCGAAGAAAGAATCAAATGTTGGTGACGCGTCCCGAATTCAGCGGTCCGCCTGGGCAGGCGACCCAGCGATTTATCTCGATCTGCTTCGAACTCAAAGCCAAGTGATGTATTTCTATCCGAGGATTTTTTTCGGTTATGACCGCGAGGGTCAGCCCGTCGCGTTTTGGAACGAGGTTCGAGACCTGGTGCCCATGCAACAGCAGTATCACGCATCCTCTGGAATCATGATCCATCAATACGTTCAGGGAAGAATCGCACCCTACTGGAAAAAGGAGACAGGCGTTTGGCCCATCATCAACGTCGACTCCTACAGCAAGCTCAATCAACATCCTCTGCAACGGCTCATCGATCCGCACGTGGATTTAGCGTCCACCCCGTTGAACGTATGGACGCATAATGAATGGATCCTGCCACAACGCTATCGGAACATTATTGAACACGTTCATGGCCATCCGCAAATGCGATTGATTGATACCGCGGTACGTCGCGATGAAGTTTCAGGAGGGGATGTCACTCCTTAGCTCGAATCCCAGTTCATCGGTGGGACGCGCGATCAATTCGCTCCCTCAATTCCAAAGCCGCCGGGTCGTCGGATGAAAGCTCGATCGCTTTGGCAATTCGTTCCTTTGCGGCTGTCAAATCACGCCGCATATATGCCATCTCCGCCAGCAATACGTAAGCTTCCGCACTCGGGCCGCCTCGCGCAAGAGCCTCTTGCGCTGTGGCCTCGGCGAGTTCCAGTTGACCACTATTGGCTCGTAAACTCGCCAGATCACGAAGAAAGCTCGGCCATCGCAAGCCAACTCGATAGGCATCTTCGAGCAGTCGATACGCCTTATCTGTATCTCCTTGCAGATAATACTCTCGCGAAAGCTGAACGTACGCGACGTAGTTGTTTTGCGTGTGCTTATTCGCATGCGTGAAGAGCGTCATCGAACTCTTCCAAAGTTCCGTCTGCTGCCAAGTCAGTACGAAAAGGACAACACCTACAACACCCACGAATGCAAACAGGCCACGCCGTTGTTTCGTTGCCCTAAAGACAATCGTCGACAGGCTCCAAGTCAATGCGAAGGAAATCCCGATGGACGGCACATAAAGATAACGGTCCGCAATGTCATGCGCGCCAACCTGCACAATTCCGAGTGATGGCATCAGACTCACGATAAACCACAGCCAACCGATGAGGAGAAAGGGAAGTGTGCGACGAAACCACCATGCTCCCCCTGTGATGACTGCAATCAAGAGAATGGAAGCGACGATATTCTCCACCGCAGGCATGGTAAGAGGATGCGGCCGAAATACGACGAGTGGTACCGGCCAAAATAACAGTTTCAGATAGGCAGGAACCGCGGTGACGGCCGTTCCCCAACGAACTGACCAAGGGAGCACGTCATTTGAGGAAATTGCCATTGCTTGAGCGGTCATGGTGACGACGCAAGACAAGATCGCCAGCACGACGAATGGAACCTTCTCACCCAAAAGTACTCGACCGCGGCCTCGGCAACATCGTCCCAACGGCCAGTAGTCCCAGAGAAACAACAGAACTGGAACGACCACCCCTACCGGCTTAGAAAGCAAGCAACAGACGAATAACCCGCACGCGACGATGTACCACTTGATTGAACGTCGAAGAGTAAACTCGCTGTAGGCAAGAATTGTTCCAAGAAGAAATACCATCGCGAGAAGAGACTTGCGCTGAGAAATCCACGCCACGTTTTCGACTTGCACGGGGTGTATAAGGAATAGGATCGCCGCCACAAAACTGAGCGGCCAGTCCCTCGATGTCCTTCCAAGCAGTAGATAAAGCAGCCATCCCGAAACAATGTGTAGAACCAGATTCACGGCATGTGGTCCGTGCGGATCCTTCGGTCCGAAAAACTGAACATCCAACATATGGCTGATCCAGGTGAGTGGATGCCAGTTCGATGCATAATACGTGGTGAATGCCCATTGCAGGTTCGAGATCGTCACCCCTGAGAGAACGTGTGGATTGTTGGTGACGTAATCAGGGTCATCATAAAGGGTCCAACCATTTTGAAACGTGGGGAAGTAGACCGCGAATCCGGCAATCGCAAGCAAAACTCCTCCGAGAAGAAGGCTCCAGGTCGGAGGTTGTTGATTCGGTTCCGGCGTCACGTTCTCTTCGAACCTCGCGATTGATCGTCGTTCGGAGTTAATCAGGGACTGCTATGGGAGCATCGTCTCTCGGCCGCTTGGACGATACCAGACATGCGGCTATGATAGAAACGTCTTCACGGCACGGAGCGTGAGTGAATGAGGAACGATCACCCTTCGAGTCGTTCCTAGCACCCTGGGCGATGGGGCCTCAACGGCATGCAACAATCGCTCCCTGGCATCATTCGATTCATCTTCGTCGCCGTTGCTGCTTTCATCCTGGGAAGTATCACTCGCCTCCCCTACGCAGGCGTTCCATCCGTCCATGATGATCACTATTTTGAGTGGATGATTGGTGAAATTCGTCACGGGCGTTTAACCCTGGGCGAAGCCGCTTTTACCTCCCATAGCGGACAGATGACGCCCGTTGGGTTCCTGACTTACCGACTCATCTTTGATTCCTTCGGTAGAAATCCACTTCCATGGCATCTATTTGCGGGTGTCATGCAAGCGGTTTCCGCCGGGCTTATGTACGTCCTACTTCGGCGATACAGTACGTCTTGGATGGGACCGCTTTTAGCGGCACTTTTGTGGGGATCAGCCTCCTTTGGACGTTGGGACAATGCGCTCCTTTGGATAGCAATGACCACGACGTCGTGCGGACCCGTTCTCTTCCTTTTGGCAGCGACGGCCACCTCCCACCTTCGATCAACTTATTCTGCTGCTTGGGCGTGCGCTTCGTTCTTCGCCGCTATCTGCATGATACTCGCGTGGAATGCAACTATTTTGTTTCTTCCAGCTTTGTTGCTCCAATGGCTTTTGCTTTTCCGACAAACATCTTTCACCGGGCTTCCGAACGATGTGACGCACTCGACGATTTCACGCCGAACTCAACTTATTTGGATTATCGGTTGGCTGAGTGCGCTGGTCTTGTCTCTTGCATTCACGGTCTCGGGCCTCAAGCAAGCGACACAGGGGGTTCCCCATCACTTGCCCCCTTTCAATCATTGGCTGACAGCATTAATGGGTACGGTGTCGATGTTGGCCGTTACTGCGAGCGATCTCACCTTTTGGACCGCGAGCGCCCTCGCGAGCGACGACCTTGCCGGCAAATACCTTGTGATGACCGTGCTTCTCGCGGGAGCTTTCTTCCTTCGGCCGGAAGCCCGGTCGATAGTCCTTGTTATGCTAACCGCAGCGATCACCTTCAGCATGGCTACCTTTCTCATGAGGCAGGATCTCGGAAACGATTTCGTGCTCACTTCAGGCCGCTACTACGGCATCCCCATCCTTTTTTGGTGTGCCTATACCGGAATGGTCATTGATGGACTCACCTCTCGCATCGTCGTTCAATCCTCACGAATGGCGTTCGGCGCGGCGATCGTAGCATTGCTACTATTACATCTCTCACATCAGTCTCATGTCGCCAGCCTCGCCGTCAAGCAATTTGATAAACTCTGGACGGAATCGACGGTTCAATTCAACGACCAGTGGAAGACCGCTCAACAACTCAGTGAAGTGAGTGCCCGCCACAAACTCCGGGTCCCCGATTTCCCGATCGACGTCCCTCCCGTCAAAAACCTTTATCTTCTTTCGACGTTCTCTCTCTTGGCCGAGAACGCGCGTTCCTCGCCAACCGAGTTCGTTTCGATTGATCAACTTTCTGAAGATGAATTGTTGCGCATTCAGAAAGTGCTCGGAAGCATCAATACCTCCTCGGCTCGCGATTGGCACCAAACGATTCGTTCACTGCACGAAGACGTGAAAGCCCTCTATTGGCTCAATGACTGGGCTAAGGAAAGCAATACGACGTACCAATTACCGGACGTCACGTTTCATTACGGAGATCGCGATGTACCGCTCGATGATCTCTTGCTGTTTTCCATCGCAAAACAAATGTCGCATTTGAAGTCTGGAGGATCAGACGACGATCGCGCACGGATAATGAATAAACTCTCTCACGTCGATCATCCCTTTGCGCGATACTGGCGACAAAGACTGGCGACATCCCGTCAGGAGCCTTAGACGGCTTGCCCATGAATCTATTGAGGAGTCGTTTCCTCTTGATGAGTCACTTCGAACCGGACATCGCTCAATTCAAACCGCGCGTTTGACCGTCCGATATCAAAGTAAAGAACGGCATCGTGTTCTGGTGATGGCGCAGGCCACGTGAAATCAAAATCTTTCCAATTCGTGCCGACTTCCACATTCGATTGCTCGATGAACGGAACTTGCGGATCAAAGAGCCGCTCCACTCCGATAGTGATGTCCGTATCTCGGGAAGCTCGCACACGCCCCCGAATTCGGACCGTGTCACCTTTTTGGATCCATTTCCTTGGCCCGAGAAGCCGCACTCCCCTGAGTGCCTCGTCCGCTACAGTGCCAGTCGTCACCAAGAGTCCCTTCCCTGCCGAATCCTTTGCAAAGACCGCCGTCGTCTCCGGTCGGAGCCTCAATTCCCAAACATCTCCCTGCCAATCTTGGCTATGGGCTTTCGCGGTTTCGATATCCGCCAGCAAGGCGGGCATGACTTTGTTTACAGCAGAATCGCGGGGATTGGGATGCATCCAGATGGCGAACTGCAATTCTCGTTCTGCCCGTCGAAATTGCCCGGTGCGCCGAAGAAACTCGTATCGATCAAGTGCTCGGTGCAAGACATGGTCGGTGTCCCACGATTGGTCAAGGAACCAGTCTTCGAGCTCCTTAGGTGTTTGAGGAAGATCACCTCGTCGGATGCGTAGCACGGCAAGCGGCGGATCGAGTGAGTCCTTGTAGACGACATCCAGGCCGTCTGAGATACGAGGCATGCGAGGGCTCGCCTTTTCCGTCCAAAGGAAAAGAATCTCATGATCCATGGGTGTTTCCATGACACGATCACGAAATTCGCAGATCGTCCGCTGATAATTGTCCGCGCGAACGACATCGACCGGTGGCGCCGATACATAACCGACGAAAGGACATGTCAGGTAAATCCAATGGGGCATGTCGGCAAAAATGGTGGCTTTCGGCCCACGCTCCGACAAGGTGCGAACAGCGGTTATTGAGGAGCGGTGATCATCGAGATACTCGAGGCTCCGCTCGGTAAAGCCGCAACTTCGAAGCGTAAATACTGTCAGCGTTTTGAAATCGGGACCAGCGACATTCGCAATCGGCGGATAAAGCCTCCCCGCATGATTCACTAGGTTGACAACGATAACGCCTCCGAGGAGCGCGATACCCATGCGTAGCAGGCGAGGGTCCAGCGAGAGAGCTAAGCCAAGGAGCACATAAACCGCCACCTGCGGCATGATGTAATAACGAGGAATGAAGATATAGCTCGCCATCGAGAGGATGCTTCCTCCCACGATCAGCAAAGCCCAAACCATCAACGTGAGCCGTGAGTCGCGTGCTCGCCATTGCGGTACGATCAATCGGATCTGCTTTCGGTAGTAAAACAGGAGGAACAGCCCGATCACCGAGGTCAAACCCGTGAAAATCGCGAGATCGGGACATACCAGCAGTGCGCGAGGAAGGCGGAATCCGCTTGGCCAATGATACGTAGCTCGAAAGAACGTGGTGTCATCGGCCCAAGAGAGAAGTGCCACGAGACCGGCAAAAGTGAGCGAACCCACAACGAGGCAAAAGAAATCCTTTCTTCTTTGGTCACGTTCCCCCATCATCACTCGACCCAGTAGGATGGCAAGCACACTTCCCAACACCAATAGGCCCGTCGCCTTCATGAAAAATGATGCGGTGGCCCAGGCGATAGCCCCCATCGGGCGGTTGTTGAGAATCGCGTGACCGGCGAGGAGCATACAGACAACGAGCGGAAGTTCCATTCCGGCAAGATCCGCCTGAGTGAGAACCATGGGCGTTGATAATAGTGCCATCGCTCCCAGCAGTGCGACGAGACGTCCCGCGAATGGTTTGAGCAGCGAATAGAGGATCGCAGCAGTGGCGGACGCCAGTGCGAGAGAGAGCAGATGCCAGGCGATCAGCATCGCGGACGACGATCCAAGGATTCGATGCAAAAGTGCGAGCGTCGTCGGTATGACGCTGATGAGATAACTTCGCGCGGTACCTCCGAAGAGAAAGTGCGTCTCCTCATAACGGAGTCGGCGATAATCGAAGTCTGTCTGATCGAGAAAATCGGCTTCACGTCCGAATCCGACCGCTTGATCTTCGTAGAGAGGCATCGTCAGAACGGGAAAACGAACGATCAAAAGGAATACGAATAAGATGAGAAACAAGATCCAAGAATCTCTCGCCGAGGACTTTTTCATATCAGCTAATACTCACGGCGATAGGTTGGACGAAAAACGCTTGACTAGCGATTCCTCCATTGGGGTTGGACCAGGGTACGATATCGCTTCCCAATTCACAAGCGCGGGGCCTCAATGTCGCGAATAAAAACGAGAAGACCGTTTCGATACTCGCCCCTCTTACGCGTGAAGGTTACAATGCGAATACGAGTATGAACACATCGGCGGACATCGATTCCCTTTCCTTGACCACGCGTAACGGAGGCGACCTTCTCGTCGCCGTGGCCCTACTGATTGGCCTTATCGCGATCTACTTCACCGCCGGCACGGTGTTCATCTCAGCTCCTGATCCGCAGCGAGAGGTCGAGTTTCAAAACCCAGGCATTCAAGACCAATTCATCGGCCAAGACTGCTTCAGCGTCAATGATTCGTCCGCGGTGATCTCGCAGTCGCTCAGTCTGATTCGGGATGGCGACTTGACGTTTCGACCTGTTGAGATTCCGCACATGCTGCATTGGTCCATCAATGGGATGGATCAGGCTGGCACGTTTTCCCTTCCCGGCATCGATGATCGACTTCGAGATTGGATTGAAGCGGGTGTCATCCTTCCGGTCCACCAGCATCCCCAGATTGTCAAGACGACGAAGCCGGGAGTTTTTCTGAATTGCTTCGGGATGGGAGGAGCCATCACGGCCGCCCCGGCATTCGCCGTTGGTCAACTCCTCTTCGGCCCGCTCGAACAAAAGCCAGAACTATTGGATCGTCTCGCATTCACTCAAGGTTCCGTTCTGGTGGCAGTATCGACCGTATTCCTTTACATTGCCCTTTGCTCGATGCTAACCCGACCGTTGGCCCTTCTCTTGGCAATCGCTTATGCTCTCGGAACCTGTGTGTTCAGTACCAGTAGCCAAGGAATGTGGCAACATAGCGCGACTGCGTTCTTCGCGACATTCGCTCTTGTCTGTTTGACGCGGCTGCAACAATCAACCCTTTACGCCTACGCTCTCGGCATCTCCATGGCGATGGCCACACTCAGTCGGCCGACGCTGGGAATCGTAGCTGCCGCGCTCACGTTGCAATTCTTGATTACCGATCGGCGCACCTTCCTTCGATATGCGGTCGCAGGACTCCCGTTCGCACTCTTTCTTCTTTACTTCAATTATGCTGTTCTTGGATCGCCGTTCAAATTCGGACAGACAGCCCTCGTGGACCATGCGCTTGAAAAAACTGGATTTGCTCTCATTTGGCAAACACCGACGCTCACAGGATTGGCAGGCCTGTTGTTCAGTCCCTCCCGCGGTCTCTTCGTGTACTCCCCTTTTCTTATCGTGGCGATTCCTGGAATCGTCATGACATTTTTATTGCCCCAATGGGCATGGGCGCGCGGAATTGCCCTCGCGATTCCTGCGATTATTCTGTTGGAAGCACACCACTTCGATTGGTGGGGAGGTTGGTCCTATGGTTATCGACACCTCGTTGACCTCTCTCCGTTTCTCGTCCTCCTCACCGCGCCGGTGATTCCCTTTGTCTTTCGGTCGATCCGCTGGCGACTTGTTTTCCTAGTTCTTCTCCTCGTTTCCGTCGGCATTCAAGTCCTTGGCGTCACCGCCAACGACATCTGGCGGTGGAACGCCCCATTCGTCTATGTGCTGAAAGATGCGGAAGGTAAGGCCGTCATGGAAACCTCCTCCGCCGAAACGAAGACTCGTTGGCTAGCGATTCCCCATCGAACGAGCACTTTTGAAATGCGGAACATTGATCGTGTCGCCTATCGTGATCGACTCTGGTCATGGTCGGATAGTCAGATCGGCTACTATCTTCTGAACTTCAGGCGGTGCAGCGAGTCTCGTCAAGCACAGATGTGGAATGCCCGACAGCCCCACGCACGTAAAGTGGCTGAGTCGTATCGGCAACTTGCCCTCGCCTATGCAAAAGCGAATGACTTGAGTCGAGCCACCAATTGTCTTATCTGGTCCTTCGAAGCGGATCCCGGATATCAGGAAGGACTCCTCTTCGCTTGGAAGATTCTCACCTATTCCGAGAAACGAATTGACTCGACGGTTCAATTGCTCAGGCAACGAACCTTGCTCGCTCCCGACGACCTTGCGGCTCGTATTTACTTGGGCTTTGCTCTCACGGAGGGGGGAGATCTCACGGCCGCTGTTTCCGCGTTCGAAGACGTACTTCGGCGATCAGTAGACGAGTTTGAGCGACGGTTTAAATTAGGGGAAGCGATGATGACTCGTCGGTTCCTTGATTCCGATTTGGTTCGCCCAACTCACCAAATTCACCGGGACATGCAAATCGTGACACAGGTGATGGACCTCGAAGTTCAGGCCCGCCGCGCCGAAGCGAACGGTGATCTCGATGCTGCTGAATCTGCCTATCGCGAAATCGCAGGTCTAATGCCGAATCTTCCGAGTCTCCCGGCCCATCGCGCACGGCTTCTTTTGGCTCGCAACAAATCGACCGAAGCCCGTGATATTTTGGAAACGGGCCGATGGTCGACCGATTACCCCCCGAAAGCCTCGCCTGATTTGCGAGGTGCGTCATCGCCATGACACTAAAGAGGAGCACTCACCCGCACGGGTCGCATCATCTCTGGGGGATGGCGGCGGTCTTTGTGATCCTTCTTATTGTCCGATGGGAAGTCCTCTTCTCACCGGCTTATTTCGATTATGCGCTCGGACTTTGGCGTGAAGCGGAGTACTTGGCCCGTTCAAACTTCGACTATTATTCGTTGCGTTACAAATGTGAGCCCGGCATCAGCGAGATCGGCGGCCCGCGCTGTTACGTCGTCAGCATCGTACCGGGTACCCTGGCTCTATTGTTTCGTTTGTTTCCGCAAAGCCAAGCGCCGGTGGTGATCTATCATGTCGCCGTACTTGGAGCAGCATCATTTGCGATCGTGGGTATTGCTCGCCTGCTTTGGCCGCGAGTCGGACCGCTCACCGCTACTTTGGGAGCTGCCGCATTTGCAACGACGCCCGTTCTTGCCACTCAGTTCGACATGTTGGGCTTCGAGACTTTTCTCGTCGCGGTGGCGGTGGCTTGGCTTCTGGCGCTCGATCGTGAGCATTTCGTCACGGCCTGTCTGTTGTCCTTTCTCGGCTTCGGAATCAAGGCATCGGGCTCGTTGCTCACGGTCGCTTTGATTGCCTTTTTTGTCCTTCGATTCGTCGCGGACGCTTTGGAACACCGGTTCTCCGTCCGATGGATCGGCTTGGCTTTGTTCGCAGGCTTGCTTCTCGCTGCCGAGCAAGGACTCCTTTGGTGGAGCGGAGCGTTCGAACAACAGCAAGGGGGACGCTTACCGCTCGCAATGGCGCTTGCGTGGTTTCCCGATGTGGTCTTGTTGTCCGTGGTCGCTTTGATCGGTTGGCTCATCGCCCCGTGGACAAGCGACCCGCCGTCGTCGCCTTCCCTTTGGATTCGTCGAATGGGTCAAATCATCACGAATGATACGGTCGGTATTTGCTCCGTGATGGCGATACTATTGCTCGCTGTCGCCATTGCCGGAGTTCGTTTCGTTCCCCGCTATGCCGCTCTCGCCGTTCCGTTCTTATTCGCGATTCTGCCGACGGTCCTTCATCAGATGACCCGCCGACCGATTCTGATTCAGTCGGGTTTGCTCCTCCTTATCGCGATCAATCTCATCAATTGGAACGGCATCCTCTACCCAAATATCGAAACGTCGCTCGAACGGATCGCCCATCTCCCTGGACGAGTTCTTCGGCGCGAAGGCTCGTTGCTCGAGCGAAGCCATGAGTATCTCGCGAATCATCGAACGAATCTCGAAGCGATCCGCATTGCCGCCGCCGAAGCGAATGGCCGACCAGTGATCACGGGCTTACCGCACGCCCTGTATCTTGCGATGCCAGAACTGGGAGTGGTTCGGCAACCACTAACTGTCTACTCGATTTATCCTGTCGGCCCAGAATCCATTAGTCGGATCAAGTCCGTCGCGGATTTTGAGCAAGATCGACCGGCCCAATTCTTGGCGCTTCGTGACACCAATACGATGTGTTTCGCCTTCACTCCCTGGGAGGTTCCGCGCGCGGACGAATCGAGCAAGCTATTGTTCACCGAGCCCTCCTTCGGCGATCTCCAGTTGTACGGCATGATCGACGACTCGTTGCATGAGGATCGACACCAAGCATGGATCTATCGAGCGAAAAGTCGACCGACGATCGCGTGGCTTCAAGTGTGGTCGATGCACGCAATCGGGGGAGCGGCCGGTGTTTTCAGCAAAGCGAAAGAACTTTGCCAGGGGCCACTCCGGATGCCATCGACGATGCTCCTCGCCGCCGCATCAGCGCGGATCGGCCAGTGGCAGGATACAACGGACGCAGTCATCGAAGGCGAGGCACGCTATCGTGCACTTTCTGATCCCCGATTTCACTTTCGCCGCACGGAGACTTCATCGGAGTCAAGTTTTCAACGCGCACTTGATGCGCTCGCTGCCGGGCATGAACGAGAAGCGAATCAGCTCGCCTTCGAGAGCGCCGGCCAAGACGCCCTTTATCTGGTCCCCTTGGTCGCTCGCTATCGCCTCGCGCAAGGACTATTCACCGAAGGGGCGGGTCAACAAGCGGCTCCGATTTTCCGCGACCTCCTCAAATACTCACCGGAGTTTTGGCCGGCGGAACTCGGACTGATCAAAATCGAGCTGCAGTCAGGTCGACGGACAGAGGCGCAGCGATCACTGGAGAAACTAGTGGCGGAGCACCCCTCGGCGGAGGAACCTGTGATTTTGCTCGCATTGCTCCTTGTCGAATCGGAGCCGGATCGTGCTCGCGCTTTTCTTTCCAAATACCTTCAGGATTATCCAGAAAGTGATCGAGCCCGGCAGTGTCTCGACCAAATGTCATGGTCCAAGAGAGTTACACAAAAGATTGATTCGGGCCATCCATCGGTGGAATCGGCGAAGCAAGCACCGACGACTCCTGACGAAGGAGCCCGTCCGTGAAATCATTTGTCGCGCTCGCTCTCCTCGGACTGCTGATTGCTCCACTTTGCGTTGTCATCGGGAGTTGGTCATCCCGTCGCCGATCAGAAATGGACGTTTTCATCCCACCGAGCCTTAAGGCGAACGATTCAGCCAACCCTGCCGTCAATGCACCCGAGAAGTCTGTCTTGATTCGACAACTCGGCAGCTCAACCACAAAAGTGATCCCCCAAAAGTCTGGAGAATTCGAGATCTCGTTTACCTCGTATCTGCCCGGCCCGTCATGGCAAACACAGGCCTTCCTTCCCATGGACCCTGAACCCCAAGAAAAAAACTCGCGGGCTCGCGCGGTGACCGTTGACGCCAAGTGCTCCAGTTCAAAGGAAATCGTTCTCTGGTCCACTGATGAAACGGGCAAACCCAAAGGGCAATCGACGGTCGTCACACTTACGGAGGAATGGGAGCCGGTGCGTGTGGAATGGGGAGAGGGGGCAACGCATCTGGCGGTTGCCGTGGGCTCGTCGAAAGATCCTGTCATGATTCGAAAAAGGGAGAGTAACCCGCAATGAATGTTCGGCTGAAACATTCATCTTTATCTGAATGGATAGGTCGGCACACGTCTGAAGGTTAGCGAACGAGCTGTTCACTCTACTCTGTCTGCGATCCGCGTTATTAATCGTCCTCACACTAGCTCGCTGATCGGCTCCGGATCATCGAGAATCGGACGGGGCCGACCGGCGTGGTCTGGGAAAGACTGGCGCGGATCAATGCCGAGCAAGTGATAGACCGTAGCGAGGAGTTGCGCCGGGAGAAGAGGTCGTTCGATCGGATATTCGCCGCGCGGATTGGTGGCGCCGATGACTTGGCCTCCTTTCACCCCACCGCCAGCGAGCATGGCGGAGAAGCAGTTTCCCCAATGGTCACGACCGGGGACAGGGTCGATGTTGGGAAGGCCGTTATTGATCTTCGGCGTGCGACCGAACTCTCCCATCACCATGACCAGGACATCGTCGAGCATATCCCGATCCATGAGATCTTGAATCAGCGCGCCGACGGCACGGTCCATAGCCCGCATGTTGCTCCCGTGCCCCTTCTCCAAGCTCGAATGATGATCCCAGTGGGGCATGTCTACCGTCACAAAGGTGACACCCGCCTCGACGAGACGACGAGCCATGCAGGTGTAATGTCCCCACGGTCCGGCACCATACCTCTCCCGCACGCGAGTATCTTCAAGATCCATATCGAACGCACGGCGAGCCCGCCCGCTGAGAAGCATATCGAGGGCTCGGTGCTGATACTTATCCATGCTTTCCATGCTGCCGCTTCGATCGAGTCCGCGTGCGATTCCATCGAGCCGATCGAGCAAGTTGACCTTTTCGGCGAAGCGATTCTCCTGATGGACCGCCAAAGTATCGAGAAATGCCGGCCGAAGGATGGGCCCGCTGTGAGCATGACCAATGTACTTTTGCTCGGGCTGCACGTCGAATGGTTCAAACGCCCGGCCCAAGTAAGCAGCTCCCTGATAGCCTGGAAAAATATAGATGCTCTGTGCCGCCGGGAGCCCGACATAAGCGGGCATGCTCGGATGATTCGCCCCTTGCACTCTCGCGATACATGATCCCAACGAAGGAGACTTCTGCTCTTTATTGGCGGCATTCGACCCAAAGAAGCCCGTCAGAACCCAGTGTGCGGCAGCGAAATGATCGCCGTTGTCATGGTGCAGCGACCGGATGAGGGCCATCTTGTCCATGAGAGGGGCATGACAAGGTAGCAGGTCTGAAATCGTGATGCCGGGAACATTCGTCGGAATCGTCCCGAACGGGCCGCGAACTTCGAGTGGTGCCTCGGGCTTGGGATCGTACGACTCGAGTTGGCTTGGGCCGCCGTCGAGCCAAATCAAGATCACGGACTTGCGTTTCCCGTTCTTCGCAGGGGTTGCATCATTCGCACGGAGGACATCAGCCAGGGTAAGTCCCGTCGCGCCAAGTAAACCTGCTTTCAGGACGGCTCGCCGTGAGTACATCTCCATGCCGGGGCCCTCCGACGGTGACGGACAAAACTCTCCGCCCACCTTCGACGAGGAATTGACCGGATGGGCGACCTTGCGATCCCCTACCCTAAACAAGTGACTATCCGGCTCGCAATCCCGATTTTGGGGAAACCTCTCCGGATGCGGCTCCTTAGTCGGTCTTGCCCATGGAATCCGAACGATCCGCTACTTGGCGATCGGGTCGGCCAGGGCTGAAAGGCTATCGCTCGGCGTGAATTCAAGCGATTCAGAATTCAAGCAGAACCGCAAACCGGTCGGCGGAGGACCATCTTCAAAGACATGCCCCAAATGTCCGTCACAGCGGGCACACACGATCTCCACGCGAACCATTCCGTGACTCTGATCGGCATGCTCCAGCACATTTTCTTTCGCGATGGGTTGGAAGAAGCTGGGCCAACCCGTCCCGGAATTAAATTTCGAGTCCGAGGAGAAAAGAGGCAACCCACAGCCCGCGCAGGTGTAAACTCCTTTCTTCTTGTTGTCTAGCAATGTGCCGCAGAAAGGACGCTCGGTCGATTGGCTTCGAAGAATCGCAAACTGTTGCGGCGTCAAACGGGCATGCCACTCCGCATCCGTTAGCACAAGTTTGGGGCAATCAATCGGTCCCACCAATTCACCAGCTTCGTTGAATACACGAACCGGGACTGATTCGACTTCTTCCTTCGAACGTTCCATGACTCGCGCTCCTTTCACACTGTTTTCTGATCTTGTTGATGGGGAATGCCAAGAGACATAGGCGCCGGTCGCAAGCAAGGCGGTGATCAAGAGTGCAAGCGGAACGGCGACGGAAGGCTTCATCAGTTTCTTTCCCGATCGGCGGAGCAGGTTTGAATCCCCATCGAGCACATGCCTATTATTGTAGGCCTCGGTCGCGGATGAAACAGATTGATCGTTACTCAATTGGACGAGAGCAGTTCCTTCAGCCTGGAGTATGACATGACGCTCGCCATCCGAATGATTTCGCGTCGTGTGATCATGGGCATGCTCGCCTTCGGCTGTTTGGGTGCCTCGACTTATGCGGCGGATGAAGTACCCCCGAAAACGACCGTCGACATTGTCATCTATGGCGGAACGAGCGCCGCCGTGATTTCTGCCGTTCAATCGAAAAGAATGGGAAAATCAGTCGTCATCGTGTGCCCGGAAAAGCATTTGGGGGGGCTTTCGAGCGGCGGGCTCGGCTTCACGGACACGGGTAACAAGTCGGTCATCGGCGGCTTAGCGCGCGAGTTCTACCACCGCGTCTGGAAGCACTATCAATCGCCAGACGCATGGAAGTGGCAGAAACCTGACGAATACGGCAACAAGGGCCAAGGCACCCCCGCGATCGACGGCCAGCAACGGACGATGTGGATTTTTGAGCCGCACGTCGCGGAACAAATCTTCGAGGATTTTGTCAGCGAGTACGATATTCCGGTGTTCCGAGATGAATGGCTTGAACGAGGGAGCGGCGTCAAGAAGAGCAAAGCAAAGATTACTTCCATTTCTACCATCAGCGGGAAGACTTTTTCAGGAAAGATGTTTATCGATGCCACGTACGAGGGGGACCTGATGGCGGCGGCCCGGGTTGATTTCCACGTGGGTCGCGAAGCGAACAAGGTCTACGGCGAAACCTGGAACGGAATCCAGACCGGTGTCCTTCATCATCGACATCACTTTGGGGTCATCCATCAGCCGATTAGTCCCTACGTCGAGCCAAACGATCCGAAGAGCGGTCTTCTACCCCGAATCAGTCCCGATCCTCCCGGCATCAAGGGAGAGGGGGATCACCGCGTTCAGGCGTATTGCTTTCGGATGTGTTTGACGAACCATCCAGAAAATCGTGTCGCATTTGTCAAGCCCGACGGATATGACCCAAAGCAGTACGAGTTACTCGTTCGCATCTACGAAGCCGGCTGGCGCGAGACGTATCAGAAATTCGATCCGATTCCCAATCGTAAGACCGATACCAACAATCACGGTCCCATGAGCACGGACAACATCGGGATGAATTACGATTATCCCAATGCCAGCTACCAGCGACGCCGAGAGATCGTGAGAGAGCATGAAACGTATCAGCGAGGCCTGATGTACTTCGTGGCGAATGATCCGCGTATTCCCGCGGATGTTCGATCGTCGATGCAGCAATGGGGACTCGCGAAGGACGAATTCGAAGACAACGATCACTGGCCGCGACAGTTGTACGTGCGTGAATCGCGACGGATGATTGGGAAGTACGTCATGGCGGAGCATGAGCTTCTCAAGCGCCGTCCCACGCCTGAGTCAGTCGGGATGGGATCGTATACGCTCGATTCTCACAATGTTCAGCGTTATGTGACGCCTGAAGGACATGTCCAAAATGAGGGAGACATCGGAGTCAGCACGAAGGGCCCCTATGAGATTTCTCTCGGATCACTGATGCCGCAGCAAGATCAAGCGCACAACCTACTCGTTCCGATTTGCCTATCGAGTTCGCACATCGCCTACGGCTCCATTCGGATGGAGCCGGTCTTTATGATACTTGGACAATCCGCTGCCACGGCGGCGGCTATGTCAATCGACAAAGGTATTCCGGTGCAGTCATTACCATATTCCGAATTGCAAACGCGATTACTCGCCGATGGACAAGTCCTGACGCTTTCCAGTAAGATAAGGGTGCCCGCTACGAAGAATTAACTTTGATACATACGTTACCGTGGTGCTTATACGTTCTGGCATATTTCCACTTCAGTCATGAATTTGGAAGATTGATACATCGCATTTCTGTTTGAAGACAGTTTCACTCATCAAGAGAGTTCCTCGACCATGTCGCGAGTTGGATCACTCATTGCCGCACTCTGCTGTGCGATCCTTTTGAATGGATGCTCACCGAGCACGGCTGATCTTGGTGTCTCCCTTGAAACGCCCACAACAGATCCTGTCTCGAGCAAAATTGACGGACAGGATTGGCCGATGAAAGTGGGTCAGCCTTTTCCCGATGTTGCATTCACGAGCGCCGACGGCCAGCCCTGGAGACTATCCAGCCTCAAGGGAAAGGTCGTGGTATTCCTGTCAATGGAGATGGGTGATTCAAATTCTGTTGCCGTGGCGGGTGCCAAGGAAGCCGGAATGTTCGAAATCACCAGCACCAATCTGGATGTCCCCTCGCTTGAAGAAGGAGCGCGTCAAAAGCTTCCAGGATTCACCTTTGAAGATCCAAGAATCGTCGTTGTCGAGCTCATCTTGCACAATCGGGCGGGATTCACTCCGAATGCGGAAGAGGTGAAGAAATGGTCCGATCACTTTAAGCCTGTTCGTCGCGGAGAAGTCATCACTGTGGGTGCGACTGATGCGATGGTTGGCCGGTCAAGCGTCTCCGCTCTTCCGGGAATGTACGTGATCGATCAAGAGGGTATCGTTCGATTCGGTTTTAGTAACGAGCGGAAATCAGAAGCCAATGAAGCCGCCTTGTTCCACGAGGTGATTCGACTGTGCGATCCAGCGCCGAAGGATCTACCGACATTGACCTCCGAGGAATCAAAACTAGTCGCGGATACGTTTGAGAAAGAGAAGGTTACACCTCTTAAATTAGCGAAAGGCAAAAAGGAAGAGGAGGAGTTCGAACCCGCTCTTCTCGAATTTCAGAAGACGACTTTCCTTAATCAGTTCAAGCCAACAGGTGGAAGTTCAAACATATGGCGCCAAAAGGCACTCGCCGTGATCAACACGGTGTCGCGACGGCAACTTCGACTCCCGAGCGGTTCTGACCTGGAATCAATACGGGCATACGGGTCGCAGGCCCTTCGAGAAGGATGTGAAGATCCCGTTTTTCGGATCTGCTATGCCCAACAGTTGCTTGAAGATGGATTAATCGCCGAGGCAGAAACGAACGCTCGCGCGGCGGTCAAGACGCTCGATGCTGATCCCGACAGCTATTTGTTGAATCGTTTTCGCGCCCGACAACTCCTAGCGACGGCAATTCTGCGGGGCAAGGACTTTTCCGTGGGGAGAATGAAAGAGGCGAATGATACCGCGAAGGAAGCGATCGTGAACTTTGCCGCCGCCTGTGCGGTCCCGATGACTGATGGGTACACACAGGAATTCCTGGCTGAGGAAATGAATCTAAACTTCAATCAGCCAAATCCATTTCTCCTGCACATTTGGGGACTCGCCGATGCCATTCAAAAGCAACAGGGCGTGGATCCCTGGTTAGTCGATATCATTCTTGCGAAATGCTGCTTGGCGGCAGCAGCTCGTGAACAAGTCTCACCTCCCGGAAAAGAAGCATCGAGCGCGGAATCGGAGATCGCATCGAAGTACAACAAAGCAGCAAGTGGTTACCTCGTTCGTGCTTGGACGAAACGCCCCGAGAATCCCTTAGCCGCGCGGATGCTCATGAATCATGTCGCCGCGACAGAACCTGTCGCTGGTGAAACGGTCCGTTTCTGGTTTGATCAAGTCGTTCGAGATCGGTTCGACGATCGTAATGCGTTCACTGACATGCTGGCGCTGCTACGTTCCTCGAAGGAGGACAAGACAAAAGAACTGGTCGCATTTGGTATCGAAGGTGTCGACTCTGGAAGGTTCGATTCGACCGTTCCATTTCTGTTGCTTGAAGTCGTCGTCGCGCTCGCGAAGAAGTACAAGGATCGCGGACAAGATCCCACGATTGCCTTTCAGCTTGAAGGGGTAAAGGAATCAGTACCCAGACTGTATGAAGGGTATCTCAAATTATCCACGCTTTCCGACGCCAATCGGCGCAACATTGCCGTCGATTACGTCCTCATCCTCTTCCAAAGCGGGGACGTAGAGGCGGCACGAAGGGAATTCATTAAGATCAACGAGAAGATTCCCGATCAACGATTCAATACCTATCTGGTCGACAAGAATAAGTTCATGGAAGCGATGAAAGGGAAGCGATAACCACTTCCCTTTCGCGTCGTAGCAGGCATACTTGAACCAAGTCGATCAACTTTTGGCTTGATGGAAAGCAAGCTTGTGAGCGTAGGCTTGTTTTTCCAGGTCAATCTCAATCAAACGTCCGCCACGCGGTAGATCGCCGTACGCGGACCAGCCGCCGACTCGGCCGTAAACCAATTCAATTCCGTCCCAAAGTCCGTGATAGTCGTTTTGGTGATCGTGCCCGCTGAAGACTCCCTTAATGCGCCCGGAACGCTTGAAGGCGGAGAACGTGTCCCCCTTGTCATCGTCGTAACAGACTCGTTCCCCGTAATTGCCGTCATACTTCTTCGCGGCGTAGAGTTTTTCGAACTCCACCACGGGAATATGGATCATCGCGAGTGCGGGCGTCTTAAGACCTTCCTCCGCATCTTTTTTCATTTGCTCATCGAACCAGTCGATTTGCGGCTGGCTCACTTTACGGCCGGGTGAGCGTGCGCCAGAATCGAAACAGAAGATCGAAAAGGATGGGTCATTCGCCCGGTTTTGCGTCACGTCAAAGCGAAACGCGAATTCCGTCTTCGTCGGTCCTTTGAATTCCCCTACGCTCGCATTCTTCATCAACTTTCGAAACTGGCTGACGGGACGGAGGCCGATATCGTGGTTACCCAGAGCATGCGTCCAAGGAATTCCAAGATCGTCGAAGAAATCGATTGCCTCAAAGCTGATCAAGGGGCCGCCGTCGTTGTTGATGAAGTCCCCTGTGTGAACGATGAAGTCAGGCTGGTGCGTTTTGACGAGCTGGGCGATCTCGGCATAACTCCGCTTGTCCTCTTCTTTCGACTCGGCATCAGGACTGCCGAAATGGGTATCGGTCAATTGAAGGATTCGAAGAGGTCGAGGCGATTCGGGAGAGAAGTCGATCATGAAGCGATCGCTCTCGAGCCTTTTGATTACGAGTTCCTTACCCTTTGATTTCTCATCACCCATCGCGCTCGTCGCCAAAGAGACTGCCGCCACTCCCGTCCCCGCGGTTTGTAAGAATTCTCGACGATCCATTCCGCTCTGGCTCCTTCATTTCTGATGCGTCTCATGGAATGACGAGACCATCTCCCTCATCCCTACCGATCGCCCTGATCAGAGAGCGATTCCGTTTTCTTTGCCTGGAACTAACGTCGGCGTTGCCGTCCGATCCATGATGATACTTAGAAACAGATCTCCGCAGGTCCCCGCGATTCGCGTCTCTCCCATCTTCACTAAGTCGTGAATAAAACGCCGACCGCTTAGTCCCCGAAAGTTGCGATATAACTCGCGCCGGTTTTGGAAGTTCTACAGAGTCCGATTGTAACTCTGTTAATGATTGTAACGATGGCGTACAGGAGGCCACGTCCGTGTGATTTCCCAACATATTCATAAGCAATGGCTTACAGAAAATTCGAGAGCCAACGAAAACAATGGCACGAGGGATGCTTTCATCATTGGCGGGCTTTACGAGAGAAGTCTTGGTCGACCGGAGCCCCCGATTCGGCGACCTCCACCAGAGACGACTCGAGTGAAGAACCTAGCAAGTTCTCTGTGCTAGACCCCATCCCCAACCCTGTCCCTGACGGGCCGGATCCTGAGACTGGAAAATCCAGCCTAAGGATTCGGCTTGTCGCATTTCTTGGGTCTCGTCTGCGAATTCGCCGACGGAGCATTAACTGGCCGCAGTGATCTCATCGATGCGTTTGGCCACGTCTTTGAATTCGTAATCGATGGCGGCGATGTCGTTGAAGAACCCGAGCGCGCGCGGCAGATCGTTCTGGTCCTGGGCGACGCGACCGCGATAGTAGAGGATTTCCTTTCGTCCTTCCTCATTGCCGGAAGGAACGGCGTCCGTCGCATCGCTCAAATTTTTGTCAGCAAGCGCATAGTTCTTCTTTTGCCAAAACGCCACCCCCAGATAAAGCATCGCCTGCCACTTCCGCTGGATGTCGTTTCGCCCCTTCTGAAGTGACTTGATCGCTTCATCAAGGTCGCCGAGCCGAAGACTGCGATAGCCGAGTTCGTAGTGCGAGCCGAAATCGTCAGGATTGAGCTGAAGACGAAGACGATAGACTTCCGATTCCAGCTTGATGATCTTTGCCGTGCAAGCCTTGATCAAATCGCGCACCTTCTGCGCGTTTTCCGGATCCTTTCGAGGATCGATCTGAGTTCGTTTGTGTTCGAGATCGCTCAGCTTTCGGCGATAGGGCTCAACTTCGACTTCTTTCAAACGAAGGTTCATGTCGGCATCGGTTCCCCCCGATGCTTCATAACCGCGTCGAAAGGCATTCGCGGCCTTTTCCAAATCACCTTGCCGGCGATAACTCTCCCCTAAATCGCGGTAGGCCGAAACGTTCTTCGGATCTTCTTCTACCTTCGCCTCGAACTCCCTAATCTCTCGCGCGAGACGAGCTTCATAGCTTTCCGGAGCCGCCGCTCGCGACGTTCCTTGGCTGCCGCCGTCAGCGTCTTGATCGTCCTTGTCAAATTTCCCCTTTTGGATCGTCTCAGCAGCGGAGAGTTGGCGGATCTTCACGAGCGCGTTCTCATCAGCCGGATCGAGCTTGGAGACCATCTCCCAACTCTTGATCGACTTCTGGAACTGCTCCGCCTCTTCGTAATAGTGGGCGAGATTGCGATAGACATCGGCGGTCTTGTTATCCTGAGCAGTTTCGAGCACCCAGATCGCGACATCCACATGACCGAGCTGATGAAGCGCGTCTGCTTGATCAATGAGCGTCGGAATATCCCACGGATTGAGGGCAAGCGCCTCCTCGGCGGAATCAACGACGTCTTTCCATTTCCCTCGCTGTTTAGAGACCGACATCTTCATGCGGGCCGGTTTCATACGCATCGACGCCATGGAGACGCCTTTGCCGTTGTTCCCATGCTTTTTCCGCTGGGTCCCGCGGAGTGCCTGCCGATAGATGAGTTTACTCGGCACGAGCTTGCAACAATTGTTGAAGCACTCAAGAGCATAATCCAGGTCGTTCCGACCGAGAGCCTTGTCGCCGGTCTGGAAAAAGATGGTTGCTTTCTTCTCTGCGTCGTCGCTCATTTCTTCTCGCACGTTTCCTGAAAACAATTCGGGATTATCTTTACAGCGTCCGGCTCAACCTATCTTGAAACGAAACAGGCGGCTTGCCTGCTTCATTCTTCCCTCATGCTCTGTTCCACCTGGAAATCGCCGGAAAACCAGTAACAGTCATCATCAACCCGGCATGGTGGGCATGATGCGAACCGAGGGGACGTTCTTCTGCGAACACCCGCCTACGGGAAATTGTATCAGGTATTTAAGGGAGTTTGGGAGTCGAAACGACGGTTGACGCCGCCCGGAAACCAAATCGACTCGATGGGTTGATCACTAATTTGATGAGGCCGCTTTCGTCGATATGCCTCTGTTTTCAGATGCAGGCAACCCGAAGAGCGACGAGATAATGAGAACTCCCGCTCCGCAGACAAGGAAACTATCAGCCAAATTGAAGGTCGGATAATACCAGACGTCGAAGTAATGGACCTCAATGAAGTCACGAACACCCTGAAAGACGACGCGGTCAAAGAGATTGCCGATCGCTCCGGCCAGGATCGCACCGAGGACGAGGGGGAAGAATCGCTCTCCCTTTTTGATAACGAAATAGGCCCAGATCAGAATAAGAACGGATGCGACCGTGCTGAAGATCGCGAGGAGCGTATTCATTTTGACACCGTGCTCCGCTCCAAAGCTCCAAATCCCTCCCTGGTTCAATCGGGTGACGAATTGAAGCAGGTTGGGCACGATCACGAGTGCTTGATCACTGGGATAGCCGAGCGTCTGAAAGACGGCGCTCTTCGAGCCGAGATCCGCCGCGACGCCGCCAACGGCTGCCGCTCCGAACAGACTCAGCGAGCCAAAGCGACCCGAACTCATCTCCAAGCCCCCTATTCACCCCAGTCCGACCCGTTGAATCACCTTTGTCAGCTGCTTGCGATAACCGCCTCGGACGCGCGCGTCCAGGGGAGTTTCAATCAGCAGACCTTTGCAGCAACATCTCTGGGGACCTGAGTCAACTGCCGTTGTCCGGAACGACCTGCTGTTCGCTTTCTGCCAGTTCTCGCATCGCCTCAGCCTGAGCTCGTGTCTGGGCGTATCGTCGGATATCAGTCATCAGGTTATGTCTTGGGGTCGTCTGATGACACGGGAATACCCAGTCGATCTCCATCGGCGCCAGTCGCAAAACACTCGTGCGAGCGAGGGTGTCATCGATGTTGAACTTGCTCTTTGGAAATGCCGCGCGACCGGCAATGCTCAAGATCGCATCGGCGGGGAAAAGGATCTTCTCTGAGTTCCACCGGTAACCAACCTGGCCGGGCGTGTGTCCTGGAAGATGAATGACGTCGATGCCGCCGCAAAAGGGTAAACGGTCTCCATCCGCGACTTCGTGGGTCACTTGAAATCGGCGCGTCCACCAAAGAAGCCGGCTACTTCGCTCGACATTCGCGAGGAATTTCGACGGCCAAGGACCGGAATAAGTCCCCTTCGCCAAGTCATGATCGGCCGGATGAAGAAAGATGGGAGCCTTCGACCAACGTTGCAGCTCGGCCGCGCAGCCGATGTGATCGATGTGCCCGTGCGTCAGAAGAATCGCCTTCAAGTCGCGCGGCGAACGGCCCGTTCGCTTGAACCACTGCTTGACCCATCGACCCTGCGGCCCAAAGCCGGTGTCGATTGCGACGACCTCTCTGTCATTCGCGATGAGAAAAGACCAAACGAGCACGCTTCGAAGGCCGATGACCCCGTCTCGAAGTTCATGAAGACCGCGTGCATCCATCAAAACTCGCCCTAACTCGCTGCTTCATCCATTTTATCGACTCGATTCAGCCTAGATGAGTTATCGGACTAGAATACTCTTAGATTTCCGCAGAATGTTCGCGCTTGATGATGACCTGAGAGTCCGAAGAACAGAACCGCTACAACCATTCCAATGGGCCGCGACATCGATCGGTAAAAGTAAAGGACGCGGGGTGCGAGAGAACGAAAGATTCGATGTGGTCTGTGTGGGGGCGGGAGCGGTCGGGCTCCTCGTCGCGCATGATCTCGCTGACCGAGGCGCGAAAGTTGCCCTTCTCGATCAGGGTATGACCGGGCGCGAGGCATCGTGGGCGGGGGCGGGTATTATTCCCCCAGCGTTTATCGATCATGCGAAGACGCCTTATGCCCGGCTGCGCGCCGTGAGCTTCGAGAGATTCGGAGCGTTAGCGGCGGAGATCCTAAACAATACAGGAATCGACATCGGCTATCGGCGCACGGGAGGAATCGAGATCGCCCGAACGGACGAGGAGCGAAATATTCTCGTTGACGCCAGACCCGCAAGGCATGCGCTCGGCGTTTCAGTGGAATCCCTCGCTCAGGATCAACTCCGCGAGTTGGAACCAGGGCTGGCGGCGACGGAAGCGGAATGGCTTCCGGAGATGTGCCAGATTCGCAACCCTAGGCTTCTCATGGGGCTTGCCGTTCGTTGCCGGCAGCTCGGCGTGACGATCCTTGAACATACTCCCGTTGTTGACTTCGTTTCTCATACGAACAAGATCAACGCCGTTCGAACGAAGAACGGCAACCTACTTGAGGGTGACCATTTCGTAGTCACCGCCGGCGCGTGGAGTGGGGAATTACTCAAGCGTGTGGGCCAGAATGTTCCTATTCATCCGGTGCAGGGGCAGATCATCGTCTATGAAACGTCGGGGAACGATGCACATCACATCATACTGGAGGGGAAGCGCTATCTTGTCCCTCGCGATGACGGACTTCTCTTGGTCGGTGCGACGGAGGAAGAGATCGGCTTCGCGAAACAAGTGACAGACGATGCCCTCGAAAGTCTTCGTGCGTTCGCCTGCGAACTATTCCCTTCACTAACCCATCGCAAGGTTCGGCATGCATGGGCGGGATTGCGGCCCGGTAACAAGTTGGGACACCCCATCATCGGGCCGTTGCCGAACTGGAAGAATCTCTGGTTGGCGACTGGACACTTCCGTCATGGGCTTCAACAGTCGCCGGGGACCGCACGGCTCATTGCCGATTGGATCACGAAGCATCGCTCCTTCGCGGAGCCCGAAGACTTCGCGATCGATACTCCTGCCGAGTTCTTCGCCAGTGAGTTTCAATCCTAATCGCTACGATTCAACGCGAGCCGGCATCTCTCGCGCGAATCGATAGCCGATTCCACGAACCGTCTCGATCGCCGGAGCGACATCGCCAAGCTTTTGGCGGAGCGAACGGATATGGACGTCGATCGTTCGCTCCAAAACGATGGTGTCGTTCCCCACCGCCGAGTTGAGAAGATCGTTGCGTGTAAACGCTCGTCCCGGCTGACGCATCATCGTTTCGAGAAGTCGATACTCCGTCGGCGTGAGCGGCAGGGGCTTTTCTTCGCAGTAAACCTGGTGGGCAACGCGATCCAAACGAATGCCGTGCAGTTCGAGCGAATCCTCCTCCGCATCGCTCGTCTTGAGTCGGCGACTCATTAGCACGCGGACTCGCTGCATCAGTACTTTCACGCTGAATGGTTTGGTCACATAATCATCGGCGCCGACCGAAAAGCCGATAATTTGATCGGTTTCCTCGCTCTTTGCGGTGAGCATTAAAATCGGAATGTGCCGGGTCGACTTATCTGCTCTGAGTTCACGGCAGATTTCAATTCCGTCGATCCCGGGAAGCATCAAGTCCAGGATGACGAGATCGGGAGTCGTCGATCGGGCCACGCGAAGGCCATCACGTCCGTCACTCGATCGCTCGACGTCGTATCCCTCTCGTTCGAGGTTGTATTCCAGAACCTCCGCGATGGCGCTGTCGTCTTCGATCACGAGCACGTTTCGTTTGTTGGCATCTGTCATGATGTTGTCACTTCCTGCTCGAAACGGTGAAGAGCGCTCCCAGGGGCCGAGTCGGCCGCGCGTGGAAGAGAGACGGTGAATACCGAACCTTCATTTAGTCGGCTACGCACCGACACGGTTCCGGCAAATCGTTGAACCAAATGCTTGACGATGGAGAGCCCGAGGCCGGTCCCTCCCAGTTCTCGACTTCGCGCCTTGTCGACGCGGTAGAATCGCTCAAAGATACGGGTCAAATCCTCGGGAGGTATCCCCCCTCCGGTATCAGCTACCTCCAAGACCAGCAGATTCGCGTCCCGCCGCATGGTGATGTTGACGCGTCCCCCGGCTCCGGTGTACTTGATCGCATTGTCAACGAGGTTTCGGACGATCATGCCGAGTCCCTCGACATCGGCCAGAACCATCCCCGAGTCGTTGGCCAATTGGACCGATACCTCGATCTCCTTGGCTTGGGCCTTTTCCTGGAACAAGTCGATCGACGATGCAACAACACTCTTCGCGTCAATCGGTCGGATATCGAAACCGTGATCTTCCGACTCGACACGCGCAAGCATCAGCATATCGATGACCAGCACGTGCAAGCGGTCGGCCTGCTCCTCGATCCGCTGAAGAAACCGCTCGACGACCCCTCCCTTTTCGAGGTCGGCATCGAGAAGCGTTTCGGTGTAGGCCTTGATGGCGGCGAGCGGTGTCTTCAGTTCGTGAGAGACGCTTGCGAAAAAATCCTGACGCAACCGCTCCAGGCGGCGGAGTTCAGTGATGTCATGCAAGACGATAATGATTCCACTTCCCGAACCGACCGTCAGACTTCGCCCTCGAAAGGAAAGGACGCGGGGAGGAGTACGGATCTCAAATTCCGTGCTCGTTTGTTCCTTGCTGGCAAATGTAAGTGAAACGGCATCTTGCAGACCGGGTTGACGCAAGATTTCCCAAAGCTTTTGACCGGAAATGTCGTGAGGCGGGAGTCCGAATAATCGATAGGTGCTTGCATTTGCAAAGAGAACACGTTGTTCGGCATCGATCGCAATCACCGCTTCGGGAATCGTTTCGAGCATGCTTTGTAGATCGCGGCGAACCTGATCGATTCCTCGGATCTGCCTCGATAGCTCCATTCGGACCTGATCCAGCGTACGTGAAAGTTCCCCGAACTCGCCCATGATCTCTTGACGGGGCACAGGTAGGGAATGAAT
>JAIEPU010000048.1 GCA_019748235.1 bacterium
GGCTCTTCGAGCACTTTACACCCAGTGGGACCCAATTATCTGCCGATCCGGTCCCCGTTTAAGCGCCGATCTCCACAACTTGCGCGTGAGCAGTAATAGTTCAAGATCGCGCGGGTATAGATCGGTCGCAAAACTCACACCGAAATTTCCATCCACCGTAATACTCGCGCACCCGGCATAGCGCTTGCGATCAAACAATCGTGGCAGAAGAACAATGTCAAACCCGAACATTGGTGATCAGTCATGTCATCAATTGAGGCATCCAGTGATGCTCTTGCCAAAGCGATGCGGCTCGCGCGTCGCATTGGTCTTACCTACTCAAGCTGCACGGAGCGAGGCTACTCCAGAAGAAAGAAGAGACGCGGGTTCGAATATCTCACTTCCGGCGGTAAGGTCATTAGGAACGATAGAGTGCTATCCCGTATCCAAAAACTCGGGATTCCGCCCGCTTGGGAGAATGTATGGATCTGCCGATCTTCATTGGGTCACTTGCAAGCCACAGGAGTCGATGAAAAGAATCGAAAACAGTATCTTTACCATCAAAGGTGGAGTGATGCGAGCAATGGGCGGAAGTTCTCAAAACTGTTAGATTTGGGAAAACAGCTTCCATCGCTCCGCGCCCAAATCGAGCTAGATCTGCGGCGTCGGACTCCTTCAAAAATGAAGCTGGCGGCACTCGTCGTTGCGCTGATTGATGAAACGCTCATTCGCGTGGGAAACGAAGAGTACGCCCGAGAGAACCGAAGCTTCGGCCTGACGACACTTCGCAAGACGCATCTGCACATGGCGAAGAATCGGGCGATCTTTCGATTCAGAGGAAAAAGCGGCATCTCCCACGAGATCACCGTTGAACGACAGTTGTTAATCAGACGCCTAAAGGAGTGTTTGCGTACGCCGGGCGCAAAATTGTTTCGCTTTCTCGACTCAAACGGTCATTATCACACGATAAGGTCCTCTCATGTAAACGAGTACCTTCGAACTACATTGGGAGCATTTACGGCGAAAGATTTAAGGACCTGGAAGGCGTCCGTGATTGTGGCGGAATCTCTTGCCAAGAGTCTCCTCTCCCATGAGGCGACTAATTGTAAGGCTAGCTGCCTTCAAGCACTCGATCGAGCCGCCGAGTCCTTAGGAAATACCAGGACCATTTGTCGAAAACATTATGTTCATCCCTTCCTCATCGACTCTTTCACAAATGAGGAAGAGCGCCTCCGCTGGAAGCTATGCGTCAGCAGATCGCGGAACGTGTCGCGCGCAGAGTCTTTGCTGATGCGTATCTTGGAGCAGGCGAATAAACAGAAGAAGAAATAGTGGTACCTCGTTTGCACTCAATTGGTTTGGAGACGCGAGATCTTCATCTTAGTTAGACCGATGGATAGTCCGATGAGCAAAAAGAACTTCGAGATTGAAGTGGTCGTCGAAACGCCGAAGGGATGCAGAAATAAGTTCACTTATGACGCCAGCGATGGATCAATCCGGTTGAGCAGTGTGCTTCCTGCGGGCATGTCTTTTCCTTACGACTTCGGTTGTATTCCGAATACGAAGGAGGAAGATGGAGATCCGCTTGATGTACTTCTGCTGATGGACGCGCCTGCGTTCCCTGGGTGTCGAGTGAAGGCTAGACTGATTGGTATCATCGAAGCGGAGGTCAATGAAGGGTCACAGGTCGTCAGAAACGATCGGATTTTGGCAGTTGCTATCGCGGCAAATGACTATGCCGAGCTGAAAGCCATGAAGGATGTCGACAAAAACCTCCTCAACGAAATTGAGCAGTTCTTTGTGTCGTATAATCAGGTGCGAGGGAAAGATTTCAGAATTCTCGGAACACACGGGCGGCGACGAGCTCGGCATCTCATGGAAAGTCGAACCAAGAGGAAATCGCTGCGAGCCTCTTAAATGACCGGTAGCTCATAGTATTGGTCGTTAATGAGAAATCCGATGGCCTTTTGGTTCAAAGAATGTCCCATTCGTACGAGGAACTGTTTTAAATCTCCCAGTTTCATCTCCAAGTCTTCGTCGGGCATATACGCTTGAATGAGATAGATCGCCTCAACTTCAACATCCGCCGATGTCTCCTCCTTCCACAATCCCATTCCCGGAGATACGAGCGTCGCTTTTTCAAATGTCTCCGTTAGAAAATCTAGTGTTAGCATGGTCCATTTGTTGTAATCGACGGGTTGTTGATTCGCGTCGCGGGTGGGGACGAATACCGTCAATTGGCGAACTATCCGTGGGTTTACTCCAAAAATATGCGAGAAACCAAGCATCGGAGCTCCTTCGATTCATTTGCGGTTCTTAGGCGAAGCGACGATTATTCTCATCCATCGCCTCGGCAATCATTCAGCCAGCCGCGCGAAACATTAAAAGATCCATTCAATCATCTGCATTCGCGTTTAATTCATTCCTTGAACGGTGCAAACATCGTTCCCACAGCAAATTGACGTCGGTGGATAAACAGTGACCGACCTGCTCGTATCTAGAGCAATTTAATTCGTTTTACCATCCCAAGGGTATTGAATGTTGACACAGGAAAGCGTACTGGATCCGTCATTCGCGGAGCTTTTAAGGTCATTTGCCACAGAAGGTATCGTTTTTGCCGCCGTCATGAGTTCGTTGAATCAATCCCACAGTCGAGGGGCTGTTATGAAAGCATTATGTTGGCATGGAAAAGGGGACGTTCGGGTCGACACAGTCCCTGATCCAACTATTGAAAATGAAAATGACATAATTATCGAAATAACCTCGACGGCGATCTGCGGCTCTGATCTCCATTTGTACGACGGCTACATGCCTTACATGGAGTCAGGTGATGTGCTCGGGCATGAACCAATGGGAAGAGTTGTCGAGGTTGGGAAACAAGTGAAGAATCTGAAATTAGGAGATCGAGTCGTTGTTCCATTTTGTATCTCATGCGGTCATTGCTTCTTCTGTCAAAAGGGTTTGTACTCCTGTTGCGATACCTCGAACCCAAACGCGGAAATCGCGACGACGATGATGGGCCATTCCCCTGCGGGACTTTTTGGGTACTCACATATGCTCGGGGGGTTTGCCGGTGGCCAAGCGGAGTATCTTCGAGTTCCATTTGCAGATGTAGGGCCGCTAAAGATCGAGAGTGATCTGCCTGACGAGAAGGTCCTGTTCTTATCAGATGTATTTCCGACAGGCTATATGGCGGCCGAAAATGCCGAGATAGAACAGGGCGATACGGTTGCGATTTGGGGCTGCGGCCCGGTGGGGCAGTTCGCGATTCAGAGTGCGTGGATGCTGGGAGCCACGAGAGTAATTGCCATCGATCGGATTCCGGAGCGCCTACGGCTGGCGAGTTCGGACGGACGAACAGAAGTAATCAATTTTGATGATGTGAAAGTATATGATCGACTTCAGGAGTTGACGAAAGGGCGTGGACCCGATCGATGTATCGACGCTGTGGGGTGCGAAGCGCATGGCGCGGGGAGCGTCGATGCAGTGGTCGATGCGATTGAGACCTCTTTTAATTTGGCCGCCGACCGTGTGCATGTTTTGCGAGAAGCCATCATGTGCTGTCGTAAGGCGGGAACAATCTCTGTGCCAGGGGTATATATCGGGTCGCAAAGTATCCCGATTGGCTCCATTATGAACAAAGGTTTGACGATTCGGACCGGTCAGACGCATATGCAGCGTTATATGCGTCCTCTGCTCCAAAAGATTGAGGATGGGACGATCGATCCATCCTTCATTATCACTCATCGTTTGCCGCTCAAAGAAGCTCCGGACGCCTACAAGACATTTCGCGACAAACGGGACGACTGCATTAAAGTCGTTCTTTCTCCTTAATCTTGAGCGAGGAAGGTCTGCTATGAGAAATGAACCGAAGGCATTACGCGAACAGGTGATTGTTATAACTGGGGCATCGAGCGGAATAGGCTTGGCAACGGCCCTTGAAGCTGGCCGGCGTGGCGCACGCGTGGCTCTAATTGCCAGAAGCCGACACACGCTCCAATACCTGTCTGAAACTATCAATAAGGATGGTGGGCAAGCGACAGCGATTGTTTGCGATGTTACAGATTCGCACGCTATGGCGCGCGCAGCGCAAACAACCGTTGATCGATTTGGACGAATCGATACATGGATCAATAATGCGGGACAAGGTCTTTACGGGCGACTTGATGAAGTCCCACTCGAATCGAGTAAAAGACTATTCGATGTCAATTTCTGGGGCGTCGTAAATGGCTCGCTGGCGGCACTTCCCTTTCTAAAAACAAGTGAGGGAACACTCATTAATCTTGGTAGTGAGGTCTCTGACGCGTACCCTCCACTTCTTGGGATGTATGTCGCGACAAAACACGCAGTGAAAGGCTTTACCGATGCTCTACGTGTAGAAATCGAACAGGTCGACAAGGCGCCGGTGAGCATCACTCTCATTCAACCAACTGCTGTAGATACCCCGTTCCCGCAGCATGCCCGGAATTTCATGAATCATGAGCCTATGTTACCCCAGCCACGGGTCGACCCGAGAAAAGTAGCAGAAGCGATTCTTCACGCCGCGACTCATCGAACGAGAAGTAAATCAGTCGGGGTCATGTCACTCTTGAACACCGCGGTAGCCAAGTTCGCCCCTTCCTTTGGTGATCGGCGCGCGGCCGCATTATTCGATAAGCAACACTATGATGAGCCGCCCCGGCACCCAGAAGGGACATTAGAAAAACCTAGCGAAGAGATTGAGGCGGCCGGCAGGATTTTTGGAACCGGTGGCAAGGTTCCGGAGCGTTCTTCTAAATCGTGAGGTGATTAGTGGTCCGCATACTTGAAGGTTTCGTAGCAGGTCTCGGGGCCACGATGCCGATGACCATCGCGATGCGTGCCGGGCACGAATTGCTCCCGGACTGGCAGCGTTATCCGTTGGCGCCTCGAAAGATAACGACGAAACTTGCAAAGACAGCTGGCCTAGAGCCATCGAGTGAGCATGATAAGTACGTGATGACGATCATTGCTCATTATCTTTATGGCGCAACCCTCGGTTCACTATTCGCAGGACTCGTTCCGCCCGAATATCAGACCGTCAAAGGGGCTTCCGGATACGGTCTCGCCATTTGGGGAGCAAACTATTTGGGTCTGCTTCCCGCAATGGGAATACACCACTCAGCGACCAAAACTCCACTCCATCGCAATCTATTGATGATTGGTGCCCACATTGTATGGGGAACTTCTCTCGGAATGCTGCTTGAGATGATTGAGAAGGGAAAGAGGACGGATTCTGATGTCCGTCACACATGAATCTAGGGTCGCATCGTTGGCCCGTCAGTTATGGACTAAGGCGGAGCGATGACGTCATGAATTTGATTCTCCCATTAACAGGGGTATCAGGTCTATCGGCGGCGCTGCACTGGCGGCCGAGCGCGATAACGAGCTTATTCGTTCGAAGCGAGCTTAACGAGAATGCTGAGTTTGATAGTCATCGACTGGTATCAGATATTGTGTTCGAAGAGTTGTCATGAGTCTTTCTCGCCAAATCGAGTCGAGCGACTCATTCTGCTTAGATGGCCCGCGAGTGGCAGCTCTTATTTGCTCAAGCGGAATTTTTGGAGTTCGGTCTGCGAACAGAAGACCATTTGCTTCCTGGTATGTGTCGGCGAATTGCGTGTAACAAAAGCCAGAAAAGATATGCAAAGAATGGATGGCACTTAGAAGCTTCGAGTAAACGCCCGCGAACGTTTCGGAAGAATCAACGCGAGCATATCCCCACGTCCGCTCCTTGTCTTGACTGTACGCGATGCCACCAAATTCCGTCAGGATGAGGGGCTGATCTTGGTAGTTGTGGCCGTCGACAGCGAGCAAACGACCTCCTGGACGTTCTGTTTTGAATAAACGAGGAAGCTGATCATCTCCGCCATAACGATGAACCAGACGTTCCGGCTGAGCATCGTAGTCGTGAATTCCAATAATATCCGTCGCCACGCTCTCCCACCCGTCATTTCCGATCACGGGCCGAGTGGGATCGAGCGTCTTTGTTAAGTGGTAAAGTGCTTGCACATAGTGCCGTTGCGTGGGACTGTCAGGAAGATCGGGCACCCCCCAGGACTCATTGAAAGGAACCCAGGCCACGATACAAGGATGGCTGAAATCACGAGTAATCACTTCGCTCCATTCACGAGTCAATCTTTCAATTGACGTCTTCGTGAAACGATAGGCGCTGGGCATTTCTTCCCATACAAGTAACCCTAAAGTGTCCGCCCAATACAAGTATCCGGGCGCCTCGATCTTTTGATGCTTTCGAACGCCATTAAAACCCATTGCTTTTGCCATTTCGACATCATGTCTGATGGCCTCATCACTGGGAGCCGTCAGACCGCTTTCCGGCCAATAACCTTGATCGAGAACAAGCCTTAACTGGTAAGGACGTCCATTAAGAACGAAACGATTCCCTTGGACCCCTATCGAACGAAGTGCCGTATAGCTGGTGACGGTGTCAATGACCTGATTCGCACCATCAAGAAGGTCAATTCGGGCGCGTATGAGGGTCGGCGAAGAAGGGCTCCAGAGCAATCCATTGCGGTAGTCGTCAATGCCAGGATCAGAGAGAGCGATTCGGCGATGAACTTCTCCGGCGATGACGGTGTATGTATCATCGACGAGAAGTGTTGCACCCGAAGTCAGCATGACTCGAAGCTTGAATTCATTCTCCTTTTGCGCGCAAATCCTGGCCTCGATTCCGATTTCCCATTTTTCTACGCTCGGCGTCCAACGGAGATAAGTGATTGATGTTTGAGGAACTACTTCCAACCATACCGTTTGCCAAATTCCGCTAGTCCTCCAATACCAGATCGAGTGAGGGATCAATTGCCAGTCTTGCTTTCCGCGCGGCTTCGCCAGGTCAAACGGATCGTCCTCCGCATGGACGACTACAATCACACGCTCATCCTGTTTGATTTGATCGGTGATATCGCAGCAAAACGGTGTATAGCCCCCTTCATGACAGGCGACAAAATGGCCATTGATCCAAACACGGGCCGAGTAATCGACTGCGCCAAAATGGATAATCAACCGTTGACCATCTGAAATGTCTGGGGCTTTAAAACCACGTCGGTACCAACAACCATGAAAAAAGCTGGTATGTTGTACGCCACTCGCAGGGGTTTCTGGTGCGAAGGGAACTTTGATTTGTGAATTCCATTCGACTTCATCGGGGCATTTCCAGTTGCCGATTGAATCTATCGAGAAATCCCACAATCCATTGAGCGATATCCATCCTGTACGCTCGAGTTGAGGCCTCGGGTGTGGATCCGTGTGTCCCGATTGCTTCTCCATGCGAACTAGATTCTCCTATTCTCGCGCTGACACCGACTCTCCCAATGTGCTCGTCCTTTTCCGGACCACTCGCAAGTCCTGTGGCCGAAACTCATGTCCAAAGCGTGCAATACTCAATTCTAATTCCGGAAGTAACAAACCGCGCTCACTTGATAAGGAGGAGCGTCGAGGAAACGAGAGATCCTTGCAGAATCTGCTTCCAGAACAACCAGCGAGCCTTCTGGCTGAAATTCCCGCGGAACGAGCCACGAGATGAGCGAAGGCTTTCCAGCTCAATTCACCGTTATTCGCAAGATGCCATAACCCCGTCGTCCCATCGATTAAGAGGTCCAGGCAACAATCCACTAAATCCGGAATGAATGTAGGTGAGACAATCCAGTCGTCGGCGACCGACACGGTTCGCCCTTCATGTGCTGCGAAAAGCAGGCGAGCTAGAACGTGTCGGAGGTCGGTCGAATCGAAGAGCGCGGATGTCCTGATGATCAAAGAATTAGGGTAACTCTTTAGGATCGACTGCTCGATTTGTGAGTCCATTATTCCGCGAAAAGACAACGGGGAAACGTCGTCTCCTTCGAGATAAGGAGACGGTTTATTTCCGTCGAAGACATGATCGGATGAGAATATCAGTAAGGGAATATCGAACGAGCGGCATGCGGCTACTAGTGGAAAAATCGACTCATCGATTTCTGAGCAATCACTCATCAGTTTTCGCCGCCACGATATTCGTCCCCGTGTGCAATCAATAGCGGCCCAAGGATTTGTTTCGGATCGTTCCCTGAAGAAATCGAACAGTTGATCCGGTCGATATTTTCTGCTGTCAAACGCAACGAAGTGCAGGTGACGCTTAGCACACCTCTTGACAAATGAACGTCCGAGGATTCTTTCCGATCCCCAAATGAAAAGGGGACGGGACTTTTGCCGATGAATGCGAGAATCTAAACACTCTAACGGAGGGCGTTGATGCATACGGAGGAAACGATCATCTCGCTTCCACCAAGGGTCGCCCGAAAGAACGGGATGTGTTAATGAACCTTGTTCCGAAATCATTCTCAGTGCCGAAGAGATGGCCGTGGGACGGGGAGGGCAACTGCGTACATCAAAGGCACCGACCTCGTAGTGGTTCTGCTCAGCGGTGACCAGTGTATTCCAGTTATAGGCACCGAATAAACTCCAAGACGTGACCGCGCGAATGTCTACTCCCTCTGCTTTTGCCATATTTGCTGCGTTCCATGTTTCATGAAGCCATTGAAGCTGAGATTCTCGATGACAACCAAGGTGACACTCGGTAATAGCGATTGGTAGATGATATCGGTCGTTCGTTTCAACGAGACGATGCTGAATTCCTAGCTTCGATAAGGAGGGAATCCGAATCGCCTCGACATCGACATAAATGTCACGATTGTTCGAGCCACGATAGAGGTCCGGATAGGAATCAACACGATGGTCGAGAAATCGTTCACTCGTGAGATAATAGTTCAGACCAAGCATCACTTCGCCTGCATCTTGATCTCGAAACCATAAGAGTTCTTCCTTTGTCGCTCCGGCATTGAGGAGATATTTCCAAAGGGGGTGATTCTTGTCTACCCGGCCCGTAATCAAGTCGAATGATAGCCAGCGCCGCTCATTCTCAAACTCTGCTTGATAACGCAGTTTCTTCGTGCTGTGGATATAGGCCAAGTCCTCGGTTTGGATCAGTCTCGCATGAGGTACAAACTTTCTGATTTCCTGCATCGCCCGTAATGTTGCCCGGCATTCAAGAAGAAGAATCCTCACAAAGACATGATCCGAGCGAGTGTGGGGATACCAATGGCCGTAGAGACCACTAAATCTCGCAGTGGTCAGAGGCTCATTGATTGGGGTGAAATCGCTGATCTCAGGATAGCTGCGTGCCACTTCGGCTGCGAAGGTCGCCAATTTCTCTGGAAATTGGTCATCAATCAAGCTCGTCCAGCAAGGCCCCGACCCATGATGAACCAGGCCGGCAATTACCCGTATCTGGCGATTTATTAGCTGCTTTACGCGATCAGACGACCAAGAAAGATCAATCCCTTCAGGACCGGGTTGAGCATGCTCCCATAAAATAGGGAAACGGACAGCTTTGAAGCCTAGATCAGCGATCAGGTTGATGTCGTCTGATCGGACATAATGTCCGCCTCGCTTCAATTGGTCGAAGCAAACATCACCGACTCGATTTACCGTGCATTCAATTCCACCCCAAAGTTCAATGTCGCCGCTCCCGCATGGATATGCTTGCCCATCGTGACTCATGATGTCTACCCTTATTGCGCTTAGTAACATTCAAGGAGTAGACTAATCATTAAACAATGCGCGATCCGCGATATAGGAAAGGACCGGTGCGTGAGTGGCACACAGGACATTCATTAAAATATACCAGCTCTGGTTCATCCTCTGGATCAGCCGAGCGATTAGGTCGGACAGGAATCGCAATTCCGCACTGCTCGCATTCGTGTAAAGGCACGGCCTCTGGATCGATAAGGTAAGTCCGAACGAGAGGAGTCGGAATTCGAACAGGAAGCGGAGAGTGACGGAAGGCTACCGCCTCAATCCAAGATCGGAGGCCACTTCCAGCAGCACAAGGTCGGTCGTGCAGAATACGACGTACAGCCGTCCGATGGGCGGGTGAAATTCGTTTGACGAACTGCTCGCATACGTTCCGCCATTCATCCGGCAGGCGATTTGTCGACTCCTGGCCGATCTGCTTGTTCGATCTTTCGGATACCATTGTTATCGTCTCCTTCAGTGATTCATCTGATGAGATGGCTGCTCAGAGGATGAGTTAGTGAGAATGGATTTGGCCTCTTGAGCGGCACGCCGTCCCGCGAGAAATGCGTGATCCGAGTTGTAGTATTCCCACTCACTATACCTTCCTGCGAGGATGATGTCATGTTGGGCCATCCATTCGCGAATGAGATTGACGGACTCCTTGCGTTCATGGTCATAGACCACATATGCAAAGGGTAGGTCGACTTGATTGGCTTCCCAAATGGGATCATCTTTGCTTATGATTCCGACCTTGATGCAATCCTCAATGCAGCGTTGAATGAGCGCATCTCCATCCACAGGCAGTGGTTTATACGACGAGTAAGTAATCTCACACGTCAGTCCGAACCCCCCCTCCGGGTTACAATGAGGACTTGCATTCCCTTGAACGAAGATGCGGTGAAACACCGTATCCTCGGGATAGTAAATCCAATGTTTATCCGTTACGTTCGAACGTCCGACACCAATATTCACGCATCGAACGGACACATTTCTTAGACGCGCCGCCGCCTGCCGTATCTTGGCTGGTGCTTCAGCGCCGATCATCTTTACGAGGACAGGTAGCGGCATGGTGCTGATCAATGTGTCGAATTCAAGTATTTCATCATTGCTCGTTTCAATTTTCTTTTCGATGACGGAGATTCGTCTCACCGCCGTATTGAGCCGATATTCCCCCTGAAGATGATCTAGAAATCCATCCATAAGTGCCTGAAAGCCACCCCGTAACGGATATCCAAACCGAGCATTCGGTCCCATCGGTTTAATAGAAGGACGAAGCGCCCCTTCGATCATCTCTTGGAGATTCGGCATGGGAACTCGTCCACCGAGCCACGAGGTTTCCATTTCGTGCAATGGTACCGCCCAGAGTTTTCGATTGTAGGGAATGGCGAAATGCTTCGCGATTCCCTTTCCCCACACTCGGTAGATGAAGTCCTCGAAGTTATCTGTAGTCGGTGATGCCGAAGAGCGTCGCGAGTCGACAGGGAGCCCGAGCTCCGCCGTGGTCTCGAGAATACCGTCGCCACAACAGTCCGAGAGTCCATGAGAGGCACAATGCCTCTTAGAAGGAGTTCCATGCTTTCCATTATTTCCATTGCTCGCGATGGTGGGTGTTAATGGAAGTGATGCAGTTCGCGTGCTATTTCCATTTCCGTTCGGCGGTTTTGATTCACCGGCATTATCGCCGATCGAACCATAGCGTGCTTCGATTGCTCCCAACAAACATTCTTCGATCACTTCAGCAGGGAGCCCATATAACGAGGCCTGAAATGGATATCGGGTATATACTCGTTTACTGTATATCCATGCTTCTCTATCTTGCCAGTGAACATTGTCCCCAAGTAGAAGCTTATACAATTCTTGCACATACGAATCATTGGAGAACATGATGTGACCAGCAAAATCGAATGTGAATCCATTCGACTCGATGGAACGACACCATCCTCCTACACGGTCATTTTTCTCAAGTAGGAGAGAATCTCTCCCTGCGTGATACGCCGCACTAAGTCCCGTGGGTCCCGCACCGATGATGACAACAGGGTGGTGAGATAAACGGGAATCTGTGGCATCAACTGGATTGGATTCTATCTCATTGTTGGTGGGCTGTGATCGTGACTTGTGAGCAATCGCGTCGCGCATTTGCTGGACCGTGCGATCCCACGAAGTGCGTCGGATAACTTCGTTGGCGCGCCGAATCCTTTGCGCATTTTCTTCGTCATTGTCGAGGCATGATTCACATGCCTTGACGAAAGCGTCGACGTTATCCGCAATGTGCACCACGTCAGCATATATCTCTGCGACATCTGGAATAGGAGTGCCGACAATGAGTTTGCCGGCCGCCATATATTCAAGAGTCTTCGTTGGGCTGATATGACGCGTGGCGTCGTTCCTTGCGAACGGAAGGAGACAGACATCCCAATCAGCCAAATAGAACGGAAGCTTTTCATACGGCTTTTGGCCGAGGTAATGAATATTGTCTCGATGAGGCAGAGCTGACTCATCCACTTTTACCACGGGACCGACCATCACGATTTGCCAATGCGGCCGAGCATCCGCGATTCCCGCAAGTAACGGGTAGTCAATGCGCTCATCAATGACGCCGAAGTATCCAAGAGTGGGGCGCTTATCTATGACGGAGGATGCCATCTTGTCAGTCTTCGCCATTGCGAAATGCGAGGCGTCGACGCTACTTGGAAAACAATGGACATTTGAGTGTCGTTGATGCATTCGATGATAAAGGCTTCTTCCACCCGTAAAGACAATATCAGCATCAAGGAGCAATTCGTTTTCATTCTCAAGTAGTTCAGGGTGAGCCCCGTTGAATGCATCAAGAGCATCCATGCTGTCATAGATGATCATTGACGGCGACAGTGATCGGACGAGTTCAACGGCCATTGGCGTATACACCCAAACATAGGGATTCTGCAAGGCTTTGAGATTTGGCATCTCCGTGAGCATTTTCTTTAGAATTGGAATTTGAGTCGGATGAAAACCATGCTCCGTGATATTGGTGTGAGGTTGGTACACGGTTATGTTCGGATCGACCGAGCGAATCGTCCACGTCCCTGCTTTTGCCGAGTCGATAATCGGTTCTTCGATGTAATGAATGGGATTCGTTTTCGAGAGACGACTGAGGATATGTTGCGGGCGCTGAAACACAAAGTCCCAACGGAGATGCGAAAAGACAACAATAGGGTTTCCGGCGTCCATGAAGAACTCCCCAGGAGGTGATGCTGAATCGAGTTGTCTCTATTGGTGACGGCAACGGAACTGAATGCAAACTGGATGCCGTAAGACCGGTAGGAGCTGGCAATCTGGGAAATTGATCGATTTTCAAAAGGAATCGAACGTGAACCGGGGACTTCCCGCAAGATCGGATAGTTCGGGATCTCTTTGTGCTCGCTGCTCGGAGTGGTTGTCATTTGCGCAGAATGATCGTTTGTCGTACGTCCGGTCCGATGGAACGAAGCGTACTGATAGACGGCAGGAGCGTAGCTCGGAATATAATTCGGCGTCCTAAAGGATAAGGACCTTCAATGGATCTCGTCGAGAAGATATTCGGAGGGGATTATCCAGCAGAACGACTGACTCTGTACCAGATCGTTGCGCGCGCTGTCTTGATTTACATCGTTGGATTGTTCGTCATAAGGATTGGTAAAGGACGCCTCGTCGGTCGAGTTACCGGGATCGATATCCTAGTGGGAATGATCCTGGGTTCGTTACTAAGCCGAGGGATTACTGGTCATGCATCTCTGACCGGCACCACGGCTGCTTCGCTAGGAATTATTTTGGCTCATTGGGTCATCACCTGGATTGGTGCGCGATGGCATCGCTTTGGTGACTTGACGAAGGGACATGCCGTTCAGATTGTGGGAGAGGGTAAAGTCCTGTTGAATCGGATGAAAGAGTGCCATATTTCTCTTCATGATCTCTCGGAAGCGGCGCGCCTTCAGGGAGTTTCTGAACTCTCTGAAATACGCCATGCTTTCAAAGAAAGAAACGGAGACATCAGCATCATCAAGTACGTGCAGAATTCTTGAGGAGATTGTCCCATGGCATATCTGAGGAGTCGACAATCATTGCCTTAAGCGTTTCAGCCATTTGTTCGAGCGCGGCATCAGACGCCTTCGCTGTATTCGCGGCGACACAGTCGCGCGGAATGCAAAGTCGATAGTTTCGAAAATAGGCATCATTCGCGGTGAATTGGACACACATATTCGTCGCGACTCCGGTGATAATCAACGTTTCTGATTCTAAGTATCGAAGTAATACCTCGAGGGCTGTCGAGAAAAATCCTGAGTGTGCAGGTTTCAGGACGAAATAATCCTCTTCGCTCGGTTGCAGTAATGAGACGATTGGCCGCCCCTTACAGTCCTTTTCGAGACATCGATCGACTTGTCGGTGAAAATCGGATCTCCAGTGGCCAAAATTGTCATTGACATAAATAACCGCGATGCCTTGATCACGACAGTGCTCACGGAGTCTTCTCAACTTGTCCGCCATGGGAAGGGCGAACTCCAAAAGGTTATCCGCTTCTGGAAAATCGAACGCGTTAATGACGTCGATCAGAAGGAGTGCGACGGGAGATTTCTCTTTCCTCCCCCCATCAACGGTGTCAGTGTTCATCGATCCATTCCTTCTGGCATGATCTGAAGTGGAATCGCAAATCTCGACGCAAAGAATGCGCCGGATGATGGCACATCGGTTGCAATCACAGGTTTATCGCGACGCGAATCCTTCAGGGGAACGTCGAGTAACGCTTCGGACGAGGCGACGAATTGGTCGTTTCCCAGCCGAAGCGGTTAGGCAGGGATCAGCAAGGCTTCCATTTTTGGACGAGGAACAGAGATGAAACTCGATACTCTTGAGAATTTACTGGTGCACGAGTTGAAGGATTTGCTCAGTGCGGAGAAGCAGCTCACGAAAGCGTTGCCGAAGATGGCGAAAGCAGCCGCGAGTGAGGCATTGCGGACGGCGTTTCAAGATCACCTCGAAGAAACCAAAGGACATGTGAACCGCTTGGAAGAGGCGTTTCGTCTTTTAGAGAAATCTCCTCGAGCCGAACACTGCAAGGCGATGGAAGGTCTGATTGAGGAAGGTGCGGACTTGATTGAAGAAGAGGGTGAATCCCAAGTCAAGGATGCTGCCCTTATCGGCGCCGCTCAACGCGTGGAGCATTACGAGATTGCCGCCTACGGCACGGCGCGCACGTTGGCTCAAATGATCGGTAACGAGGACGTCGCAAAGTTGCTCGAAGAAACGCTTGAGGAAGAGAAAGCAGCTGACGAAAAGCTGACCGATATCGCCATGAATGAGGTCAACAAGGAAGCTGAGGAAGTTTCCGAGTAAAGCCTCGCAGTTCTATCACTGAAGCGAGCGGAACGCCTCTCCGCTCGTTCAGTGGAATTCATTGTTTTAGTAACTTGTTCAGTATGATCGCATTCTTCTGAGCGGCATTCTCCGCTGTATTGTCGAAAATGCACCAAGTTTCACCCACTCCAGTTCCGACAGAGTTCTTGAGTTCCATCGCAAGCGCCGCTAACTGATCATTATCGTAAGCCGAGTAATACATTCTGGGTGCTCCGTGCAGACGATAGTAGCGAACGTTTTCATCGCCCGCCGGAGTTCGACCGGCATCAGCAACGGCAGGATCGGCCGCGACTCGGGCAATATTAAAGGATTTCAATTGTGAATCCACGTTGCCGTCGAACCACGATCTATGCCTTGGTTCGCAAACGACTGGATGAGAGGTGTAGGTTCGTAAAAGGCTGAAGAATAAAGGCATCCTATCCTCGATCCACGCGAGACTTGGCGGCAACTGTAACAAAATGGGGCCAAGCTTTTGTCCGAGGCCTGAGATCTCTGTGAGAAATGATAGCACTTCGTTTTCGCAATTCATCAATCGCTTCACATGCGTGATTTGCTTCGGCACTTTTACGGAGAATCGGAAATCCTGAGGGGTGGCGGACGCCCACTTACAATACGTCTCATGTCGATGCGGCCGATAAAAAGAGGAGTTGATCTCGACCGAGTTAAAGACATGCGAATATCTCTCGAGGTGTGTTCCATGAGAGGGAAATTGCGGCTTGACTTCTTTATTCAGCGACCAAGTTGCACATCCGACCCGAATTACCATGTCATATGCTTCCCGTTAATTCATCTTTAAATTCTATTCTATCATGTCGTGCGGCTTTACTGGACGATCGGCATATGAGTTGCCGCGAACTGACTATCGATGATCTCTCACTGTCATCATCTGCGACACGTGAGTTTGGCACAGACCTCAATGAATTCAAGTAGCATGCAATTGAAGGAGCAGAAAATGGCAGCTCAACGTCATGAGCAAGGGAACCCCAAGCATTCAAAGAAGGAGAACGAGTCGACGCGTCATGGGAAAGGAGCAGAGAGCGAGTCGCAAGGGAAACCCGTGACGGAATCGAGCAAGCCTCGACAGGAAGAAGGACAACTGGACGAGAATGCTCAGGCGAAACATGGTCAAGGCCAGAGAGCCCCTTACTCGCGTGGTGATGCGGGCAATCAAAAAAATCTGAATCAACCCCTGCAACGCCTAGACATGCTGGCCGATGCGAATTGGAATGAGGCACAAGGAGGGAGATCAACTGAGTAAAGAGCAGGGCGTCCGCCTATTATCACCGACTGCTTGCAGTATTCATCATTGATTCGAACGGAGGATAACGTGGCTGCGAGAAAGAAGTCTGTCGCGAACCAAGGCCGAGGCAAAGGTTCCACTCGCGCGAAGGACACGAAATGGTCTGGAAAGATCAAGACGGATTCGACCCATCCTCCGGAAGGCCTATTTACAAAAGATGCGCAAACAGTGGCTCGCGTTATGGCAACGAAGAAAGTCAGTCCCGGTGGAATAGGCTCTGCGATTCGAATGATTCAAATGTTTATCAATCGGGCCGGAAAAAGCCTGCCCACCCAGCGTCGAAAAGAGTTCGAGGAGGCCAAGCATCTCCGACAGGCAAAAGAGCGCACCAAGCAATGCTAAAAGGTGCTGTTAACTTGCTACCACCGGCGGTTGCAACCAAATCTTGGTTTGGTCGTTTATAGATCAAGTTGATCTTTCTTTGATCAATGCTTCGGTTCCAAAGTGACGTTGAGCAGTCCGCTCTGATTGTTGTCGCCCTGCTTCTTTGAACCAACCAGACCTTCATTAATCCAGTTTTCCTAGGGTTGCCCCCGATATCATTCATGCATTTTCAAACTCTTTGTTGCATCGGCATGGGGTATGCCGCAGGACGTAGTTAAGCCTACGGGAGTTTCCATCAACTCCCATGCATATCCCAAGTGAACGTGTGAAGCTTTGAGAATGGGGACGGTCAAGTACGCATTTGGCCCAACGGGATTTCGAGACGGCATCCTTGTTGGCTCTCGCCGCCGAGCTTGGATCGGTTGCCAGGGAGTTCAGAAGGTCATGGTCTCGATCCAGTCGAACTAGAATGAGCTGCCATGGATGAATCACTCAATAACGGGGCGATCGATCAAGCAGGAACTATTTCGGCAGCTGCCAGCGATGCAGTGGAGCTCGCTCCAGCGCAAAGCGGACGAAGGAATGCTGTCGGATCGGATGAGTTCAGCGGAGTGGCATCTTCAGGTTCCAACGGGCTCAAGATATTGGCGGCATTCCTTGCCTTTCGAGATGGCGACTTTTCCACTCGACTTCCTAGTGATTGGGAAGGGACCGATGGTCGAATTGCGGAGGCGTTCAATCAAGTGGTGTCGCTCGAAGAGCGAATCGCCAACGAAGTGTCACGTCTCAGTTATTCCGTGGGCCAAGAAGGTCGACTGAAACAAAGAATGTCCGTCCCCGGAGCGGTTGGAAGCTGGGCGAGCAAAGTCGATTCTTTCAACACGTTGCTGGATGATCTCGTTCGACCGACGGCGGATGTTGCTCGGACAATTGGTGCCGTCGCAAAGGGCGATCTTGGCCAATCGATGGAACTAGAGGTTGACGGTCGTCCTCTCCGCGGCGAGTTTCTCCGATCCGCGAAACTCGTTAACACGATGATCCAGCAACTTTCGGTCTTCACGTCGGAAGTCACGCGCGTCGCTCGCGAAGTCGGGACTGAGGGAAAGCTTGGCGGACAAGCTCAAGTGAAAGGTGTTTCCGGCGTCTGGAAAGATTTGACTGAATCAGTGAATCAAATGGCCGGCAATCTCACTGCTCAGGTCCGCAACATCGCGGATGTGACGATTGCTGTCGCCAATGGCGATCTCTCCAAGAAGATTACCGTCGACGTTCGTGGCGAAATTCTTCAACTCAAAGAAGCCATCAATACGATGGTCGATCAGCTTCGTTCGTTCGCTTCGGAAGTTACTCGCGTTGCTCGTGAGGTCGGTACGGACGGTCGTCTTGGTGGTCAGGCTGTCGTGCCCGGTGTTGCCGGTACTTGGAAGGATCTCACCGACTCTGTCAATGCCATGGCAACGAACCTCACCGCTCAGGTTCGCAACATTGCGAACGTGACGACGGCGGTTGCTCGTGGCGATCTGTCGCGCAAGATCACGGTCGATGTTAAAGGCGAGATTCTCGAACTCAAAGAGACCATCAACACGATGGTTGACCAACTCAATGGATTCTCTTCCGAAGTCACGCGCGTGGCGCGCGAAGTCGGTACAGAGGGAAAGTTGGGTGGACAGGCACAAGTGCCCGGTGTCGCCGGAACGTGGAAAGACCTCACGGATTCCGTCAACTCGATGGCTTCAAATCTGACGGGACAGGTTCGAAACATCGCCGAAGTCACGACGGCCGTCGCAAAAGGCGACTTGTCACGCAAGATCACTGTCGATGTGAAGGGAGAAATCCTTGCGCTGAAGAACACCATCAACACGATGGTGGATCAGCTCAATGGCTTTGCCTCTGAAGTGACTCGTGTCGCTCGCGAAGTCGGTACAGAAGGGAAGTTGGGAGGGCAAGCACTCGTCCCCGGCGTTGCCGGCACGTGGAAGGATTTGACTGACAATGTCAACTTCATGGCATCGAACCTCACCGGGCAAGTTCGAAATATTGCCGAGGTCACAACCGCCGTTGCCAATGGTGACCTTTCGAAGAAGATCACGGTCGATGTAAAGGGAGAGATCCTCGAGCTCAAAAACACCATCAACACGATGGTGGATCAGCTCAATGGCTTCGCCTCTGAAGTGACGCGTGTCGCTCGCGAAGTAGGAACCGAAGGAGCCTTGGGTGGACAGGCCGAAGTGCGCGGGGTCGCGGGAACTTGGAAAGACCTCACTGATTCGGTGAACGCCATGGCGACGAATCTCACCGCCCAAGTTCGCAACATCGCGGACGTGACGACTGCCGTCGCGAATGGTGATCTATCGCGCAAAATTACTGTCTCCGTTCGAGGGGAGATTCTCGAACTGAAGAACACCATCAACACGATGGTCGATCAGCTCAATGCGTTTGCCGGTGAAGTCAGCCGCGTGGCGCGAGAAGTCGGCACTGAGGGAAAGCTCGGCGGCCAAGCAGTCGTGCCGGGCGTCGCGGGAGTTTGGAAAGACCTCACCGACAATGTCAATTCCATGGCATCAAACATCACCGGGCAAGTTCGTAACATCGCCGACGTGGCGACGGCCGTCGCGAATGGGGATTTATCGCGCAAGATCACTGTCGATGTGCGAGGCGAAATCCTCGAACTGAAGAATACACTCAACACGATGGTCGATCAGTTGAATGGGTTCGCGTCGGAAGTCAGTCGCGTCGCGCGCGAAGTTGGAACCGAGGGGAAACTTGGCGGACAGGCCCAAGTGCGAGGTGTCGCCGGCACGTGGAAAGATCTCACCGATAACGTCAATTCCATGGCCAACAACCTGACCAGTCAGGTCCGCAACATTGCCGATGTAACAACCGCCGTCGCGCGAGGTGATTTGAGTCGCAAGATCACCGTCGAAGTGAAGGGGGAAATTCTCGAACTCAAGAACACTATCAACACGATGGTCGATCAATTGAATGGCTTCGCTTCGGAAGTGACGCGCGTGGCCCGAGAGGTTGGAACGGAAGGAAAACTCGGTGGCCAAGCGCAGGTTCCGGGAGTGGCCGGCACATGGAAGGATCTGACCGACAATGTGAATTTCATGGCCTCGAATCTCACAGGACAGGTTCGAAACATCGCCGACGTCGCGACCGCCATCGCCAAGGGAGATCTCTCGAAAAAGATCACGGTTGAAGTGAAGGGGGAAATCCTTCAGCTCAAAGAGACCATGAACACGATGGTCGATCAGTTGAACGCTTTCGCCGGCGAGGTGAGCCGTGTCGCCCGCGAAGTGGGTACCGATGGAAAGCTCGGTGGTCAGGCGGCGGTCGAAGGAGTGGCAGGTACCTGGAAGGATCTGACCGACAACGTCAATTCGATGGCGTCTAATCTCACCGGTCAGGTTCGCAACATCGCGGAAGTGACGATCGCCGTCGCGAATGGGGACCTTTCGAAAAAGATTACCGTCGACGTGAAGGGAGAAATCCTTCAGCTCAAAGAAACTATTAACACGATGGTCGAGCAACTTCGGTCGTTCGCCTCGGAAGTCAGTCGTGTTGCCCGCGAGGTCGGAACGGAGGGGAAACTGGGTGGTCAAGCTCAGGTTCCGGGCGTCGCCGGTACATGGAAGGATCTCACGGACAACGTCAATTCGATGGCATCGAATCTCACCGGCCAAGTTCGCAATATCGCGGATGTCGCTACTGCCATCGCACGCGGTGATCTCAATCGGAAGATCACGGTTGACGTGAAGGGTGAAATCCTTCAGCTCAAAGAGACCATGAATACGATGGTCGATCAATTGTCCGCGTTTGCTTCCGAGGTAACGCGCGTGGCCCGCGAAGTCGGAACGGAAGGGAAACTGGGTGGTCAAGCTCAGGTTCCTGGCGTCGCGGGAACTTGGAAGGATCTCACCGATAATGTCAATTCGATGGCGTCAAATCTGACCGGTCAAGTCCGTAACATCGCCGAGGTGACAATCGCCGTCGCGAACGGTGATCTCTCAAAGAAAATCACCGTCGATGTTCGAGGTGAGATTCTACAGCTCAAGGAAACCATCAACACGATGGTCGAACAGCTCCGTTCCTTTGCATCGGAAGTGACGCGTGTTGCTCGAGAAGTCGGTACCGAGGGGCGCCTCGGAGTGCAGGCCGTGGTCCCCGGTGTCGCGGGGACGTGGAAAGATCTCACGGACTCCGTGAATACGATGGGCGCAAACCTCACGGCACAAGTCCGCAACATTGCCGAGGTGACGACCGCCGTCGCTCGTGGCGATCTCAATCGGAAGATCACCGTGGACGTCAAAGGTGAAATTCTCGAACTCAAGAACACCATTAACACGATGGTTGATCAACTCAACTCCTTCGCGAACGAAGTGACCCGCGTCGCCCGTGAAGTCGGAACCGAAGGAAAGCTTGGCGGCCAAGCTCAAGTGTCGGGGGTCGGCGGAACTTGGAAAGACTTGACGGATAACGTCAACTTCATGGCGTCCAATCTTACAGAACAAGTTCGCGGAATTGTGAAAGTGGTCACTGCGGTTGCGAACGGTAGCCTCAGCCAACGCTTGACCGTTCAAGCGAAGGGGGAAGTTGCCGCGCTTGCCGACACCATTAACAACATGACCGACACGCTGGCAATCTTTGCAGATCAAGTCAGTAATGTCGCGCGTGAGGTCGGTGTCGATGGTCGACTCGGTGGACAGGCGAACGTCCCTGGGGCTGCAGGAACCTGGAAGGATTTGACGGATAACGTCAACCTTCTCGCCGCCAACCTGACCACACAAGTTAGAGCGATTGCCGAGGTCGCAACGGCGGTCACGAAGGGTGATTTGACGCGATCCATTCAAGTCGACGCGAAGGGTGAAGTCGCCGAACTCAAAGACAACATCAACACCATGATCTCGAATCTGCGGGAGACGACGGAAAGCAATCGCGAACAGGATTGGCTCAAAACCAATCTCGCGAAATTTACCGGCATGCTTCAAGGTCAACGCGATCTCAAAACCGTCGGCCGGATGCTTTTAACAGAACTCGCCCCACTCATTAAAGCCCAGCAAGGCACGATTTATCACCTGAATGCCACGGATGACGAGGCAGCGCTCAAGCTTTTGTCGAGTTTCGCGAACGTCAACGACGAGCCGATCCCTGAGTCGATTCGATTGGGGGAGGGGCTTGTCGGTCAATGCGTCATGCAGAAGACGCGTATCTTGATGGATGACGTTCCCGCTGATTTCATCACGATTTCCTCGAGTCTCGGCCGCGCGAAGCATGTGAGCATTGTTGTCCTTCCTGTGCTATTTGAAGGTCAGGTCAAGGCCGTCATTGAACTGGCGTCGCTCGATCAATTCAGCGACGTCAACTTGAGCTTCTTGGATCAGCTCACTCAGTCGCTCGGTGTGGTACTCAATACCATTGAAGCGACCATGCGAACAGAAGGGTTGCTGACGCAGTCGCAGCAATTGACGGCGGAACTGCAAGCGCGACAAACCGAACTTCAGACCACGAATGAGGAGCTAGGAACGAAGGCACGGCTACTGGCGGAGCAAAACGCGGAAGTCGAAAGAAAGAATACCGAAGTCGAACAAGCGCGATATGCTCTCGAAGAAAAGGCCGCTGAGCTTGCATTGACGTCGAAGTATAAATCCGAATTCTTGGCAAACATGTCACACGAGCTTCGTACCCCGTTGAATTCCATTCTTATTCTAAGTCAGCAACTCGCGGAGAATTCCTCGGGGAATCTGACGAATAAACAAGTAGATTTCTCGAAGAACATCAATTCTTCCGGTTCCGACCTACTGAATCTGATCAATGATATTCTCGATCTCTCGAAGATTGAGTCGGGAACAGTGACTGTCGAAGTCGAAAAGATCCCGTTCGCAGGACTGCAGGATACGATCGAACGTAATTTCCGCCACGTGGCTGATGCGAAGAACCTCCCATTTCATGTGGAGTTCTCCTCTCGGCTTCCACGATATCTCGACAGCGATCCAAAGAGACTTCAACAGATTCTGAAGAACCTTCTTTCCAATGCCATGAAGTTCACTTCTCACGGCGAAGTGAGCGTTCGTGCCGATCTGGTGGAAGGGGGATGGACGCCGGATCATCCGATTTTATCGACATCTCACGAAGTGGTTGCGTTCACCGTGCAAGATACGGGAATTGGAATTGCTCCCGAAAAGCAGCGACTCATCTTCGAAGCATTCCAACAGGCAGATGCGGGGACGTCACGCAAGTACGGGGGGACCGGTCTCGGACTGGCCATCAGCCGTGAACTCGCGATTTTACTCGGAGGCGAAATCAAACTGACTAGCGCGCTCGGGGAGGGGAGTTCCTTTACGCTCTATCTGCCGGTACATTATTGTGGACCGGATAGTGCGCTCAAGGTCATCAACTCGAACCCTGCTGCTCGTGAACTGACGATTCTACCGGTCGATCGCGAAGAACAAATTGAGGATGATCAAAAGACGATCGTTGACGGTGATGCTGTATTGCTGATCATTGAGGACGATCCACACTATGCCCGAATCCTCCTTGGTTTGGCGCGGGATAAGGGATTCAAAGGGATCGTCGCGACAAAGGGGGCTGTCGGTCTTTCATTCGCGCGCCAGTACCGCCCGGCAGGGATTTCTCTCGATATCTTCCTTCCCGACATGCTTGGATGGACGGTACTCAATCAATTAAAATTGGATCCTAGTACCCGGCACATTCCCGTCCAGATCGTCACGCTCGAAGAAGAACGACAGCATGGATTGGCTCATGGTGCGTTCAGCTATCTGATCAAGTCACCCACGACCGACGATATCGAACTTGCCCTCGATCGAATTAAAGACTTTGCCCTGCCTCGCACCAAGCGACTTTTAGTGATTGAGGATAACGACATCGAACGAGATTCGGTGATTGAACTCTTGCGGCATGACGACATCGAAATCGTTGCGGCATCGAGCGGGCACGAGTCGCTCGAATTATTACTTCAGCAGCCGTTTGACTGCATCGTTCTCGATCTGCGGCTTCCTGACATGAGTGGATTTGATCTCCTCGAACGAATACATGCGGAGTCGTCTTTGCGTGACATACCCGTCGTCGTCTTCACCGGAAAGGATCTGAGCCAAGATGAGCAAAGCAGGCTCAAATCCATGGCGAAGAGCATCATTCTCAAAGATGTCCAGTCACCCGAGCGTCTTCTTGATGAGACAGCGCTTTTCCTCCATCGAGTCGTTACGGAGTTGCCGGATGAGAAGCAACGGATGATATCCAAGCTTCATACTTCGAGTGAGGTGTTGAGAGGAGAGAAGGTTCTTGTCGTCGATGATGATGCCCGCAACATTTTCGCCCTCACGTCAGTGCTCGAAAATCATGACATGGAGATATTCACTGCGACGAACGGTCGCCAAGCAATTGAGATCATCAAGAACACACCGGAACTCGGCATGGTCCTCATGGATATCATGATGCCCGAAATGGACGGCTATCAAACGATGCAAGAGATCAGGCGATTTCCGGAGTTCAGAACTCTTCCCATCATTGCTCTCACCGCCAAAGCCATGAAAGGTGATCGCGAAAAATGCCTCGATGCGGGGGCCAGCGACTATATCGCAAAGCCGGTTAACACCGATCAATTGCTTTCGCTCATGCGAGTTTGGCTTTTCCGTTAAGCCATCACTGCAAAGGATTTGATCCCATGGGTGAACGAGATAACGAGGGAGCGACAATCGATAATCGAATGCATGCTCATGCGATGAGCATCGACAAGGATGCCATCAATATTCTAATCGTTGATGACGAACCGAAGAATCTCACGGTGCTCGAGTCAATTCTAGACGAGAGTGATTATCGGTTAGTCCGCGCGACCTCGGCGGAAGATGCTTTAATGGCCCTGGTTTCAGGAGAGTTTGCGCTCCTTATTCTCGATGTACGAATGCCGGGGATGACTGGGTTCGAACTCGCTCAGATGATTAAGGAGCGGAAGAAGACCGCGCGTGTGCCCATCATTTTTCTCACGGCCTACTATCATGAAGATCAGCATATTCTGACTGGCTACGAATCCGGTGCCGTCGACTATCTCCATAAGCCAGTCAATCCAACAGTGCTCCGATCAAAAGTGGCGACCTTCGCCGAACTGCATCGAAAGTCAAGAGAACTGGAGCGAGTCAACGAAACTCTTCTTTCGGAAGTTGCGGAGCGATCGAGAATTGAAGAACGTTTGAGAGATTTGAACGAAACACTTGAGACGCATGTGGCTGAGCGGACGCAAGCGCTGGTTAATGCGGAATCAGTCCTTCGGGATGCCGACCGGAGAAAAGACGAGTTCCTCGCGACGCTCGCTCATGAGCTCCGAAATCCTCTTGCTCCCCTCATGACAGGGTTAGAGATCATCAAGCGGGACGTCGATGGACGGTCGAAGCATGCGGCGCAAATCATGATGGAACGTCAATTGCAACATCTCGTTCGCCTGGTTGATGACCTCCTCGATGTGGCCAGAATCAATCATGGAAAGATCGAACTGCGTAAGAGCCATATCACGGTGCAGTCAGTGCTGGATCATGCCGTCGAGATGACACGTCCTTTGATGGAAAGCACTTCTCAACAATTGAACATGACGAGGCTGGAGACACCTATTTGGATTCACGGCGACCTCACGAGATTATCTCAGGTCGTCGGGAATCTGTTGAACAATGCTGCGAAATACACTCCCCCTGGGAAGGCGATTCGAGTCTCGGCTACTGTAGAGGATGGGCACGCGGTCATCCGGGTCCAGGATGATGGAGTTGGCATTCCGCAAGAGATGCTGCCCAAAGTGTTCGAAATGTTTGGACAGGTCAATCGCACGATCGACCTCGCGCGCGGCGGCCTTGGTATAGGTCTGTCTCTCGCCTTGCGACTCGTTGAGATGCACGACGGAAACATATCCGCGGAAAGTGGTGGAGTGAACCTCGGGAGCATCTTCACCGTTCGATTACCGTTGGCCAAACCGATACCGGCTCCGACGTCTTCCTCATCGAAGGACATGAAATCACGAAAACTCGGTTCCTGTCGCGTCTTGGTGGTTGATGACAATGTGGATGCCGCCGAGTCTCTTGCGATGCTTTTACGGATTCAGGGGCACGAGGTATTTCAAGCGAACAATGGTATGGACGCGATTGCCGTGGCCACCGCAGCCAATCCGCACATCACGTTTTTAGATATCGGACTACCCGACATTGACGGATACGAAGTTTGCCAGCGTCTTCGTCGAAACGAAGCCTTCAGCGATATGATGATCGTTGCGCTGACGGGCTGGGGAGCGGAAAGGGATAAAGAAAATGCGTTGGCGGCCGGCTTCACACGTCATGTGGTTAAACCCGTGAGCATCGAACTATTGACCTCCATCCTTGAGAGCTATTCTCGACAAAATGAGCTCACCGGCCTGTAAGCCACTCCAGCCTTCGAGGCGACGAGAAGTCCACGCAACCCAAGCTTGAGATCAGCGGACTTTCTTAATCGAGTCAAGCACCTCCGTCAGGACGGAAAAATCGATCGGTTTCGTAAGATGAAGATCGAATCCAGCTTCCTTGGTTCGACGCCGATCTTCCTCTTGTCCCCAACCTGTGAGTGCGACCAGCATGATCTCTCTACCCCAAGCCCGTTTTCGAATTTCAGCGGCGGCCTCTAATCCGTTCAAGTGGGGCATTCCGATATCAAGTAGGATGAGGTCGGGGTGAAACTCCGCCGCCACATCAATCGCTCGCTGGCCATCATGAGCAATTCGAGTCTCATTCCCCATGAAATCAAGCATGAGCGCCAAGCTCGAGGAGGCGTCTACATTATCATCCACGATAAGAACCCGACGTTTATCGGGTGATCGAGGTGGGGAG
>JAIEPU010000144.1 GCA_019748235.1 bacterium
CGACGAGATGGTTGCTGATGGCTTGGCAATCGAGCCCGTACTTGTCGAGAAGATCGAGCTTGCTCTGGCAGTAGTCCGGTTCCGCGAGGGCACGGCCGACTTCGAAATGATCACCCCAGCAGGCGAGTTCCAGCCCTTGGTATCCCCACCCAGAAGCTTTCGCCGCCAGTTCCTCAAGGCTCAGATCCGCCCATTGGCCGGTAAAGAGAGTTTTCAGTCGAGCCATCCCATCACCCTTCCCGTTGATTCCTGTTCGATTTGGAATGGCTATCTTAGGGCAATTCGTAGGGGGCTGTAGCGGGCCACGCATTGGAATTTTCGATCGTAAAATACCAGTCATCGCGACAGTATGCGGTGATCTGCTCTAATGGAAGCGTCCGTTCGTGTTTGGCGAAAGGCGGTAGAAGTTGACTCAGCGTTTGTTTCAACCCAATCCGGGGCGAACCTCGGTCAAGATTTGCGGCATCACTCGGCCGAGTGATGCGAAATGGTTGGCCAACCTTCCGATCCATGCGGTTGGATTGAATTTTCATCCGGCATCGTCTCGGTTCGTGGATGAATTGACCGCAAAGGCGATCGTTGACCTGCTTCCGCAACACATTCCTGCGATCGGTGTGTTCGTCGATCGAACACCCGAGGATGTTTGCCGCATCGCAAAGGACGTTGGGCTGGCCGCCGTGCAACTTCATGGGGACGAACCGGCACGATCGGTGGCGAGCCATGAGCCTTTTCCTGTTTTCAAAGCCTTTCGCGTCAAAAATGCATCAACGCTTCATGAGATTGAGCGATTCATCAGCGATGCCACGTCACCGTTGTTGCAAGCCGTTCTGCTCGATGCCTTTCGCCCTGGTTCTGCGGGTGGAACAGGGGACACGTGGGACTGGTCCACATTGGGAGATTGGAAGCCCTCTCTCACGTGGCTGCTGGCCGGTGGAATCACACCGGAAAACGCGGAAGAGGCGATTCGCCGCTGCCGCCCTGCCGGGATAGATTTGGCCAGTGGGGCCGAATCCTCTCCCGGTGTCAAAGATCGCACCAAAGTAGAGCGACTTCTCGAGGCAGTGGCGCGAGCTGATCAGTCGAAATAGCATGACCTTTCAACGTCACATTGGAGGATCGCGGGAAGAGTTTCGGATTCTTCCGCCGGCCAATTCTTTGTCTATCCCGCGAATGATTCTTCCTCATTGCAACACCATCGAAGTTTGAAGAAGCTTTGACAAATCGCCGTCGAGTTGAGCGATAATGCCCTCATCGAATTGATCGAAGAACCGGGGAAGGAGACACGAGCCATGCGATGGCGAGAGGTTCTGATGCTAGGAGTGTGCGGGACACTCCTGGCGAACGAAGTATATTCCCAAGAGAAATCCGCGACGAAAGAACCAGCCGAGAAGAAAGCTGTCCCGAGCGCTTCATCGGCATTCGAAGAGGCCTACAACGCGCACGACATCGCAAAGCTGACAAGCCTTTTCACTCCCACTGCTGTCATCATCAATGAAGAAGGAGAAAAACACGAGGGAGAGAAGGGACTGAAGCAGCTTTTCGAGATGACATTTAAGAATTCTCCAGACGGGAAGATGCGCATCGACGTCGAAACGATCAGGCCAATTAGCGAAACAATGTCCATCGAAGATGGATGGACTACCTTCTTTCCAGAGCCAGGAGCGCCAGAAACCAAACGGCGATATAGCCTCGTCAGCACCAAGAAAGATGGCAAATGGTTGATCAGCAGCGTCCGCGATTTCGCACCGGAAGTCGTCATCACCCCACACCAACGTCTACAAGAGATTGCCTGGCTCATCGGCGAGTGGATCGACGAGCATGATGAATCGATCGTTGAGACATCCTGTCGTTGGTCAGAGGACGGCAATTTCATCCTCCAAGACTTCACCGTCAGATTCACCGGCGCTAACACGATCAAGGGAACACAGCGCATCGGATGGGATCCCCTTCGAAAATCCTTCCGATCATGGACCTTTGATTCCGAAGGTGCCTATAGCGAGGCAACGTGGTGGCGTGACGGCTATTCCTGGCTGATCAAGACCGAGGGAGTCACCTCAGATGGCGAACCGGCTTCCGCCAGTCGAACAATCACTCCGCTCGGCAAAGACGCTTTTGGAATGACGATTACGGAGCGAGTCTCTGCGGGAGAACGGCTCCCTGACATGAGCTTGACCGTCGTGCGTCGTCCGCCCCCGCCCACAGAAACAACCTCGTCCACCCCCAAGAAGAAATAAGCCAAAGGAGCACGTCATGAACTGGTTCAAAGGTCTGGTGATTGGCTGTGTCACCTTCAGCCTCATCCATGTGGACGTGACCTTCGGTCGCGGCGGTGGATTTGGAGGGGGGGGTGGTTTTCGAGGTGGTGGAGGTGGTGGTGGCTTCCGCGGCGGTGGAGGTAACTTCGGTGGAGGTGGCGGCTTTCGTGGTGGCGGAGATTTCGGAGGTGGTGGCTTCCGCGGAGGTGGCAGCTCTCCTTCCTTCAGCCGTCCGTCCGGAGGGTTCAATCAGGGGGGAGCGGGAGGATTTCGTCCAGGGGGCGGATTCGACGGTGGATTCAATCGTCCTGGCGGTTTCGATCGGCCCGGCGGAGGATTCGATCGACCGGGTGGATTTGATCGACCCGGTTTAACTCCTGGTTCGCGTCCCGAAATCGGATCTCGTCCTAATTTCCCTGATAACGGGTTCCGGCCCGGGATCGGGGATCGTCCAAACTTCGGCAACGGCAATTTCGGTGGTGATCGACCAGGCATTGCCAATCGGCCGAACTTCCCAGGGATGGAGAATCGCCCAGGAATCAACAATCGTCCGGGAAATGACTTCCCTGGCTGGAACAACCGGCCCGGTGTCGGCGAAGGACGTTTTCCAAATCACGGGGAATGGGCAAACAATCTACAGGATCGTTTGCAGAATCGACCGGGCTGGGACAACCATCCCTGGAACGGGAATCACCCGTACCCACCCCATCCACCTTACAACCCTTACTGGAATCACGGCTATTGGCATGGTGGTTACTGGGGGAACCGCTGGAATTACATGTGGAACAACTATCCTGTCGCGGCGGCCTTCGGCGTGACGGCGTGGGGTCTCAACGCGGCCTCTTACGCGTTTGGTTGCGGAAGTTATTCGAATCCCTATTACACGCAGCCGGTCGTCGTGGATGATTCGACGTCAATCAATTACTCGGAGCCGCTCGTTTCGTATTCCGACTCGGATCAAGCTCCTCAAGTTCCGCCCCAAAGTTCAGACGCATTCGATCAGGCGCGAACGGACTTTTACAACGGCGACTACCAGTCGGCGCTCAAGAACGTGAATAAGGCGCTCGCGGCCATGCCGAAGGATGCGTCGGTCAATGAGTTCCGCGCGCTCGTCTTGTTTGCCCTCGGTCAATATCGTGAGGCGGCAGAGACGATTTATGCCGTGCTTTCCGTGGGACCCGGCTGGGACTGGACGACGCTCAGTTCGCTCTATCCGAACGTTGACGTTTACACCGAGCAGCTTCGAAAGCTCGAAGATTACTGCCGAACTAACCCGGATGATGCGGCCGCGAGATTCCTCCTCGCTTATCACTACATCACGTGCGGACACAATGAGGCCGCGGTGAAACAACTGAAGCTGGTTCTTCAACTTCAGCCCAATAACTCGTTGGCGGCACAGCTCGTGAAGATGCTCAGTCCGCAGGACGCGGGATCGTCAGATCCTAATGCCCAGCCTCCGGCACCACCGACCGAGAAGCCTGTTCCGCCCGATCAATTGATCACGGCAGAAAATCTTGTCGGGAAGTGGACTGCGAAGGGTCAAGGAGACTCAACGTTCATCCTCGAAATGACGGCGGATAAGCAATTCACCTGGTCATTCACGACCGGTGGAAAGACGCAGTCGATCAAAGGGGTGTTCGCGATCGACAATAACAACCTCGCGCTGGAACCGCCGAACGGTGGAACGATGCTTGGCACGTTGACGAAGAAGGGTTCGAACGGGTTCCACTTCGCGATGGTGGGAGCGCCACAGGGAGATCCGGGGCTCGACTTTACGCGCTCTTCATGAGTGGAATTTGTTAACCGATTCGAGCGGCAAGGGGAACTTCCTCTTGCCGCTTTCATTTAGTGCAACTCAAGCCGCCGATGGGACAGTCTTCTGCGAACGGAGATCGGCCAACGCTGATTCAAGTGCCGTGATTAATTCTTCTTGATCGATTTCGCCGAGAGGAATTCGTTCCACTGTTATTTCCGTGCCAAGTGTCGCAGTCAGGACAAGCACGAATTCAGAACCATCGGGTTCCAAGCGGATGCTCTGAAGAGTTCTAAATGATCGAGCCATGACGTCGGCCTCCTTGCCCATGAAATCCGGCTCACCGCGCCGGAACATGCCCCTTTCTAAGGGAGGCCCCCATTTCTGAGAAGATCACCCACTCTCCCTCCTCCCCGTCGCCAGTCTGGGCTAATCCGATACGATAAATCAACGGAGTGCACTCAGGCACCAGGGAGGGTAGCCGGCCACATTCGTCAGAAACGCCGCCGATCTCGACAAACCAGCAGCATCCTGACAGGCTTGGAACTCCGCACGACTGAATTCAACATCGATTGATTGTAAGGTGAACGAGGAAATCCATGGCAGAGCAGCGCTACATTTACACCTTCGAGCACATGACGAAACGGCATGCCGACCGCGTCGTGCTCAATGATGTCACGCTCTCCTTCATCCCCGGGGCCAAGATCGGCGTCCTTGGTAAGAACGGTGCCGGCAAAAGCACGCTACTCCGCATCATGTCCGGCATGGACACCGAAATCGACGGCAAGGCCCAACTCATGAAAGGCTATACCGTCGACTATCTGTCGCAGGAGCCTCGCCTCGATCCCAATCGAAATGTATTCGACAACGTCATGGATGCTGTTGCTCCCATCCGGCAACTCCTCATCGATTTTGACAAGGTCAATGCAAAATTTGCCGAGCCAATGTCAGACAAGGAAATGGACAAAACCATTGCCGAGCAGGCACGGCTGCAGGACGAGATCGATCGCGTCGATGCATGGAACCTCGAACGACGTGTTGAGATTGCCATGGACGCCATGCGGCTTCCTCCGGGTGACGCGGAAGTATCGAAGCTTTCGGGTGGTGAAAAACGCCGAATCAATCTCTGCCAAATCCTGCTTAAGCGGCCTGACCTCTTGCTCCTTGACGAACCGACGAACCATCTCGATGCTGACTCTGTTCTCTGGCTTGAACGTCACTTGGCGGAGTATGAGGGTACCATCGTGGCGGTCACTCACGATCGCTACTTCCTCGATCACGTGGCCCAGTGGATTCTCGAAATTGATCGCGGCCGCTGCTATCCCTACGAAGGCAATTACTCGGTCTTCCTTCAGAAAAAACAAGAACGTCTACGGATGGAAGAGAGGCGCGAGTCCGCTCGACAGAAGACGCTGCAGCGAGAACTCGACTGGATTCGCATGAGCCCCAAGGCGCGCATGAAGAAGTCGAAGGCTCGTATCGCGGCTTACGACAAGCTGGCGGCCGAGTCGCTCGCGGAGCGCGAGGATGAATTCGAAATGTTCATCCCACCCTCGCCTCCCTTGGGTGATCTAGTTATCGAAGCCAATAACCTCTCGAAGTCTTTTGGTGACAACCTGCTTTTCGAAAACGTTTCATTTCGTATCCCGCCCGGCGGTATCGTCGGCGTCATCGGGCCAAACGGCGCAGGCAAGACGACCCTCTTCAAGATGTTGATGGGAGTCGAGAAGCCGGACTCAGGCGCGATTCGTTTCGGCGAAACGGTCAGTGTCGGCTACATCGATCAAAGTCGCGATCATCTCGACGACAGCAAAACCGTCTGGCAGGAGATCTCTGAAGATCTTGAATTCTTCGAGTTCGGCCCCAAGCGGGTCAACACACGTGCCTACGTCTCGCAGTTCAACTTCAAGGGGACCGATCAACAGAAGCTGGTCGGCAATCTCTCCGGAGGCGAACGAAACCGCGTTCACCTCGCCAAGCTGCTCAAGCGGGGAACGAACGTCCTGCTCATGGACGAGCCGACGAACGACCTCGACGTCGACACCCTTCGCGCGATGGAAGAAGCGATCCTGAACTTCGCCGGCAGTGTCATTGTCGTGTCACACGATCGATACTTCCTCGATCGTATCGCCACGCACATTCTCGCGTTCGAAGGAAATAGCTACGTCCACTGGTGCGAAGGCAACTACGAAACCTATATCGAGCAGCGTCACGAACGCCTCGGCACCGATGCCGACGAACCGCACCGGATCAAGTACAAGAAGTTGATCCACTAAGGGATCAGCCATTCTTTATCGAGAACTCGCAGGCCGTTCGAGTGAACTCTCGAGCGGCCTGTTTTGTTGACGTCGTGTAGCACCACCGCACATCTCACGCGGTGGTTTCCTCTAAATTTCTAGGGGAGAGCATGTTTTCGGGTGGCCCCGACAACTCGTTATCGGGGTTGCGAAGCAACAAGAGGGCAAATTGAGTGGAATCAACGATTCTGAATTGGTTTGCTATCCCTGAGAGATGAGGTTCCCTCTTGTGCCTTCGGCATCCAGACAACAAGTTGTCTGGACCACCCAGCCGCGTTATTCGATTACAGAAGCTGGTGTCGCAACCTCAAAAGCAGTTGGTGAGCGGTAGCCACCATGACTGGACCGGCCCTCCCGCTGTGGATCTACGCCGTATCTGTCGTCCGACGCATCCCACGATGATTGTGAGTGACTGGTGCAGTCATTATGACTACTCCACTGATCGGAATTAGCTCAACCTGGTTGTTCGCAGCCCATCTCTTTCTGCCTCATTACTGACAAATCGCTCATTTCACTGCGTATCGCCCCAGAAGTCACTCGCCGTTCCAGGCACATTCTTTGCGGCAGAAGATAAGGGTAATGCTTTTTTGCATGCGTTAGGAGAACTCCCATGAACGTTGAGTGGATCCATGATCATGGCCAGACGCTAAGCCCACCGATGGGAAAGTTGGTGGGGGTGATTGACTCGAAAGAGGGTGTGGAACAAGTCACCAAAGCGCTCGAAGAGGCGGGATTCGAGCAGGTGGAAATCATCGCGGGAGAGGAAGGGCTCCATCTTCTGGAGCGAATTCACACCTTCTATTTCAGTGACATGGAAGACCGCGTGCTGCAGTGGCACATCGACGAAGTAAAGGCGGGGCACTTCGTCATCTTGATCAAAACGTCAGCGGATCGAATGGATCAAGCTTTCGAGATTGCCCGATGGCATGGTGCGCATCAATTGATTCATTTCGGTTGGCTCACCAACACATGGCTGGCGAAGTGAAGGTAGTGTCAAATCGCTTCAACACTCGAAGTTAGTTGGATCATTCGCCATCTATGACGAAAGCTATCCGCGATGTCGTTCTATAATCAGAAACAACTACGCGGACCAAACGCCCAAACGTATTCGTATAGGCGAGTTTGTCACCAACCAACTCTACTGAGGGCCGCGTGATCACGCTGGGTTTAACGACGCCAGCCTACATAAGACTCCCCTCTTGTGCCTTCGGCACCCAGACAACAAGTTGTCTGGGCCATCCCATCTGCAATAAAACCAAGCTTGAATTATCGGACAGACCCAGCAAGGCGTCCGGGCTGCCTAAGCCAAGTTCCTATGTGAATTCGTGCATCAAGAAACGCGCAAATAACCGCGGCCATTAATTGTACTAATTCAAAAACGCTGTCAGGGCGAGTCTTTTGGACCCGCCCTGATGGTTGTTGAAAGAACGGGCCTTCACGCTAGGCGAAGGCCTGAATTTTCGAATGAATTACTTCTTCGGAGTGAAGCTGAAGAACTTGACACCCTTCTCGTCCTGGATCGCGTACGAGCCAGACGGAACGAAGTACTTCGAGACCTTGTCGAACTCGGGGAGGTTGCTGCCATCGAGGGCATCAACGATGCCGCCGAGGAACGCACCGACTTCGTCCTGAGACTCGAGACCCTTGCGGATGAGCTCAGCGAGCTTGCCCGACTTGAGGTAGTCCCAGCTCACCTTGGCTTCAAGGTCACGGCGAGAGAGGCCGATCAAGCTGACTTCCGCCGGAATCTTGCTGGCGACGAGCTTGTAAGCTTCGCTTTCAGCGAGTCCGCCCCCTTCGGGGTTGAGGCACTTGTTGAGCAATTCGACGTGAGTCGTGAGCAACAAGTGAGTCTTGGTGATGGTGAAGCCGAAGACGCCGAGCTTGAAGGGCATCTGGCTTTCATCGACCTGAGCCGAGATGAGGTCACCCAGAGGGAAGGTGTAGACCGTGTTGCCGTTGACCGAGGTGGTCTCGAGCGGAAGAGCACCGCCGGCGAGAGCCATCAAGCGATCAAAGAGTTCGGTCAGCTTCTGGCTGTTTTCGAGTTCCCACGCAATGAGGAAGCGAGGGTTCGACTTGCCTTCCTCGGTGATGTAGTCCGAGATGAAGGTGAGACGGTTGCCGAGAGGCCCGATCAGGTCGTTCTTGATGTTGAGGAGCGGGTTGGCCGGATCAGGACCAGCGAGCATCTGCTCGACCTGTTCCATCGCACCGGGCTGAACCGCGTTCACCATTCCGACGAGGGTTTCGTAGAAGGTGTCGACATCCCAGTTGAAGCTGCCGTAGGAGACGACATCGGCCGGAACCCAAGGCTCGGGCTTCATCGGCTTGGCGGGCATCTTCAAGAGGTTGAAGATCGGGCTCGTGCCACTGGTGTTGACGAGGATCTGCATGCTGCTGTCGAAATCGTTCTCGCCGAACGAAATGCTGATGCCGAGCGACTCGAACGCATTGAGTCCGAGCATGGCAACGGCGGTCGCGATCTCAGGCTGGCCGAGATCTGAAGCGAACTCGATCGTCTTGACGAGGTCAGCGTAAACTTCGAACTGACCAACCGCACCGGCGCGAGAGCGGAACGCTTGGAAACGAGCCGACTTGCCGAGCGATTCGCTCGAACCAGCTTCGATGCTGGAAAGGGTCTTGTTGAGCGATTCCGGATCATTGCCAATGGCGAGGATCGCACCCTTGACGACGATCGCGAGCTGCTGACGCTTCGAAGCATCGCCGAAGGAGTAGACCGAAGCATCGCCCACTTGTTCCTTGGCGATTCCGTTCTCTTCGACAGCCGAGGTGATCTTGCCGACGATTTCCTTGAGCTTGGCTTCGTTCCCCTTGCAATCAGCGAGGAAGTAAACGTAAGGAAGAGCATCCGTGTCTTCTGCATCCGGTCGAACAGCGATCGAGACCTGGCCGGTGGGCAGGCTGAGAACTTCGGTCAAGCTGATGCTGGTGATCTGCTCGGCCGTATCGAGAAGAAGCTGAACCTCACCGCCGAGGTTATCGACGAAGGGCTTCATCGCTTCGTCGTGGAAAAGCTTAGCGAGGTTGGTTTCGCCAACCTTCGACTTCAACTTCGAAAGGTTCGAGAAGTTGACGAAGAGGACGGTGTCGCTCGGAACCGCATCCTCAAAAGGAGCGGCGAACGCCGACGTTACGGAAGAGAGGAGAAGCGCCGCGGCGAGGACCCCACGGGCCCAAAGCCGGCCCGCTCGGGCTGGGTGCAGCATTTTCACGAATAACTCCTTGGCTTTAGGAAACCGAATGATGACGGGGGCATAAGGGGTAGCCCGTCCGCCTCCACGTTGTACGGAATGCAGTTCGACCTGTGTACTGCTCATGTCAGGGGAAAGTTTCATCCCGCATGAAACAAATCGCTACGAATCGACCTTCTCGGACGATTGAGTCAGATGTGCTTCCCGTTGACCAGAACAGAGTGACCAATTCTCTTGGCGGTTGCAATCAAAAAGAAAGAAAGGGTGCTGGATTCCAGGAGATTCTTGGGCGCTGGCCGCACCGGGCTATTTCGAGGGGCTCGACCCGTTCGCGGCTCGTTCGAGGGGCGCCTGTCGCCGGGGAGGAGCTTGATAATGATACCCCGTATTGGGGTTCTCCTTATTGAAGGCAAAAGCCTCACGATTCCGCAAGAAATCCGTGACGTAATTGATGGGAATCGCAAATCCGAGTCCCTCCCCCATCGGAATCTTCATGTTCGTGACTCCAATGACCTGACCTCGCGAATTGAACAGGGGCCCTCCAGAGTTGCCGGGACTGATCTGCGCCGTCGTCTGTAAGTAGACCTGTCCAGAGACGTTACGCCGGGTGTTGCTAATGATACCTTGAGTCACGCTCCGGGTCAGCCCGAGCGGATTTCCCACCGCGAATGCCGTGTCACCCGGCCGCAAATCTTCGATGAAACCAAAGAACACATGCTTGTATTTCTTCCCCCCTTTGGTCGGTAGCTTCAGTAGGGCGAGGTCAAAAAAGGGAGTCAGTGCCACGATCTCGACGTCGGTAATACTCCGTTCGTTGATAGCGCTGCCTCGTTGCTCGAAGATGTCGACCGTGATCTTGGTCTCACCCTCAATGACGTGACAGTTCGTGATGCAGTGCCCTTCTTCATCAATGACGAAACCAGAACCAGACCCGCTTGGGGTACGGATTTGAACGACTCCCTCGCCGAATCGGTTTACCAAATCCTTAATCGGTGCCGCGGAAAGGTCGGCCGTTGAATAGAGATACTGCGAAGGTCCAAATTTCTTCTCGCTGCCGACACTCCCCCCGCCTTGCTCCTCTTTGCCGCGTGAGGAAATATCCTGCTTCGGAATAACGACGACTTCGACGCCGATGTCGACGACAATGGAGTCGTCTTTCTCCTTGAGGACTTCCCCTCGCACCGAATATCCACTGCGAAGCGTGATCACTTCCATCTCTCCCCCGGCACCCAGGATCGAGAATAAAGTCGCGACGACCGAAAGCATCATCCCTTCACCCTTCTTCGAACCAGATCATTAATCACGCCCCATTCGTTCCATTCCTAATCGAACGAAGCCAGGCCGCTCTAGTTTGTACACCTTCGGGTGCACTCAAGACAACTCACGAGTTTTGATTTCGCCGTATATTGGCTGGCCAACGAATGGTCTTCGTTTGCGTAACAGAGCCTCACACTTCGCTCAAGAGCTGTAAAAAGTGCCATGACGCTGTCGGAGAAAGAGTTCCTCTCTTCCTGGAAGAACTGCTAAGCTAGACCATTCCCATGTGGCGTCCATTTGGACCATCGCGTCCGATGAATTCCATGATGACCGCCATGGGAGTAGGGAGTGATCCGCCTTAATGGGCACACTCTCTAAGTTGACGAATTGGCCCTCCCTCCGTTGGGCCGTTGGTGAGACACTTCCCAGATAACGGAGTGGAATGGAATTCCACTCGCTCGGGGAGATCGATTGGCCGACCATTGAGGAAATGATCCGCATGCTTCGTTCTATCGTTTTCCTTGTTACCACTCTCGTCGCCGTCGATTGGGTCCTTGCTGAGGAACCGACACTTTCGAGCAAGTACGGATTCAAGGAGCCCGAGGTCTACAAGCTCGATTTCCGAACGACGAATCTGATCGCTCGCGACGTGGACGGGGACGGCAAAACAGATCTTGCCGTGACGAACAACCTGAAGCATCGGATCGATGTACTGGCTCAACGAGGCAAGCCTGAGAAGCCCGCAGCCGGCACGGGGAAGGTGAACGACATCTCCTACGACCAACGGATGGAACACCGAAAGATTCAAGTCCGACGGACCATTCAGTCCCTCGAAATCAAAGATGTGAACAGCGATGGTCGCGCGGACATCGTCTATCTGGGAGATCCCAAGGGTCTCTACATCGAGTATCAGCAACCGGACGGCTCCTTCGGCCAGGAACGGACGTTCGAAAATGCGGATGCTCAAGCATCAACTTGGAGCATCGAGATCGGCGATTTGGATGGTGACGGCAAAGATGACATTGCTTATCTGGGCCAGAAGTACCTCTACCTCATCTATCAGCAAGCGGCAGGGAAACTGAGCGATCCGAAACGATTTCGACTGGGTGATGATCAAGCGGGGCTACTCAAGATCCTGGATATCAATTCCGATAAACGCAACGATCTGATCTATTTCGCTCAGACCGCCGATCTGCCCATTCGACTTCGTTATCAAGAGCAAGATAAGACCTTCGGCCCCGAGCGCCGGCTCCGAATCGATCCACCGCGCGGCGTCTCATTCGCGCCATTCGACGATAAACCGGGGGAAGAGGTTCTCTCGATCAGCTCGCTGAACAACCGGCTGATGGTCTATACCTTCGATACTGTGCAGCCGACGGACGATACCCCGACCGGTCAAGCGGTGGTCTTTCCCTTCGACGCGGCGGGGAGTGGGAAATCTCCCGACGTCGCGGTGGGTGATTTCAACGGCGATGGTAGGACCGACATCATCGCAAGCGATGCTGATTCATCGCAGATTCAGTTCTTCAATGCAGCTCAAACCGTGACAACCTTCCCCAACATGCTCGGCACGGAATCACTCCGCGCGGTTGACGCCAACGGCGACAACAAGTCAGCTCTCATCGCGCTTAGCGCCAAAGACAAGTCGCTCGGCGTCAGCGAATTCGTCGATGGTCGGCTCAGCTTTCCACGTCCTCTCCCGATTCAAGGGGACATCATTATCTTCGATGTCGTCGGGGCGAAGGGAGAGACTCGCATCCTCTACATCTCGAAGGAGTCGCGCGAGAAGGACGGAAAGAAAGAAGATGTGCAGGTGCTTCACTCGCTGAAGCCGACAAATCCGAAGAGCGACAGTGAATGGGGCCCCGACAAATTCGGCAGCCAAGACGACATCGTCGTGAAGTTCGACGTCAAACCGAATGACATGCGGACCGCGGACGTGAATGGCGACGGCCGGCTCGACATTCTCGTATTCCTACCATTTAAGCCGCCGACGATTCTCCTTTCCAAAGAAGATGGGACTTATGCCGCCGCGCCTGACACGGCGAAAGGTACGCTTGGGAATCTGACATCGGCTGACATTTACTATGGTCCGATTCTCGACGGCAAGCCCGCGTTTCTTGCGACTCAGGAAAGCTTTGCCCGCAACCTGCGCATGGGAGATGACGGCCGATGGAACGTCGTCGATCAGTACAACTCGTTGAACGGCAACGCCAAGGTGAAGGGTGTCTGCGCGATCGATCTGGTCGGTGACAAAACACCTGAACTCGTACTTTACGATCGTGCTTCGCAATCTCTCGTCTTCCTTCGTGCCGAAAACGGACTCTATCGCGCGTGGCAGACTCTTCGCGTCGGCGGATTTGATCTGCGCGGCATGCGAACGGGTGACTTCAACGGCGATGGGACGGCGGATATTCTTCTCTTCGACGGCGAGAAGATGGCAATCGTCTACTCACGAACGGCGGATACCGTCCTCAAACTCCTGGCCAGTTATGAATCCGATAACAAAGATGCTCAACTCTTCGACATGGTGCCGGGAGATTTGAACGGGGATGGCAAGCTCGACATCTTGATCCTCGATCCGATGGATCACAATCTCGAAATTGTCACCTCTACCGCCGATGGAAAAATTGAGCGGGCTCTAAAGTGGCAAGTCTTCGAGGAGAAGACATTCCAGCGTCAGGGGGGCTCGCTTGAACCTCGGGAGGCCGTCATCGCGGATCTCGACGCCGATGGCTTGAACGATATCGCGCTATTGGTCCATGACCGCGTCATCATTTATCTGCAGGATGACGGAAGCACACAGCCAACCGCAACGACGGCATCGGAATAGACTTACTTGGGATCGTTGATATCGAGCCGTTTCATCTTGTTGTAGATGCTCTTTTCATCGATCCCGAGAGAACGAGCGGCCGCTTTCTTATTGCCGTTGCATGCCGCAAGCGTCTCGATAATCGCACGCCGTTCGATCTCGGCGAGCGTCAGCCCGGCTAAGCCGCTGGAAGGGGCATTCACCGGCACCATCTGGGAATGGAAGAGACCGAGATCAGCGGGAGTGATTTTTCCTTCTTCACAGAATGCGCTGGCCCGCTCGAGAACATTTTCAAGCTCGCGAATATTTCCAGGCCAAGAATGAGCTAGAAGTTGATCGATGGCTCCCTCCGCCAGTTGGTAGGATTTCTCGCCACGCTTACTTGCGATGCGGGAGAGGATGTGCTCGACGAACGTGGGGATGTCTTCGGGCCGCTCTCGTAGTGGCATCATCGGGAGCGTCAGAACGGCTAGTCGGAAAAATAGATCCTGTCTGAATTCGCCCCGCGTCGAACGAGATTCGAGATCTTGATGAGTAGCGGCGATGACGCGAACATCCACCGTCCGAGTCGTCGTGCCGCCGATCCGCTGCACGGTTCGGTCTTGCAGAAACGTGAGCAGCTTCGGCTGAAGCTCCAGGGGTAGATCGCCAATCTCGTCGAGGAACAGTGTTCCGCCATCCGCCATTTCCGCTCGGCCGGGGCGATCGCTGAGTGCTCCGGTGAAGGCCCCTTTGACGTGGCCGAACAATTCCGCTTCGATCAAGTCACGTGGCAAGGCGGCGCAGCTCACGGCAATGAATGGCCCGGATCGGCGCGGCCCCAGATGATGAATCATTCGGGCGACTGTCGTTTTGCCCGTGCCGCTTTCGCCGGTGATGAGAACGGTGGAGTCCAGCGTTGCCATCTTTCGGGCGCGATCGGAAAGCCAAGTTGCAAACGAGGAAGTGCCGACGATCTCGGCTGAGATGGAAGGAGTTCCCACCGCTTGACGAAGCTGGCGATTCTCGGCGGCAAGTTCCACGGAACGCTCGGCTTGTTTGATCCGCGCGAGCAATTCATCGGGATCGATCGGCTTACTGATGAATTCGAAGGCACCTTGCTTGATCGCTTCAACCGCGTCCTTGATTTCGCCTGCTTGTGAGATGATCAAAACCGGTAGATCGGGAAAACGCTCGCGCGCGTGGCGAAGACAATCGATCCCGCCGATCTTCGGCATTTGCAGATCAAAGATCGCGACCGCGACGTCATGGTCCAGCCGAGCCAGCGCTTCCTCACCATCCGCGGCCAAGCGCGTCGTGAAGCCGGCATGTTTCAAGTGATGATCGACAAGCTTGAGAGTCACGGGGTCATCGTCGGCAAGGAGAACGTCCCCCTTGCCGTTCGTTCCGGTTTCCTTCCGCTGGCGTTCGAGCTTCACGACATGATCCTTCGGAAGGAGTATCGAATCCTGTGAAAACCTAGCACCCTCGCCCGGCCAGTACCCAAGTTACTGTACGTTAGGCTGATCCAGCCTGTTCGATCGTAGAAGTCGATGCAGATCCAAATGATGAGGAGGTTTAGGGTATGCAGCCCTCTGCATACCATGAGTTCGCTTCCTTTCGACCTTGACGTCTCAGAACAATTCTTCGATCGGTTTGATGCCGTAATCGACGACTGGGAATGGCCGCGATTGCGGGCCGGGAAGCTTCGTTTCAAGATCGATGCCCAGACTCTTATAGATCGTCGCGATGACTTCGCCCGGTTCCACGGGCCGTTCGGCTGGATAAGCACCAATTTCGTCGGATTTACCGACGACTCGTCCCCCTTTCACCCCACCCCCGGCAAAGAGCATTGTCCAACATTGCGGCCAATGGTCTCGACCACCGGCGGGGTTCACCTTCGGCGTCCGGCCGAACTCGGCAAGCTGGCACACCATCGTCGAATCGAGCAGGCCACGATTCGCCAGATCTTCGAGGAGCGCGGAGACCGCCTGGTCATACATCGGCGCGACTTGTTCCTTCATCCCTTGGATCGAGGTGAACGGAGCCGACCCGTGAATGTCCCACGTTATCTCATTGAACACCGTCAGGAATGTATTGACCGTGACGAAGCGAACGTCCGCTTCGATGAGTCTTCGCGCGAGCAAACAACATTGGCCGAAACGATTGAGTCCGTATCGCTCGCGAACTTCCGCGGGCTCACGCGCCAGATCGAACGCTTCGCGCGCTTGTTTACTGGTCATCAGGCGAAATGCGGATTCAAAATTCGAATCGAGGAGACGTGCGTCCTCGCTTGCTTCAAAATTCCTAGTCTTGGCATCGACGATGTCGCGAAGTCGTTTCCGTCTTTCGAGCCGGACCTCTCCCAGTTCCGCGGGGGGCAACAAATCAGGCACGGTGAAGTTCGGCTTTGAAGGGTCGGCCATCAATGCATAGGGGTCGAACGATTTACCAAGAAACCCTGCCTCTTGTCCGTGCGGCATGTTTCCACCCGTCGGGCCCATCGGCTCGGGGAGAACGATATGCGGCGGAAGGTCTCCCTTCCGTCCGCGCAGATAGCCGAGCACGCAGCCGACGTGGGGGCTGATGATTCCCCCTTGAAACGCACGACCCGTTTGCAGCATTTGGTGGCCGGTATCGTGCACGGCCGCGCCGGTATGAAAACAGCTCCGCACCATCGAAAGCTTGTCGAAGTGCTGGCTGAGTTTCGGCAAAATCTCTGAGACTTGTATGCCAGGGACATTGGTTTGGATCGGCTTGAAGGGACCTCGGATTTCGGCCGGTGCATCAGGCTTCATGTCCCAGGTGTCGAGCTGACTGGGCGCGCCGAGATTGAAGATCATGATGACGGATTTTTCTTTCGAACCCGCCACCGCCCCGCGTGCCTGCATGGCGAAGAGGTCGGTCAGAGAAAGGCCGATGGCACCGAGTGACCCGACTTCCAGAAAATCACGGCGAGTCATGCCGTCACAGGTTTGCGTCTGTCCCCGGCCGGTAAATCTGAGCATCGCCGTCCCCCCAGTGCATGAAGAGCTACATCTCTAGTGTTTTGTCACCGTCAATAATTCGGTTTTCCTCGGGTGGCCCCGACAACTCGTTGTCGGGGTTGCGCAGCAACAAGAGGGCCGATTGCATGATACATCCAGCAACGCTGAAGACGTCAGTTATTGCTCGGAAATAGCGTTCCCCTCTTGTGCCTTCGGCATCCAGACAACAAGTTGTCTGGACCACCCTTCCCACATTTTTAAACGAGGTCGAATTCTAGACTACCAGAGGACTTTTCCCGCTTCAACGATCCCGGTAATTCCATTCGACAAGTATCATCACGGCGTATCGATCATACGGATCAAGTTGATCGAGTAATCTGATCTCGGCAATCGGATTTGACTTCATTGTCTTAAAAAGGGTAGCGAATCGAAAAGCACCTCCTTCCAAGTCCGGCAAAGATCGGCGCTCGCAGGACTAGGTAACAAGACTGGGAAGTTCCCATAAAAAGAGATTCCAATGTTCACAAGGAATCTCCATGCAACACCGTTCTGTACGAGACAAAGAACAGGCCTACAAGGACCTCGTCCGCGGTCGAAAACGTGGCTTCGTCGCCTTCGTGCTTCGCATGCTGCTCCGGTTGGCCAGCTTGCCGTACTCTCTGGTCGTTCGCATTCGAAACCTCACGTTTGACCTCGGCCTTCGAAAGCCTTTCCGTTCGGCGGTCCCGGTCATCAGCATTGGCAATGTGACGGTAGGAGGGACAGGAAAGACGCCGATTGTCGAGATGATTGCTCGGTGGTGCCGAAAGGAAGAGTTGAGGGTGACGATTCTCAGCCGGGGTTATGGTGCCTCGGACGGACCCAACGATGAGGCTCTGCTTCTGGAGGAGAACCTTCCCGACGTTCCTCACTTGCAGGGAGCGAAACGAGCCGAGCTTGCCAAGATCGCGGTCGAGGAACTGGAAAGCGAGGTTCTGATTCTCGACGATGGGATGCAGCATCGGCAACTCGCGCGGGATGTGGAAATCAGTCTCATCGACGCGACCGATCCCTTTGGGGGTGGCTGGCTTTTGCCGGGGGGACTGTTACGAGAGCCGACCAGTTCTCTCCGCCGGGCGAACGTGATCGTGATCACCCGAATCAATGCTGTCCTGCCGGAAGTTGTCGCCCCTATTCAGTCCCGACTCAAGCGAATCGCCCCGCAAACCCCCATCATCACCACGAAATTCGTTCCGACACAATTCCTCCGTGAAGGTGAACCGGCCATTCCGGTGGCGGAGCTTCGCGGGAAGCGGGTCGTTTCTTTTTGTGGTATCGGGAACCCCGATTCCTTTGAGAAAATGATTGAAAGTCTCGGAGCAAATGTGGCGGATCGACGCACTTTTCCGGATCATTACTCCTACGAGCGAAAAGACGTGGTAGATTTGGCCGCGTGGATTCGGCAGTCTGCCCCTGATGTCGTCCTGACGACTCAAAAGGATGCGGTGAAGCTGCGGCTCTCCTCGATCGGCGACGTCCCTCTTTGGGCATTGCGGATTGAGACGGTTATAGAGCAAGGGGAAAGCATCCTTGACGAACTCTTGCGAGAGGGTCTCTCGACGCGGGGGCATTCGGCACGTTAATCTATGTCTTGGGGGGACCTGCGCCGTCTTGTCGCGTTAGGGAAATTCCTTGACTGGCGGTCGCGCCAAGCTAAGAATTTTGCCTGAAGTCCCATCGATACTAAGCACTGAATTACTGCTGAACGAGATCGAAAGTGGAGGTTGGGCGATGCCGCCAACCCAGCGCCGCATTGAAACTGAAGAAATCGGTGATGTCACCGTCGTCCGATTCGTTGACCGACGAATTCTGGATGAGCAGAACATACAACTCATCGGCGATCAGCTTTTCGCGCTGGTTGACGAGGACCACCGAACCAAGATCCTTCTCGACTTCGGTAGTGTCGAGTATCTATCGAGCGCCGCCCTCGGCAAGCTCCTCAACCTCAACAAGAAGGTTGACAAGATGCAGGGCCAGCTCCGCCTCTGCCGCATCAAGCCCGAGATCCTGGAGGTCTTCCAGATCACGCGGCTCGACAAGGTGTTCAGCATTTACGAAGATCAGGGAATAGCCCTGGAATCATTCCGTTAATCTCCTCTCCGCCGCGGGAGGCTGACTTCATCGCCTCCTTGTCGGCCGTGGCGGCAAGGAGTCGGGGTGGTCCGCACCGAATTACGACGCGGAGCCAGAGATGCCCGACGATCCGACCTACGAGTCTGAAGTTCGTATCCCCAGTGACACCGCGCTCGGGCTGCGCGTGCAAGAACAGATCATCGAAGTCCTTCGTTCTCATCAATTCTCCGATAAAACAATCTTCGGTATTAGGCTCGCCATGGAAGAGGCGATCATCAACGCCATCAAACATGGCAACAAGCAAGACCTCGAAAAATTCGTCCAGGTCCGATACACGATCAATGAGGAGCATTTCCTCATCGAGATCGAGGACGAGGGACCGGGGTTCGATCCGGAAGACGTGCCTGATCCGACCGCGCCCGAGAACTTGGAGCGCCCCTCTGGAAGAGGGCTTCTCTTAATGCGGGCCTATATGACCGAGTGTGACTTTCTGAGAGGCGGCAATATTTGCCGCATGCGACGCATCCGGGAATGAATTCATCCGACTCCGAATCACCTGAAGCCGATCCAGAGCCAACCCCTGCGCCTACGCTCACCCCGATGATGCAACAGTTCCATGCGGCGAAGCAGCAAGCGCCCGGAGCACTCCTTTTTTTTCGCATGGGGGACTTTTACGAGCTTTTTTCCGACGACGCCGTCACCGTGTCGAAATTGCTCGGCCTAACCCTGACCAGTCGAGATAAGGGAACGAATGCGACGCCGATGGCTGGCTTTCCCTATCACGCGCTCGACGGGCATCTTCGAAAGCTGATCGAGCTTGGCCAGCGCGTCGCGATTTGTGAACAGGTCGAAGATCCCAAGCTCGCCAAGGGGCTCGTCAAACGCGAGATCACGCGCGTCGTTTCCCCCGGCACGATCACCGATGAAGCCTTACTCGATCCTCGGCGAGCGAATTTTCTCGTCGCGATCGCGCCTCCTAAAGGAAAGGTGAAGGAGTGGGGTCTTGCCTGGGTCGATCTTTCCGCGGGTGGAATCTCCGTTTCAACACTGGACGAGCACGGGATCAGTGATGAGCTGGCGCGCCTCGAGCCGACGGAATGTCTCTACCCGGAGGACCGTCGGCCTGAAGAAAAGTTGACCATGATTGCCGGACGGCCGGCGATGACGCCGCGCCCCGGCTTCTTTTTCACCAGGTCTAGTGCCGAAGATCTTCTCTGCCGGCATTTCCAGGTGAAGACGTTCTCGGGCTACGGCATTGACGACGGCGCCGCGGGACTACAAGCGGCGGGCGCGCTCCTCGCGTACCTGCTCGAAACCCAAAAGACCGATCTGCGACATCTCTCGCGCCTGGTCCCTTATGAACGGGGACAGGTCATGGTCATCGATCCGATGGCACGTCGAAGCCTCGAACTGACCAGAACGCTCCGCGACAATCGACGCGAGGGAAGCCTGCTCGATACAATCGATATGTCCGTCACTTCGGCCGGTTCGCGATGCCTATCTGAGTGGCTCACGCAGCCTCTCGTTTCCGTCGACAAGATTCGCCATCGCCAAGCCGCCGTCGCCGAATGGAAAGATGACTCCTACGCGCGGCGTGAGTTGCGTGACATTCTTGCGCAGACATATGACATTGAACGATTAGCCGCTCGCGTCAGCACGGGCCGCACGAACCCACGCGATCTGGCAGCACTGCGCGATACGCTTCGCTGGCTCCCATCTATCAAAGCCAAACTGACGGCGCGTCACGCTCTCCTCAATGCCGAGATCGAGGATGGGATCGATCTTCTTCCACACCTGCGTGAAAAACTAGAGCGGATGCTCGTCGATAATCCTCCCTTCCAGGTCCGTGACGGTGGCATCATTAAGGCGGGGGTCTCTCCCGAACTCGACGAGCTCTTCGACATCGCCAGTGGAGGCAAGCAGTGGATCGCGCAGTTCCAGCGAAATGAAATCGAGCGGACCGGCATCACGAATCTGAAAGTCGGATTCAACAAAGTATTCGGCTTCTACCTGGAGGTTTCGCACTCCTCGCGCGATAAGGTTCCGCCGGACTATCAGCGGAAGCAGACGATCAAGAATGCTGAGCGATACATCACCGAGGACCTAAAAACATACGAGCAAAAGGTGCTGGGGGCAGAGGAACGCTCGAAGAGCATGGAATACGAGCTCTTCTGCCAACTTCGGGACGAAGTCTCGGCAGAAACTCTCGAGCTTCAGCAACTCGCCCGGACACTCGCTCAACTCGACGCGCTCATCGCACTTGCCGAACTCGCTTCGACTCGCCATTACGTTCGTCCCGAGGTCGAGGACTCGACGCGGCTCGTGATCGTCGGCGGCCGGCATCCGGTGCTCGACGTTCGGCTTCCCGCTGGTCGCTTCGTTCCCAATGACACCAAGCTTGGTGAAAAGGAAGGGCGATTCCTTCTAATCACCGGACCCAACATGGCGGGAAAGAGCACCTATATCCGCCAAGTCGCACTCATCACCATTCTGGCCCAAGCGGGAAGCTTCGTCCCCGCCGAATCCGCAATCATCGGCGTGGCTGATCGCGTCTTCGCGCGCGTCGGCGCGAGTGACGAACTGAGCCGGGGCCAGAGCACCTTTATGGTCGAGATGGCTGAGGCAGCGAACATTTTGAACAACGCGACCACGAGAAGCCTTGTCATCTTGGACGAGATCGGCCGAGGAACGAGTACGTATGACGGCGTTTCTCTCGCGTGGGCGATCTCTGAGCATTTGCACGACACGGTCGGTTGCCGCACACTTTTCGCGACCCATTATCACGAGCTCATCGATCTGGAATCGACCCTGAACGGCTTGAAGAACTGCAACGTCGCGGTGAGAGAGTGGAAGGACGAAGTGATCTTCCTCCATCAGATTGCCGAGGGAGGCGCGGACCGGAGTTACGGCATTCATGTCGCCCGGCTGGCTGGCGTGCCACAGAACGTCCTACGCCGGGCCCAAGAAGTGTTGCATCAGCTTGAACGTGATCCCTTCAATCAGGAACGAGTCGCCAAGCAGCCCAAGAAGCATCGCCGGGCTTATCATCAGCTTAGCCTTTTTCCCGTCACTTCAAGCCATCCGATTCTCGACGACCTCAGGCTTGTGGAACTCGAAAAATTATCCGATGACGATGCTCGCCGGATGGTGCAAGATTGGCAACGGCGGCTGCGGGAAGAGGAGTCCTAGGGGTTCGATCAGCCGTCCCATTAAGCTAAGTGCAAAAGAAAGGCATTCGAGAGCATCTTGATGCGGATACGAACCTACGAAGCGAGTGACGAAGAGCCGCTCATCGCCCTTTGGCGAGAGTGCGACCTCGTTAAGCCGCAAAACGATCCGCACAAAGATATCGCCAGGAAGCTTGCGGTCGATCCCGAGCTCTTACTCGTCGGAACGCTGGAAGGACGAATCGTCGCGAGCATCATGGTCGGTTATGAAGGGCATCGGGGCTGGATCAATTACCTAGCCGTCGCCAGAGAGCATCGGCAAAACGGATTTGCCCGCATGATGATGGAAGAGGCGGAACGGCTCCTTCGCCTGCGCGGCTGTCCCAAGATCAACCTCCAAGTGCGTGAGTCCAATCTCGACGTTCTTCGCTTCTATGCGAAGCTCGGCTATTTCGTCGATCAATCCATCTGTCTCGGCAAACGCCTCGAATTCGATTGATCGAATCATGCAGCCGTGGAGTATGCAACCTAGGCATCCCTTGGGTTGATCGGTTTTCCGGAGATCCCCCTCCCCTCTTGTCGCTAGGCGAACCGTACAAACAATGTGTCGGGGCTACCCAAATTAAGAAGGCTGGATCGAAAATGATCCAGCCTTCGTGTTGTAAAGGGGCATCGTGCACGCGGGGCGACTAGCCTTCCTTCGCGAACTTGCGAAGCACGGTCTGCAGAATGCCGCCATTGCGGTAGTAGTCGACTTCGACCGGCGTATCGATTCGGCAACGAGCTTCGAACTCGATCGTCTTGCCGTCCTCGGCTGTCGCGCGGACAGTCATGTTCTTCAGTGGCTTGAGATCAGTTGCGATGCCGGAAATGTCGAATACTTCGCGACCAGTCAGCCCGAGCGACTGCTGCGACTGACCGGGAAGGAATTCCAGCGGCAGGACACCCATGCCGACCAGATTCGCACGGTGGATACGCTCGAAGCTCGAAGCGATCACGGCCTTGATACCAAGCAAGATCGTCCCCTTCGCGGCCCAGTCACGCGACGAACCACTTCCATATTCAGCCCCGGCCAAGACGATGAGGGGTGTGCCGTCCGCCTTGTACTTCATCGCGGCATCGTACACGGCCATCTGCTCGTTCGTCGGCAGATAGAGAGTCACACCACCTTCCGTACCGGGGGCGACCTGGTTGCGAATGCGGATGTTCGCGAAGGTTCCGCGAGTCATGATGCGATCGTTACCGCGACGTGAGCCGTAACTGTTGAAGTCAGAGACTTCGACGCCATGCTCACGAAGGAAGCGGCCCGCGGGACTATCGGCTTTGATCGAACCAGCGGGCGAAATGTGGTCGGTCGTGATCGAATCACCCAATTTCAGCAGGACGCGTGCCCCCTTGATATCGGTCGTTGGACTCGGCTCGAGGGCAAGGTTCGTGAAGAACGGAGGCTCCTGAATATAGGTGCTCTTGTCGTTCCACTGATAGATCTGCCCCTCACCGGCGGCAATCTTCTTCCACTCATCATTCCCCTGTACCGCGACTTTGAACTTCTCGCGGAACATCGAAGGCTCAATGATCGAAGCCTCGAGCTGACGAATCTCGGTATTTGAAGGCCAGATTTCCTTCAAAAGGACTGGCTTGCCATCATTGTCGGTACCGATCGGCTCCTTCGTGAGATCGATGTCGACCCGTCCCGCAATGGCGTACGCCACGACGAGCGGCGGTGAGGCGAGGTAGTTCGCTTTCACCAGGGGATGAACGCGCCCCTCGAAGTTACGATTACCACTCAAAACGGCTGCCGCGACGAGATCACCCTTCGTGATGGCATTCGACACGTCATCGGGAAGCGGACCACTGTTGCCGATACAGGTCGTGCAACCGTAGCCGACCGTTTGGAATCCGAGCTTGTCGAGCGGAGCGCTCAGCCCTGCCTTGTCGAGATAGCTGGTAACGGCGGGCGATCCTGGAGCCAGGCTTGACTTCACCCACGGCTTGCGGGTCAGACCCCGTTCGACGGCCTTTTTTGCGAGTAGACCGGCCGCCAGCATGACGCTTGGATTGCTCGTGTTCGTGCAGCTCGTGATGGCCGCGATCACAACGGCCCCGTGGCCAAGCTTCTCGTGATGACTGTTGACTGCGAAATCAGACGTCCGCTTCAGGTCGTTGGCACCAAGACCAAATCCGCGCTTGTCGGTCGATTCTGTCAGAGCTTTCTCGAACGAAGGCTTCATTTGATCGAAGAGCACACGGTCTTGCGGACGCTTCGGGCCCGCCATGCTGGCGCGAACGGTCGACAAGTCGAGTTCGAGCAGGTCGGTGTAAGAAGGATCAGGAGTGTTCTCCGCCCAGAGATGCTGCTCCTTGCAGTAAGCTTCGACGAGCACGCACGTCTCTTCATCACGACCGGTTTGCCGGAGATAGCGGATCGTTTCGCCATCAACGGGGAAGAATCCCATCGTCGCGCCGTACTCAGGAGCCATGTTCGCGATCGTGGCACGGTCGGGAAGAGTGAGTGCGGACAGACCAGGACCAAAGAATTCAACGAACTTGCCGACGACTCCCTTTTTCCGGAGCGTTTCGGTGATCGTCAAGACGAGATCGGTCGCGGTCGTTCCCTCGGGAAGCGTACCGGTCAGCCTGAAACCGACGACCTCGGGCATGAGCATGTAAATCGGCTGGCTGAGCATGACCGCTTCTGCTTCGATGCCACCCACTCCCCATCCGACGACGCCGAGACCATTGATCATGGTCGTGTGACTGTCGGTGCCAACGAGAGTATCGGGATACGCGACCTTTCGACCGTTCGATTCGCCGACCCAAACGCATTTCGCAAGGTATTCGAGGTTTACTTGGTGAACAATTCCGGTCGAAGGAGGGATGATTTGCAAGTTGCGGAACGCCTTCTGGCCCCAGCGAAGGAATTCGTAGCGTTCTTTGTTGCGGTAGAACTCGAGATGGACGTTCAAGTCGAGGGCATCGGGAGTGCCGAAGTTGTCGACTTGAACCGAGTGGTCGATGACGAGATCGACAGGAACGGTCGGATTGATGCGAGCAGGATCTCCACCGAGCTTGCTCATCGCGCCGCGCATCGTGGCAAGATCGACGATGGCGGGCACGCCGGTAAAGTCCTGCAGAATGACACGTGCTGGCTTAAACGGGATTTCCACCGGTTCGACTTGATTGGGGGACCAACCGGCCAGGTTGATGACGTCCTTCTTCAGAACGGAATACTCGTCACAGTTGCGAAGTAGGTTCTCGAGCAACACGCGGATCGAGAAGGGAAGCTTTGCGAGCTTGCAGTGCCCCTCGGCTTCAAGCTTGTCCAGCCGATAGATGTCGTACTCACCACCGGCGGTTTTCAGGGTGGCCTTCGCTCCGAAGAGATTATCGCTCATGACGGGTTTTCCTTGTCTTTTTGGCATGCAACGTCGGGGAACGAAGGCGGGAACTCGCGTCCAGCCGGTCTATCTGCCCGAAAAGCGTTCCTGAAACATCGTTCGTCTGCGAGCCCGCCTCTCTGCTCACCCATACAGAGAGAGCGAATGACTCGTCACTTCAGGCCGAACTGATTTGAGAATTGTGGTGAGCCGCTTTCCTCGTCATGGCGGCACCCAATCTGTTCTCTGGTAAGCATTATGGAATTTGACGGCTAGGTCGCCAAATGACGATCGATAGGGGTGCGGTAAATATTACCGCGTGCCCGCCCCGTCATTGGTTCGTCGGAGGCTGGCTGGCCAACTGCACCAGCGCCTCTTTCGTCCTGATGATCTGTTCGGGCGTCACGGTCAAATAACGGTGCTTTCCACTCACTTTGAAATCAAATTGCGTCACATCAGCATCGTCAACGCTGATTGTTCCAGGGTCTGAGAGGCCGAAATAGCCGTGATCGGGACGTACGGCATAGAGAACGCTGGTCAGATCCCAGGTCTGCCGATCGTAAGGCATCTTTTCGTACAGCTTGTATGCTTCCGCCACGGGGTGAAACGGAACATAGCCGAAGTCACGAAGGATGCTATCGGCGGGATAGAGGATCGCGCGCCCGATTTCAAATCCGCTTGCGACGATCGGCGTCGGCCATTCGCCGAAGAGCTTTCGCGCGGCCGGTGAATCAATGAAGACGTTGTACTCCTTCGTTCGATCGGTCGCGGCGAAGTTCCCCGCCATGATCGAAAGGAGCCTGCACTTCTTCGCCACGAGATCAGGTCCACTGAGCGGGCTGACATCGTCACCTTTCGTGTCGAGCAGTCGAACGAGGTTCGTGGAGAAACCTACTTGCACGATGACGACACTTCCATCCGGCTGACTGGCGAGCGTCTTTCGGAGAAGGTTGACCGCTTCAGGCGCATCTTTTCCAGAGAGTAGATCATGCGTGTAACGGAGCTTTCCGCCATCCGATGCTTCGGCAATGGCGCGGATGAACTTGCCGTCCTCAGGAGTCTTTCCGTTACGCACGATGCCGATCGGAATATCGGGTCGCCCGTAAAACGTGTTCACTGCGTCGATGAACCGTCCCGCGAAGGGATTGTCTTTGGTAATGGTGACGGCGAGGAGCTTACATTCGCCACGTGATTCAAGCGAATGAATGACAGAGAGGGCGAGCGCATCGTCGATGTCGTTGCCTACATCGGTATCGAAGATCAGCCGCACCGGTTCACGGGCCGCGCCCGAATCCGCAATGATCAGCATCGAAACCATCGTAAGCACGAAACCGGCGAAACGAATCAACAGACGTCCTCCCTCTTGAACGAGCCTCATACGTCAAGTGCAGATTTTGGTAAAGGCCACGCAATAGGCCATTGGAACCATGAGAATATGGGCAAAGTAGAAAGGCCAGGAAAATTGACTGCTCGATCGAGCTCTGATGATTGATCGGAAAGGAAAGGATCAAGGAAGTGAGATAAAAAGC
>JAIEPU010000185.1 GCA_019748235.1 bacterium
AAGCAATCGTTGGGTGGGTCCCTTTTACACGCCGATCTTCACTCCAAGGTGGGTCCCGTTTTCATGCCGATCTCCAGACGAGCCTGTGGGCGGGCCGTCTCGCGAGAATCGAACACCTGTCGCAATGCCTCGGCTAATGCTTCCGAGTCAGCGCTCGTGAGCCTGACCACCTCGATGGCGGCATCGGAGCCAATGCTTAGGCGGTCGAGCTCTTCAATGACCTTGGAAAGCGCGTCGACCGAACCTTGTGGACCTTCGATGACGAGGGAGCGGAGGTCATCCAACGACTGAACGCCCGCCCCACGAAACCCTCGAGTCGTATCAAGATCGCCGTCTCTCTTCGTCCCCTCTTCCTGTGCCGTCGGAGGAACCGTTCGTTGAGCAGGGGGGCGAGTTCGCGAAACAGGAGGCGGGGGTGCCTGCTCCTGCCCGAATAGATCCGCGCCAAGGAGCAGCAGCGTACCGAAGATCCATAGGCTCTTCAGACCGTGAATCTCCGGACGAGAGTGACGGCGATTCGCGATCGAATGAGCAAAGGCAAAAGCCCGACCGAGTGCGAACTCGCCGAGCATGGATCGGGCGATGTTAATAAACTTGGCGATTTTCATCAGCCGTAACGCTCCATCGTAGACCTTCGCGAATGCCGGATGTCCGATCCGTGGAGAACGCCGCGCTTCGCGGAGATCTCCCACCTGGCAGGCGTTGGTCATTTAGTCCGCGACACTCGTTACCGAGTCTGGCGGAGGTTCAGGAAACAAAATTCACGATGAGCAAACAGATGTGATCGCATGGTGTGAAGACAGATTGCTCGAAGGTCTCCTAGAAGTCCCAATCTCGAAAACATTAGAACGGGAAGAATCGCGGTCCCCCGAATCCACCGCCGGGGAACCCTCCTGGCGCTTGATTGCCAAGATTGCGAATGGTGTCTTCCAGATCTCGCTGTCGATTGCGACGATTGTTCGAGCGAGGATTCTGTTCGTCTTCCTCCTCGGCCCTGATCTTCGCTCGTTCTTTTCGTTCCTCTTCCAGCTCCGCCGTGGTGCGGACGCCGAACAGATTGCCGAGCGCCTTTTCGACTGCTTCGGGAGAGGCATTACGAAGCGTCACCACTCGCGCCGAACGACCCTGTTGTTGAGCGGATTCGTCGAGTGCCTTAACAAGCTTTTCAACTTCTTTGAAGATCTCTTGGGGAGCGGAAATAACCAGACTGTTGGTTTGTTCGTTGACGCCGACCGTCAACTTGCCGGCCTGATTCTGGTTTTGGTTCTGATTGTTCCCTCGGCCACCACCCATTCCCCCGAAGCCACCAAAGCCTCCGAACGAGGGAACATTGATTCGAGGTTGTTGCTGGCGCTTCGTGTCGAAGAGTTGCTGAGCGAAGACCGATCGAACGACCTCCGCGATCTCGTTGGCATTCCCATAGACGACCGGAATGATGTAAGGCTTCGGCGTCGCCGCACTTTCAGGACGTTCGACCTCGTCAACGACTTCGAGAAGCTGCTCAATCTTCCGTTGCTCGGCAGGAGGGCCGACGACGAGCAGAGCATTCGCCCGCGTGTCGGGAAGGATCCTCGCGCGGTTTGGCTTTTCTTCCTGCGTGAAGAAGAAAGACGATCGCTGCTGCTCACCGTAAAGAGCCTGATCGAGCATGAGAGCGGTCTCTTGAGCGTCAGCCACTTGCAGGTAATAGTAAGCGAACTGCGAGGTCTGCTCCCCACGAACGACGGTATTAAGCAGGTTCTCGAGCATGTCGAGCATCTTCGGATCGTCGGAGAAGAGTGTCAGATTATCCGGACCGACGACGATGGTGACGGGCTTTTCTCCCGCCGGTCCCTCGGCAGGCTTCTCTTGGTTCGCTTCATCTACGGGCTTTGGGTCGACCGATTCCTTGAACTTGTCGATGGCTTCATCTGATTCTACCCCCGGCTGCTTCGTGGGAAGTTCGTCCATAGGAGGGAGGGGTGGTTCCGCTGGTGGAACTTCGCTCGGTTGTTCCACTTTCTCCGTGGGCTCCTTGGCCTCGTCTGTATAGCCAGCAAGTTGAATATCACCTGGCTCGGTTTGTGGAGAGCGGCTGTTGTTCCACGGAATCGACCATCGCTTGCTTTGATCAGGAAGGGAGGGCTCGCTTCGTTTCTTTGGCGCTTCAGGAGCCGGTTCTGTGGGCTCGATGTCGATCGAACGCTTCTCCGTCTCGGGCGGAGGCGATTGCTTCCCCTTTCGCTGCCCCACGATTTCCACGCGGACAGGCGTTTGGGGAGCTAATCGTCCCCACAATCGACGGACGGTCTCCGCTGTTTCCTTCGGGTCTTGACCACCGAGGGGGATCACGCGGTAACGGCCGGAACCGACATTTCCTTCTCCGTCGGAAGCCAGACCCGTCTCACCCAATTTGACGAGCAAGTTGCGAATGTCCCGGATCTGTGTTTCCGTGCCACGCAAGACGAGTCGATTTCGCTCGGCATCGGGCTCGACCCAGGGGCCGCTCGTGCTGGTTTCATCTTCCGAACGGTCGAAGAAGGAGAAACGCATGCGTGGACCTTCATCAGCCTTTTGACCGAGCAATGATCGAATCAAAGTGGCAGTGTTGGTCGCATCAAGTGTTCGAAGGGGGACTACCTCCACCTTCAAACCCTCTGATTTGATTTGGGCGAGGACAGTCTTGATTCGATCATGATCACGCGGCGTCGCATAGATGAGGAGCGAACGCCCATCAGGGTGAGCGGTTACCTTCAAATCGGCTGACGCTTGAAAGACCGACTGCAGCACTTGCGAGAGCCCTTCCGCATCACCGGCCGTAACGGGATAAACTTCAATGCGTGGAGTCTGCTCGACCTTGCCTTCTTCGTTTTGCGGCGTGTCCAGCCGTTGAACAACCTGTGCGACGAGAGCAAGCTTGTCGGGAGTTGCGGACACGAATAGAGTGTTCGTCCGCTCATCGACAGAGACGAACGGTCCGTTCGGATTTCGATTCGCCTGCGGCGGGCCAGCCTGAGGCGGGCCTCCTTGCGGCGGACCCCCTTGGCCTCCCATCATCTGAGCCATCATTTCGCGGAAGCGTTCGCCCCGATCACCGCCGCCACGATCTCCACCGCGACCCCCACGATTCTGTGCATTCGCCTGAGCGGCCGCGCCAGCTTCTTCCTTCGGACCGAGTCCGAGAAGGTCGCGGATCACACGTTCGATGTCGCGGGCACTCACATGTTTGAGAGGAAACGCACGAAGGTCGGCCTTACCCTGGTCTCCTTCGAGTTCTTCGATCAGGCCGACGATCTGCTGAACATTTTGCGCGGTGTCGACGATGAGAAGCTGATTCGTGCTCGGTAACGAGATGATTTTGCCGTATGGGCTGCTCATCGATTCGAATTCTTTTTTTGCCTCATCGGACACGAGGCCTTTGAGAGTGAGCAGTACTTTCACGAGCTCCGTTCGGCCGCGCTTCGGAAGATCCTTCACGTCGACACGCTCGACAAGATGGGGAGGAATTCCCTCCTTGAGGTCGGCGAGGATTAGAAAGTTGTTGCGAACGAGAAGAATGTGACCCTTCGTCAGAAGGACACTGTTGATGACGTCGAGAGCTTCACCAAACGTGTATTTGCGATTGTCGAAGTAAGTAAACGTCCCGGAGGGCTTGGACTCGACGAGGAGCGACTTTTTTCCGGTTTCCGCTAGCCAGCGCGCGATCTCTTCCCAGGGCGTTTCACTGAAGTTGAACGAGATCTCTTTCACGTCGGGGAGTGCGGCGGCGGTGACGGGAGGAGCCTTATCCTTCGTTTCTTCTGTGGGCTTAGCGGCTTCCGGCGTCTTTTTCTCTACGTCGGTTGGCAGTTTCTCCTGAGCCAATAGAAGCGCGACGGGGAGCGAACCCATCAGCATCAGCATGGCCGCGCCAATCCAGCGGAAAGAGCGGGCACGCGGATCGAAAACCGAACGTCGCCGAGTCATCATTCGCTCCTCGGGGGAGGTCCCTGCGAACGAGGGAATACTAATCCCTCATCATCCCCTTCGTCAGAATCGCTACAGCCGCTTTAATCGTTAAACTTAAACAATGATTTTCGGGAAAATTCCCTATTCGGCTAAAGTGGGGGGGAGGAAATGCCGAAGCCGCGAATCATTTTACCCACGCCTGACGGAGCGGCACCAAAGAGAACTTTGGGTATTGCGTGAATTACCCAGTCGTTCCCATCTATACGGCAGAATGAGGGCAAGTGCGGGAAACGTCTTGGTTTGAATTGGAATCGCTCAGGATTTTGGAATCTCTTCTTTTTCATTCGATGCGGAGGTCGTGGGTTCCGCGGGCTTGGCATCTTCACTAGCTTTCCAACTTGCCAAGTTATTTCCAATCCGAACCGTGCCGGTCTTTTCCCCGACCTTTAACACCACGGCGTTCCCTTCGATTCGCACGATTTCGCCCGACATTCCGCCGACTTCGAATTTCTCCCCTTCCCGAATGACTTTGCGGGACTGGTTCGACCGGTTCGTCAGCCAGATCTCCCACTTTCCATCCACGAAAAGCGTTGCCGTGATGTAGTTGTCTTGTGTTTCGTCAGCGGTTGATTTCGATGAATCCGTTTTCTCCGGTTCCTTGTTCGCTTTCACGACTTCGGTCGGCTGGAACGGATTCTTCTTCGCGAAGATCGAAAACTCTTTGTCGCTTCGATCAGGGCGTTCACCATAGGCGAGCTTCGCGTTGTCCAGTTTGGGAAGAGAATCCTTCGAGAAGGAGTCGACCATACTGACCGCTTCAATGGCGAGCGAGACGTCAAAATCGACGATCATGTCATCCTTTAAGACCGGTTGCAGGCGAAGCCGACGAATCTGATGCAGATAGGGAGAGTTCTCAAAAGATCGAAGGAAGGTCGTCAACTCGGCGAGGCTGCACCGACAATCGATATTCACCGGGATGCGGGAGAATATGTCTCCTCGTTTGATGGAACGTCCCGGCCTGAGCGCGGGGCGATCCATTCCCGCACTCGTCAGCATCTTGCGAAGCTCGTCGAGATAGAGCGTCTGCGCGACGCTTTCATCGGCGGGAAGAGCGACTTGTCGCCATTGGCTGAGTTCTGTGGCGGCATGCTGCGCTACCATCAGATCCTTCTTCTTTTTCTCGACGTCACCCTGGAGCGCGACGATCTGCGCATCACGCGATTGAAGCGGCTCGATCAAACGAGTGCGCACGAATCCCCAAAGAAGCCATGCCCCGAGGATGCTTCCGAGTCCGATCACCAGTAGTCGTTCTCGTTGGTTCATCCACCCGCCTTCTTGATGGCTTCACGAACACGCTTTTGAAGGAACTTGGGGACCTTCGAAATCTCCGCTTCACGCTGGTCGGCCGGAAGCTTCATGATTTCCCCGACTTTCTTATCGAGAACGCTCTCACCCTCTCCCGAACCTGCGGCTTCCGCTTTCGCCTCTCGCTTCTCCGCCTTCCGCTCTTCCTTCGAATCCTTGTTGGCTACCTTCGAGTCTTTCGAGCCCGAGGTCACTGCTTGATGCGCAAGAGAGATGACCTTACGGACCATGTCGACGGGGGGCGAGAGCCTTTCGAGCGCCTTATTCCGAGAGTCGGCTCGGGCTGCATATTGCGTGATGGATAACGGATCGATCGTCAGGTCGAGCCCGAAGCGCCAGACGAATGCTCCGACGTCCGCCCCCGGATCGAGTCCGCGAGGAATCACGTCGTACTTCTTATCCGTTGTGCTCGCGAGCTGTGTCTGCGCTTGGGTGACGATGCTCTGATCACGTGACAGGCCGTCGAGTTTGATCGTACCGGGCTGATCGTTCTGCCCGGCATTGTACTCGAGGCCGGTGAGGATCAAGTCGCTGGTATCGGGGAGTGCGGCCGCGACTTCCTGAAGTTCATCGAGAAGCATGTCCCCCGAGCCGACCCACTGCTTGATAACCTCGTGTCGTTCAGTGGTCGGTTTAAATTCGTTCACCTCGCTCGTGAGCTGAGCAATCTCCGCATTTAAGGATGCGAGCTGACGATCACGTTTCTCGAGCTCTCGCCGAAAGATGAAAAATCCACCTCCGCCGACAATCACTAGGACCAAAGCACCGACGAGTGCCATTGTTCGTTTCTGATTCGCCTGGGCGACTGCCTTTTTGGGACGAAGGAAATCGATGGGCCAAATGGATTTGTCATCAACAAATCCCGTCCCTCCCACTAGGGCGAGCAGGTCAGCATCAATATCGCTGACACTAAATTCCTTGATTTGTAGACTCGTCGCTTCTCGCACTTCGGCGGCAATCTCGTCGGTATGCCCACCCAGAAGTGTCAGACGATCGACGTTTTCTTGCTCTGCCTGGGCATGAAATGATGCCAGCGTTCGGCGTATTTCATTGACGCAGCGAGCGGGCGAAAGTGCTCCTCTCACGAGTGGGATTGATCGATTGAGTCGAAGTTGGTCTCCCGTCCAAACCGAGACTTCGATCGAGTCCTCCGAGGCGTACAGCATGAGATCGCATTCATCTGATTTCGTGGAGCGCGGAAGGATTGCATGATAGCCGAAGGCGCGAAGACCAATCCGCTTGGGATTGAGCCCTGCTTTCGCCAGCATCTTTCGAATCACGTCAAGAGTTTCGGCGGTCACCACCGCGGTGAAGACCTCGAGCTCGTCCCCTGTTTCTGCGCTGCTGCTCGCGTGGATCGGGCCCGACTGATAGTCGACGATTGTTTCGCCGATTTGGCTGGTGGTTCCTTCGACCGTGAACGAGACGATTTGCGGTAGCTCATGGTCGGGGACGACCGGCACGCGAATGCTTTTGACGCTAGTGACACCCCGGCCTAAGAGGACGACCGCGTCTCCACTACTGATTCCCGCAGCTTTCAATTTCTCCTTGAGCCATTTGCCAAGTTGCTCTGCTTTCGATGCGACAAGCTCCGTGGGCAATAGATCGGTCCACGAGGCGTGAGCGCGCGCGGCAGAACCTTTGCCTCTCACGTCGGCAATGCGAATTCGATTTCCCGTTAACTCAATCCCGATCATTCCACGTTCCAAAGATCAGCGTCGGTTCTTCGCTCAATCTATTCTAAGGTCGTTTGCTGCTGCGCGGAGGTTCCTGGTCCAATTAACATTTGATGCGGATATCCCGCACCGACCGCTGCCAACTCACGACGATAAATCACCACGGGGGGACTCTTCGTGGCGTCGACCACCGCTTCAACACGAGCGACCGGTCCAGGTTCTGAGAAAAATCCCACGGAGTCGAATCGATAGACTCGCCCTTGCGTGGTAATGAGCGGTTCAATTCTCTGAAAGACTTTCAGGGTCACCAGCCCTTCCGTCAAAAGCCACGCGGGGCTCAGGTCTCCGGCCTGGCGTTCCTTCGTCGCTCCCGCGACCGTTTGAGCCATTTCGAGCGATAGTCCTGGGATCGCTGCTATCACTTCGAACGGAGCACCGGTGATGTCGATCAATCCGGGAGTGCTTTCCGGAGTCTTGGAGTCACTCACGCAAAGGTATTGCAGTGCATTGTCGAGGTATTGCTGAACGTTTTGAGACGTCCAGGGACTCTTAATCTCCTTCTTCCCTTGTCCTTTGCCACCGCCGCCACCTCCGATGGGATTTCCATTTCCCCCTGGGCCCTGATTGGGGACTTCGACTTTCGCATCGATGAGAGAAGAAACCGCCCGAAATGGTTTGCCTACATTCACGCTCTTGTAAGCGGTCACGAAGTCGTACCATTCCTGGCCGAACATGCCGACAAGCGTTTCCTTATTCTCATCGAGATTGCCGTTGATGTTGATCTTCGATTCGCCGTTCGGATTGAGATTGTAGGCGGAACTGTAGATGGTCAAGAAAGGGAACCAACCTCGATCGAGAGTTCCGTCGGCGTTGTCCGGGGGCCAGGAGCGATCACCGTCGTTCTCGTTCGGGTTAAGGACGCCGTCGAGATTGGCATCTTCTCCATAGAGGAGCCAGGGAGTCACCCCACGAATGAGGAGTAGTTCTCCCATCGTGCGCGGCGGAGCATTGCGCGGAGAATAGGGAGTCGGGAGTGAGAGATAATAGTCTGCTTCGCAACCCGCGGCTCGCGTATCGTTATCGGGATCGATCCAATCCAAGATCGCATCAGCCACGTCTTCCGTCATGTTCGGCAAATTCATGAGACGCAATCGTTGATCGTCGGTGCTCCCTTGCAGGATGACGGCGGGAAGATGGAGCGGGATCTTCGCGGATTCGTTGACTAATCCATAACGAATTTCCTGAGTGTTGCTTGTTCGCGATGGAGAGACGATGCTGAAAAAACCTTGAGCGGATCGAAAATCTTGGGCAACGACGATTTTGGCGAACTGGTTCGAATCGTTATCGAACAAGTTCAGCGCGCCCGGCACCAAGTTGGCCGGATCAGAGAGTAGAGCACGCGTGTATTCGACTCCAGAATGGGCGAGCCAAAGAGACTGTGTGGCGCGAAGGTGCGCGACCGATCCCGTCGCCTCGGCACGCATCCAATGAGTGAAGCTGTAAGCCGCCAGCGCTAAGACGGGGACGATGATGAGCACGAGTAAGAGGATCGACGCGCGCCGAGGTGGATGCTGATATCTCATCGCGAAGCACCTCCTCCGCGACCAGCGCCACCGCCTCCCCCAGTACCAGCTCCCGTTCCTCCGCCTAATCCTGCTCCAGCCCCTTGGCCGGCGCCGCCCCCGGTGCCATTGGGATTGCCCTGTGATCCTTGATTCGATGAGCCTGATGAAGAAGGTGAGTCAGAACTTGAAGAGGAGGAAGCGCCGCTGTTGTCAGAAGGAGGTGTGTAGTCCTGTGACGATACGATGATTCGATAGTACTGCAAGTTTTGTTCGGCCGTCGCGAGCACTGACGGATTCGCGAGATAGGGAATGTATTCGGGTCGAACAACGCCGAGGATGACCTCCACCGCTTGCGGGCCATTCTGAGATGTTTGGCTCCATTCCGTCGCCCATCCGTACCCGTCGTAATACCGGATGGCCAAGCTTCGGACTTCTTCCGCCATGAGTTCGGTTTTCGCTCCGCTCGCGCTTGTATCCCCTGCCGTGGCATCGGGAACATATCCGATCTCTTGTCGGACCAGACCGGTTCGGGTGTCTCCCGATTCGGCAGCCGGCGACCCGAACCAATATCGGACAAGCCGAAGGTCGCTCGTCGGCATAGGATTCGATGCCTGAACCAGGCCGGGATCAAAGTTGAGTCCCGCCGGCGTTCGCCGAACGACGATGGTGATGGCATCGGAGTAGCCGAAGATTCCACCCGAGGGGACGTCGTATTCTGACGTGGTGGCTGTCGCCGTCGAAGAACCTGATGAGCTTGTGCTCGAACCGCTTGATTTGGAGCTCGAGCCGCTTGGGCTGTCATCGTCATCATCGTTGCTTTGGCCAGCCGCGGTCGCCGCCGCTGAGGTGCTTCCCGCATCCTTCGAAACCGGTTGCCAACCGGTGAAGACATTTCGCATGTCGCGCTGAACTTGCCCGATCACCCCTCGAATCAATTGAGCACGCGCGGCCTTCTCACGTCCGCCGTCCGCTTGCGCATACTGAATGACGATCGACTGATAGATCGCGACCCCGAGGAACGCCGCGATTGAAACGGCCAAAAGGACTTCGAGAAGTGTCATCCCGCGTGGTGACGATTTCATGGGCTACCTCCTGAAGAGGAGGAACTCGAGCCCGTGCTCGATGATGAGCTTGTTGACGAGGATGATGAATCGTCGAAATAGAAGCGAGAAAGTTGGATTCGAGTTCCCATCCCTGGCCCGTTGGTGACGCATTCCACGATGAGCGTCACATTGTAAAGCGAGGGAAGATTCGACGAAGTCGCTTGCATGCTCCACTGCCAACCGGGCATCTCTTCCACTTCATAGGGCCCGGAATCATTAAGGGTGCGAATGCCGGACTCAAGCTCCGACCATCGACTTTCAGCGATCAACCATGCTTGCGATTGCCATTGAGCCGTTTCCGCATTTTCGACACCGACCACGAGGAGTCTCGAGAGGACTGCAATCGCACCGACGAAGATCGCGAGCGCGAGAATGACCTCAAGCAGCGTGAAGCCGCGCTTGCGGTTCCGATATCGATGATGCGACGGGCCAAGTTTCATCGAATCGGCCCCTGCTCAGGGATCGAAGGTTGCGTCAATGGAACGGGGCCTTCGACATTCATGCGGCCACTTCGGCCACTCACACGCACCACAGCGGCATATCCCGCAGGCTCCGCGATTCCAATCACAAAATCATCACACGTTCCGTCTGGTGCAAATGTGTGAACGACATATCCATTCGACTCGAGATCGATAGGGCGGGCATTGGGGATTGTCGTCGTCGTGTTTCGAACAACTTCGACGAACATCATTCCATCGAGTAACCGATGCGAGCCAATCAGGGCAGGGCCGGAAGAACGAATCGGCCCGACCAACGGCTCTCGTTGCTCGGCGGAGCTTTGGATTCCGCCGATTCGGACCATGTAATCGCCGGTCTTCGGACGATAAGCGAGCTGATACTCCTGCCCCTCGTCCATGGCGCGGACTCGAAGTCCGGTAATGAGTCCGCGAAGGTCATCTTGAACTCGTTTCATGCGCTGCGATTCGCCAAAGTTCCCCATGGCCGAGAAGCTGATTCCCGCCAGTGCCACCAATACCGCGACGACGAGCAATGTTTCGATGAGCGTAAAGCCATGCGAAACATTACTCGACGTTCGTGATTTCCATCGGCATCGGGATAAGGCTGCTCGCACCAGGCGATCTCCTCGCGCGAAATCGCTTACGGAGTCCAATTGCCAATGTCGTCAGCCGTGCCACTCTGGCGATCGGGGCCATTTGACCAGATATCCGGCGCGTTCGGGTTGCGCGTTCCCGGATACTGATAGCTGTAGGGACTTCCCCAAGGATCCTGGGCGGCGGGATTCTTGTCGTACGGGCCACGCCAATTTTGCGGAGCCGGATTGGGGGGCTGCTTGAGCGCCATCAAGCCTTGCTCGGTCGTCGGAAAGACGCCGGTGTCGAGCTTGTACTTGAAGACTTCGCTATCAAGCTTCGAGACATTGAGCTTCGCCATATCTCGTTGATTCCCTTCCTGTGTTCCAAGCAGACTTGGGACGGCGAATGCCGCGAGTGCGACGAGAATCGCCACCACCAACAGCACTTCCAGCAGTGTAAAGCCCGAACGGCGATTCCTTCGTCTTGTCATGGTTCCTTGTTTCATCTGATTCTTCGTTCCTTCTTTCGTTGTTGCTAACACGAGATATCCTCCCTTGATCAACGTTTATGTTTTCTTCTCCGCCACACGGAGCACAGCACTCCTCTCAGAGGAGTTCATTGATTCGTTACAAGGCGCTGCTCATCTTGAAGATCGGAAGGAGAAGCGCCACCACCACCATCAGTGTGATCGATGCCATCACCAGAAGCATCAGCGGTTCTAGAAATCGGACCGCGAGCTTGAGCTGACGAGTCGTCTGTGCTTCGAGGCTGTCGGCCGATTCAATCAAGACATCCTCGAGCGTGTTACTTTCCTCGGCAACCTCGATCATCTCGACGATTTCCATCGGGAAAACCCCTGACGCTCGAAGCGGCGTCGCGAGCTTGTCACCCGATTTCACATTCTCGGCCGCTTTGTCGATCGCTTCCTTCATCAAAATGTTACCGGTCGAATCCTTCGCGATGCGAAGAGCGGTCAAAATCGGAATGCCATTTCGACGAAGGGTACCGAGCACTCGATTGAAACGTGTGATCGCTAGGTCTCGAAAAACCTGTCCTAACAGCGGTGCTCTGATCTTCATGAGATCCGTGAATCGCCGACCCCGCGGCGTGGATAACTGCTGCTTGATGAGAAAGCCGATCCCGACAATAACCCCCAAGACGACGAGACCATACGTTTGCAACGTCTCACTGGTTGCCAGGAGTGCCTCGGTGACAAAGGGAAGTTCACCACGTTCCCGCAGTCGATCGAAGACTTCGCCAAACATCGGTACGAAGTAAATGAGGAGAACGCTGACGATGACGAGTCCGATTCCCAGCAAGAGGAACGGATAAGCCATCGCGCCAGTGATTTCCGACTTGAGGTCTTCTTGCCGTGTCGTGAACTCCGCGATTCGTTTGAAGACGTCTTCGAGGAAGCCACCTTCCTGCCCGGCGCGGATCATGCTGATAGCGAGTTCACCGAAGACGATCTCGTGGCGGGCCATCGCATCGGCAATGCTTTGTCCGTCCGCGACTTGTTTTCGAATATCCGCGATGACTTCGGAAAGGCGTGGAGTCGTCGACTGTTTCTGCAAGATGTCGAGAGCACGCAGCAATGGAACGCCGGAGCGGAGTAGGTCCGACATTTGCGAATAAAACTTAGCGAGAGTGCGCGACTTCACCCGTTTTCCGCGGGTGGAAATGCTGAAGGCGGATTTCTTCGATTCGATTTTGACCGGAAATAACGACTGTTCACGGATGAGCCGGGCGGCTTCCTCCGTCGACGAGGCGGCAATCGTGCCCCGAACCTGGGCGCCCGTCCGTTGTCTTGCGATATAAGTGAAATCGCCCACGCGTTACTCGATTGCCAATCCAATTGCCGTCTGATGCGATTCGATTAAAACTCCCGCTGATCGGGCGCACATGCGGGACTCTCTCGTTTAAACCCCGCCGTTCGACTTCCGAGCCGTTCAAGAACGACCAAATGACGGACGCCGCGTCATCTCCTGGCTGCTATTACACCAGATTCACGATGTGTCTCACCATAGATACCAACTCCGATTGGAATCTGGTTTCGGAATTCCCAAATATCAAATGAATGTAAGACTAAGGGCGTGAAGAGCTTCGGGAAGGGGATCTCGTCCGGACACTTCCCTTTTTGAGCTTGGGATCAGCCCCGCTTCCAGGGGAGAGCTCCCCCAGTTCAGTCAGCATTTTTCGTACTTCGTCCACCTGCTTGGCCGTTCCACGGACCAAGACGGCGTTTTCGACGGTATCCGCCACGATTCGTGGCGAGAGATCTCCTTCAATTTGAAAGAGCCGTTCGAGCTGGGGAACAAGGTCACTCGCTCGCCGTCGACTTAACCGGAAGGCTGCCAGCGACTCGTCTGTCCCGCTAAACGATCCGATCAATCGGGCCACTTCTTTCTGTTGATCGGCGGTTCCTCGTACCACTACCACGCGGTCGACCCCCGTGATGCTGATGTCGGAAGATTTCGACATCACGGTCTTCAGACGCTTGGCAACGTCCTCGCCGGACATCGACGTCAACTGGTAACTCTTGATGATGATGGGGGCGGTTCCGTCCTCGCTTCCAGGACGATCGACGGCGTTGACGATCGCATCGACCTTCGCCAGGATATTCGCTTCTGCCAATACCGAAAGTGTGTTCGTCGTTTGCTCAACGCTTAGACGCGTCGGTAGCTTTTCAGTTTTCGCGTCTTCCGTTCCGACCCCTTTCATCGAATACCCGGGGGTAAAGCTCGCGAGGAATTTTCGATTCGAAACCACCTTGGTGAGGGCGTCGACGTTCATGTCGCCTCCTCCTCCACCCCCCATCATCCCGGCCAGCATCGCCCCCATTCCACCTTCCATCCCTGGTGGCGGCCCGGGGCGTCGCTGAGGTCCGTTGCTTGGCTTTACTTCGACGATTCCAAGCACATCGCGAACCAGAGGAGCAACCTCCTTGGCTCGGGCGTACTTCAAAGAATAGATTCGAAGCCGAACGGCTTCGGAATCGAGAGGCGGATCGATCAACGCCAATAGATCACGCAGATGAGCACAGATCGCCGCCTGGTCGTACATAACGACGCGATTCGCGACTTTATTGCCGATAATCTTGCCGCGTGGCGTCAATTCGAGCTCTAACTCGGAAGCGATCTTGTCTCCCGGAACGGAGTTCAATCGAAGCGTCGTCATAACGATTTCATGCGGCGCGACGCGGTCGAGTTTGTCGGCAGGAATAAAAGGGATAATTTCCCAGGGCATATCGTCCCCGAGCTGCGCGGTCATGACGAGACCACCTCGGCGAATCAGGGTGACGCCTCGATCGAGCAAGGCGGAATGAAGCAGATCATATGCCTCTTCAGGGGTGTATTCTTTCGGATCGTTGTAAGTGAATTTGCCTGGGAGCGGAACTTCTGATTGAATCCGGATGCCATTGGCATCACCGACCCATTTGAACACGTCTTCCCACGGGGTGTTTTCGAACTGAAAGCGGACCTTCTTCGGCGTTTCCGTTGCGACGCTCTCGGCGCAGCAGATGACCCCAATCGCTAGGATCGCCGCGTTCACCGTTTGATGAAATTGATGCATCTGCCTTCATCGCGACCGAGAGAAATGCTGCTTCTTTGAGGGCATTACGGCTCAACGACGACTTTCACCGCCTGCCGCCGTCCAGATGCCAGATCTTCAAAGACCTTCGGAGTTTCCTCCAGAGTACATGTACCCGAGAGAAGATCGTCGAGTTGAAATTTTCCCTCATTGATCCAGCCGACGATTGTCTGAAAGTCCTTTCCATTAAACCCGTACGAGCCGATGAGTTTCTTCTCGTAACTGCTAATTTCCTGGTAAGGAATCGTCACCTGCTTGGCGAGATTCCCCAAGACGATGACATTTCCGCCGGGTCGGACGGCACGGATCGAGGTAATGAGGGATTCCTCGGTCCCGACCGCTTCGATCGAGGAGTCGGCCCCCTCGGGCAGATACTTGGCGAGTTCGTCGAGATTCGACTCGAGGACGGTCGCTCCCGTTTTGGCGGCCAGGGCCCGCTTCTCGGCATTCGGCTCAAGGACGTAAACCTCGAAGTTTCCCATCACCTTCGCCACGCGTGAAAGGCATTGTCCAATCGTTCCTCCCCCCACAATCGCGAGGCTTTGGCGCGTCGAAGGGAGGTGGCGGAGCGCATGGTACGAGACGGCGAGTGGCTCGTTCAACAAGGCGATGGAGTAGGAAATGTCGTCGGAAAGTTCGGCGAGATTGGCTGCGGGAACGCAGATATATTCGGCAAAGGCCCCGACTTTCCCCGTATTGACTCCCAGAACCCGTTTGCCGGGGCTGCACTGGATCATTTCAGGGGAGAACTTGTGAGCGTCCGGACCGGGGACGATGTTGTAGACAGCAACGCGTTGTCCTTTTTTCCAGCCGTCGACGTCGGCTCCGACATCGACGATTTCACCGGCGAATTCATGTCCCATGACTTGACCAGCGGTTCGTCGGCCACTTTCTCCTGTGTAGCCGTGAACGTCGCTTCCGCAGATGCCGCAAGCCTTTACTCGAAGTTTCACCTCACCTTCGCCCGGAGAAGGTTCGGGGAGATCGGTCAAGCTCAGTTGATGCGGTCCGCCATAAATGAGAGCTTTCATGCCGTGGTCGGCCCTTCGATGAGTGATGAGTGTTACCGTCCCCTATGATAGAACGGTCGCAACCGAGAAGGAGGATTCTTTGACGGCGACTTTGCTCCGAAATGAGACGGCCGCTGCGCCTCCACAGAATGTCGCCTCCCCCCCACGGCTCGCCGTGAGGAATTGCTATTTGCTTCCCCTTTTCACCGGACTGCTCCTTTGGGCGAGTTTTTTTCTCCCTTTCCTGGTCTGGATCGCACTCGTTCCACTGGCGCTCCTCATACCACGAGAGGGGACTCGGCTCCATATCTACCTCGGCGCATGGCTGGGGGGATTTGTTTTCTTTCTGCTCGGGACCTACTGGGTCTCTTACTGTGCGGATTGGGTGTGGGTCGGATGGGTCTGTCTATCGGCTTACTTGGCTCTCTACTTCCCCACGTTCGTTTTTGTTTCCCGCGTTTGCTTCCGGCGGTGGAACGTTCCGCTCTTGATCACCGTTCCACTTATTTGGGTAGCACTTGAGTACGTTCGCATGTACTTGCTCTCCGGTTTCGGGTGGTTACTTCTCGCGCATTCGGCGTATCGATGGGAACGAGTGATCCAGATCGCCGACCTCGCTGGGGTGTACGGCGTGAGCTTTGTCATCGCTGTCGCGAATGCGGCCATTCTCGAACTCCTCTGCACGCCTCTCTTCGTCCCTGGTCCCAAGGGAATGCAGCTCAATTCCCCGCTCGAGTGGCGACTCGCCTTTGCCGGATTGCTGGTCTTTCTGAATGTTGGATACGGGCAGTATCGGATGGGCGAAGCGAAGTTCCGCCCTGGTCCCCGCGTGGTAGTCGTGCAGACCAATGTCCCTCAGGACATGAAGAACGGCGATCGGCATTCGACCGAGGTGTTTCGTGACGTTTGGGACATCGTTCGTCCCGCTACGGAAGTCGATGCCGATCTCGTCGTCTGGCCAGAGACCTCTTATCCCTTCATGTACGGGGTGCATGAAAAGGGAATGTCGAACATCGAGGTTTCGCGGAAATACACCGAGCGCATGGCCGTCCCCGGAAAGCCCTATCACGAAGCTCCCACGGATGAGATGGGGGACATCATTCATCTTAATTTCAAAGATGGTGACGAGCACACCGAAGCAATGTCACGGATGCTCTCGAAGCCGATGCTGCTCGGCACTTCCTACTGGGACATCAAGCTGTCTGGCGCAAAATACACAAACGCATCCGTGCTCATTGTTCCAGGTCCAGGACGCGTCGGCGCATATCACAAGAACCACATCCTTCCGTTCGGGGAATACATTCCGTTTGATGGGAACATTCCCTTTCTTCGGGCGTTCATTCCTTATCCAGCGGACTTCAACTTTGACAGCGACGCCGGGGAGAATGTCGAATCACTTCACTACGGCAGTCTCAATCTTGCTCCCCTCATCTGTTTTGAGGACACCCTCCCCGATTTGAGCCGGGCGTATCTATTAAAAGCCACGAAGGAGAAGCCGGTCGACATCTTGGTGAATCAATCGAACGACGGGTGGTTCGACAATTCGATCGAAGGAGATTACCACCTTGCTGCGAGTTTATTTCGCTGCGTCGAGGTCCGTCGGCCAATGATTCGAAGCTCCAATACTGGTCCCTCCGCCTTGATTGACGGGAATGGTCACATCGTCAAAGTCTTTGAAAAGGAAGGTCGCCGTCAGGGGGTGGAGGGATTCTTCACGGCGGAAGTGCCGCTCGATGGACGTTCGACTTGGTATGTCCAGATGGGCGATTGGCTTCCACAACTGGGACTTCTTCTCGGGGGGAGTTGTCTCCTACTCTCGGGGATACGCCAAGCGATCAATATCAGGCGAACATGGAATGAAAACCTGAAACCGAAACCTGCCTCGTGACTTTTTCAGGGGGCATCGACTATCCTGTCTCCGATCGATCGATTCACGAATGAGAAAGAGTGGCGGCTATGTCGACTGAGGCGATTGATTACAAGCAAGTTCATCAGTTTGTCGGAGATCTCTTCGCTCCGCTCAAGTCGGAAACGGATCGAAGCAAATGCATGATCTCGCAGGATGACGTCGCGACGTTTCACGAGAAAGGATTCGTCCGGGGACCGCGCGTTCTCGATGACACACAGATCGAGCGACTTCAAGCGGCACTCGAGGAGATGCGGACCGGCCAAAATTCACGCATGAAGGAACTGTACGAGATTGACCCAGCGTATCTGGCCGCGCCGGAGAAGAAGGTCTTCCACTTCCTCGGCGCGTGGATGATCGATGAATCATTTCACGACATTCTGTTTCACCCGAAAGTGACCGTGCCCGTCAGCCAACTCTTAGGCGTCGATCGAGTTCGGATGTGGCATGATCAAGTGTTTTACAAGCCGCCCAAGCATCCGGGAGTGGTCGCTTGGCACCAAGACTATTCCTACTGGACACGCTCGACACCCTGTCGGCATTTGACGTGCTGGATTGGCCTCGATGATTCCACCATCGAAAGTGGTTGCGTGCAATTTGTTCCCGGTAGCCATCATTGGGATTTGTTGCCGAAGCTCTCCTTGCTCTCGGACATGGAGGAGATTCGAACGATCCTGACGCCGGAGCAGCTTGAAGCATTCAAGCCCGAGCCGATGATTTTGAAGGCGGGAGAATGTTCTTTCCATCACGGGCTGACGATACACGGCTCATACGGCAACAGCGCCAATCATCCTCGCCGCGCGATCGTGCTCAACTTCATGCATCCAGAGACACGCAGCGCTGACGGAACTCGTCCGCTCCTCATGCACACCCCGATCATTCCCGAGGGTCAGATCATTGAAGGGGCCCATTACCCGATCGTCTACGACGCACACCTGCCGCTTCGGTCGTGAGCTTGGACATTGGGCCATTAGTGGACAAGGCGAGCAAGGCTTACAGCCAACGCCTATTTCGGAAGTAGAGACCCATACTGAGGCCGATGACTACCATCGTGCCGATCACAATCCAGAATGCGTACGGGCCGTCGGTCGGAAAGGTTTTTAGATTCATTCCGTAAATGCTGGCGATGAGAGACATCGGCAACAGCATGGTCGAAAGTATCGTCAATGTTCTCATGATTTCATTGGTTCGACGCGCCATCAGCGATTGGTAGTTTTCACGAATGGCACCGAGTACTTCTCGCAGCGTATCGGCTAATTCAACCACGCGCGTCAAATGATCGCTGACGTGGCTGAAGCGGCGGCCGAGCGTTGGAGCGACATAGTCACACTCACCTCGCGCGAGCGGGCGAATGGCTTCGCGCTGTGCGAGCGCTAAACGTCGGAGTTCAAGGAGCTGCCGGCGGAACTTGGCTGTTTCCGTGAAGACATGGTCGCTCGCATTTTCAAGCGACTCCTCTTCGAGCCCCTCGAGCTTTTCTTCAAATTCCGTAAGAGCGACGGAATAGTTATCGACGATTCCATCAATGATCGCATAGAGGAGGAAATCGACGCCGCGCGAAATAATGTGCACTCCATGCGAGGCAAATCGCTGACGAACCTTGTCGATGGTACGGTGCCGTTCGTGTTGAATGGTGATGAGGTATCGCTTACCACAGAACGCCGTCAACTTTCGTGGTGCGAACTTCGTTTGATTTTCCGGAGCTAAGACACCGTACAGCAGCAGAAAAATGTGATCAGCAAACTCGTCGACGCGCGGATGCTCCTCTTCGATCGACAGAGACGATTCCAGCGAACTATCATCCACATCGACGATCATATCGAGACGCTTGAGATCCTCTTCGGTTGGCCCTTCAATATCGACCCAGACCCGTACATGGGGATCTTTCCATGCTTCTTCCAAGTCTTCGAACGAATGAAGCTGGCGAAGCGGCTTATGTGGAACGTGTGCAAATGCGGTGAACATCCAGAGTTCCATTCGTTCGAGAATGTCGTCGAACATGACAGAGAAGAGTTTATCGATCGACGTATCACAATCAGGCGATCGGTCCGAGTCAAGATACTCGGTTCTCGCAAAATGTGAAAAGACTTGGGTTTGCGGGGGAAATGCTCCCCTGGCGACATTCGGGTGTCGCAGCTAGAATACCCCTCTGTCAATGATGTCGGGTTCATGGTTTCCGCCCTGGGAGAGTTTGAATGTCGCGTTGGGTATCCGTCGTACTCGGACTTTCCTTCCTTTCAGCGGCTTGGAGTCAAGATCCCCCGGCAACTGATGCGGGACATCCATTATTCAATGGCAAAGATTTACAAGGATGGCTTGCTGACCCGATGGCGATTGACCATTGGAAAGTGACGGAGGGAGTCCTTTACGCGGACGGCAAAGGTCACAATCTGGTCTCTGAGGAGAACTACCGCGATTTCGAACTCACGGTGGAATGGCGGGCTGCCGCCGGTTCGCATGGGGGAGTTTGGATTCGAAGCCGTCCGAAAATCGCCATCGAGAATCCCGCAATGAACGATTCAGGCTCCGGAGGACTGGTCAACAACAAAGAGAAGCCGGCGAAGCCCGCGGCAAAGGCCGACAAACCCGCTGGGGAATGGAACACGTTTCGAATTCAAGTCTCCGGAAATGTGGTCACCGTCCAGTTAAACGACCAAGTGGTCATCGACAAAGCCGTGATGGAAAATGCATTCGACAGCAGTCGCAAATTGCCGGTGACGGGAAAGATTGAGTTGGAAGCAACCGGTCCGATCGAATTCAGGAAGATCGAGATCAAGCAGATCGATGCCGCCGCGCCACAATGACACGCGGCATGCATTCATGAATGGACGGGCAAGGAGGCCGTGATGAAGACACTCGCCAATCAATTCGCCGAGCGTGGTCCCTGGATCACCTCATTCGTTGTCAACGGCCAAGTCTACGGCGGCGGTTACGATGCCGAGAACGACGGCCGCTTTCCGGAGTTTCGAAAACGGTATCCTCATCCCCGTCGGGTCCTCGAACTTGGTTGCCTCGAAGGAGGGCACACGATCCCTCTCGCGCGACAGGCCGGAGAGGTCGTCGCGATCGATTCGCGTGCCGATAACATTCAGAAGGCGGAATTCGTTCGCGATCTCTACGACCTGAATAACATCACCTTCATCACGGCCGACCTTGAATCTTATCCCCTGGAATCGCTCGGCATTTTCGATGTCGTCTTCAACGTCGGATTGCTCTACCACTTGCCGGAACCGTGGAAACTGCTTGAGCAAATTGCTCCGTTGGCAAAGCACATGTTTCTTTGGACGCATGTCGCTCCCGCGAAGTGGTGGTATTCCAACCGTGGCGGATACAAGGGGATGATATATGCCGAGGGAGGGGTTCCCGATCCGCTGAGTGGAATGAGCCAAACGTCCTTCTGGCCAACCGAAAAGGAACTCGTTCGGATGCTCGAGCACTCGGGCTTTATGAACGTCGATGTCATCGACGTCGACCATCAGCACAAGCATGGTCCCGCGATTCTACTTGCATGCGACTCACGAGTCGCTGCTCACGCTGAGCTACAGAATGTCGCTGGAGGTGTCGGCTGATGAAGGGAGTCATCCTCGATCGCTTCGGCGAACCCAAGGACGTAATTCATGTGGCCGATGCTCCAATTCCTGTTCCCGGTGTCGGTCAAGTACGTGTCCGAATGTTGGCAGCTCCAGTAAACCCTTCGGATCTAATGACCTGCCGCGGAACCTATACCAAGATTCCATCGCTTCCTTTCGCGCCAGGGTATGAAGGAGTTGGTGTGGTCGAGTCCGCAGGGCCGGGGCTCTTCGGTAAGTTTCTCATTGGGCGTCGCGTCGCCATGTTAACCGGCGACGGAGGAAGTTGGCAGGAATACAACGTCATTCCGGCAAGGCAGGCCGTCCCGCTTTCGCAGCAGATTCCCATTGATCAGGCCGCGATGTTTTTCGTCAATCCGACGACGGCGTATGTGCTGACTCGCGAAGTGCTGAAAGTTCCACGAGGCGAATGGCTTTTGCAAACGGCGTCTGGATCGGCGCTCGGGAAAATGGTTATCCGATTGGCCGGACATTATGGCGTTCGGACGATCTGTGTCGTCCGGCGTTCCGTGCAAGCTCAAGAGCTCATTAAACTGGGGGCGGATGAAGTCATCGCGACCGATGAGCAAGATCTGCACGAACGGGTGAAGCAGATTACAGGCGGAAAAGGCGTTCGTTATGCGATCGACCCCGTCTCGGGTGAATTAGGCTCGCGAGTCATTCGTTGTCTCGCTCCGGGCGGACGACTTGTTGTCTTCGGCACCCTCTCGCACCAGCCTCTTCAGTTCTCATCGCGTGATTTGATGACGCCCGGCGCAACGGTCGAGGGCTTCTGGCTCGGCAATTTCATGGCAAAACTTGGATTGCTGAAGAAGCTGAGAATCGTCTCGAAAGTTGGAAGTCTGATGAAAAAGGGGATTCTCGTATCGGAGATTGGAAAAACGTATCGCCTGGATGAGATTAAAGAAGCATGCATTGAGGCGGAGCGAACCGCTCGCGGGGGAAAGGTCCTTCTGCGTATAAGCGACCAATAAGACTTCTCAGATATCAAGTGAGTTAATCTTAAATGAAACCTCCCGGTGATGAGCGATTCATCACCGGGAGGCGTCGTTTCGGGCTCGAGTCATCAGAGATGACGACGAGGGTTGATTGCGAAAAGCCTACTTGATGAAGAGCATTTCCTGGTACGTGGGCAACGGCCAGAGGTCATCCGCCACGATCCCTTCTAGTTCATCCACTGCCTTTCGGACGACAAGCATTTGCGGCAGAACCTTATGGCAGTAGTGCTTCGCCTCATCGAGGACATCCGCTGAGTGATGATGAGCATCCTCGGCGGCCTTTTCGAGATCAGCGACGCTATCCTGCAACTTCTTGACCAAGTTGGTGACCTTGTCGAGCGTGTCGGTGTCGAAGGTGTATCCGACGGCCTTCAGGTTCGCACATGTGACCGCCAGTTCACTCTGGTAGCGAATGGCAGCGGGGAAGATGACCGTCTTCGCCACTTCGATGGCGAGCAAGCTCTCCACCTTGACTGCCTTGCAATATTGCTCGAGGTAAATGTTGTAACGGCTTTCGACCTCACGCTTCGAAAGAACGTTGTACTTCTCGAAGACTTCGATGACGTCTGGACGCATCAGAGCCGGAAGTGCATCGACGGTGGTCTTGAGGTTCGGAAGGCCACGTTTCTCGGCCTCTTGATGCCAAGCGTCTGAATAGCCGTCGCCGTTGAAGATCACGGAGAAGTGCTCATTGGCGATTGACTGCAGAACCTTTTGCAGAGCTGAATTGAGTTTCGACGGATCTCCACCCGTTTCCTTTTCCAGAGTCGTGGCGATGTAGTCGAGCGATTCAGCGACGATCGTATTGAGCGCCACGAGCGGGCCCGAGATCGATTGATTCGAAGCAACCGCGCGGAACTCGAAGCGGTTACCGGTGAAAGCGAACGGGCTGGTTCGGTTACGATCACCAGCATCCTTCGGCAGAGTTGGAAGAGTATCCACGCCGACGGCAAGGGTACCGACTGCCTTTGAACTGGTCGCGCCACCCTTCTTGATCTGCTCGAAAACGTCCGTGAGCTGATCGCCGAGGAAAATCGAGATGATTGCAGGGGGAGCTTCGTTCGCACCCAGTCGGTGATCGTTCGAAGCAGACGCGACCACTGCGCGAAGCAAATGGCCGTACTTGTGGACGGCGCGAATCACGGCGGCGGCAAAAGTGAGGAACTGTGCGTTCTCGTGAGGCGTCGCGCCTGGATCGAGCAGGTTGCCCTGCGTCGCATTGCCAAGGGAGAAGTTCAGGTGCTTCCCTGATCCATTGACGCCAGCGAACGGCTTCTCATGGAGCAGGCACTCCATTCCGTATTTCTGAGCGACTTGCTTGAGCGTCAGCATGACGAGCTGCTGATGGTCGGTCGCGATGTTGGCATTTTCGAAAACCGGAGCGATTTCGTACTGTGCCGGCGCGACTTCGTTGTGACGCGTCTTCACCGGGATGCCGAGCTTGAAGAGTTCTCGTTCGCACTCGAGCATGAAGGCGAGAACCCGTTCCGGAATCGCACCGAAATAATGATCTTCGAATTCCTGCCCCTTCGGCGGCTTTGCTCCGAAGAGAGTACGACCCGCATTCAGCAAGTCAGGGCGAGCGAAGTAGAAATTGCGATCGATCAGGAAGTACTCCTGCTCAGCACCGGCCGTGGCGGTGACCATGGCAATTTCTTTGTGTCCGAACAGCTTCAGGATTCGTTGGGCCTGCTTATTGAGGGCCTGCATCGAGCGAAGAAGAGGGGTCTTCTTGTCGAGCGCTTCGCCTGTCCACGAAACGAAGGCGGTCGGAATACAGAGAGTTGTCCCGTTGGGATTCTCAAGGATGTAAGCCGGGCTGGTCACGTCCCAAGCGGTGTACCCGCGAGCTTCGAAGGTATTTCGGATCCCGCCCGAGGGGAAGCTCGACGCGTCAGGTTCACCTTGGATGAGCTGTTTACCGGAGAACTCGTTGATCGCGCCGCCGTTCCCATCCGGTGCGAGGAAACTATCGTGCTTTTCAGCGGTGAACCCAGTGAGCGGGTAGAAGACGTGGGCGTAGTGGGTCGCACCCTTCGAGATCGCCCAATCTTTGATGGCCGAAGCGACGACGTCGGCCGAAGTCGCGTCCAGCTTGGCACCAGTTTCAATTGTCTTTTTGAGTGACTTGAAGATTTCCTTTGGGAGACGAGCCTTCATCTCAGTCAGGCCGAAAACATTCACGCCGAACAGTTCGCCAGATGGAGTCTTCGAGAAATCCAGCGGGGGTGAAATCGGTCGATAGTTCGTAACGGCCGAGACTGCCTGAAGACGTGCGCTACTTCCACTCACGGTCAACTCTCTCCTCGCTAAAGGATTCCTGCTATTGGGGGTAACCATTGATTGGGCCGACTCCTCATGCAACATCTGCGCCGATAAATGACACGATTCGTCCCACTTTAACGAATCTCTATGGGAAGAAAGAATTTATGGATTTTTCAGGATTAGCTAAAGTCCACACAGTTCCCTTCGCTGTGCCCAATTTCGGTGCATCAGAAGTGATTGATCGCCTAGTTGTAGTGCTTTCCGTGGTCACTCAAAAGGTGATGGTACGGAATTCATGGGCGCGTCTAACCGGTCGAGTTCTTTTTCACGTCCGCTGAATCTCGCCCGGATCCGGGCGGGAGCCAATTTCCGCAAGAAATGAGACGAGGCAGACTCAACGGAACGAGCCTGCCCCACTCCTGTCGTTTGCGACGTTTACTTCGCTTCACCCTTCGGCGGGATCGGCTTAATCCAGATGTTCCGGAACTCGACGAGGTTGCCGTGATCCTGGAGCATGAGAGGATTGGGCTTCCCGATATCGGTTCCAATTCCGCCTGCCGTTGGTCCGGTCACCGCCAGCTTTTCGTGGATGGGGGTGCCATTGTAAACGACAGTGATCTCGCCCGGTTCAGTAACCTTTCCCGAGGCGTCCGTCTTCGGAGCGAAATAGGTGATGTCATACGCCTGCCATTCGCCGGGGGGAAGTGAGGCATTTTCCTTCGGCACGGAAACCTTGTAGATGCCGCCCGCCTCGTTGTCCTTGGGTTCCTCGCCGAAGCTGTCGAGCACCTGGATCTCGAAGTTTCCGCCGACATAAACTCCACTATTTCCGCGACCTTGCCCTCGCATCAATGGGAGGAATGGAGTGCGGAATTCGATGTGAAGTTGTTGGTTGTCGAACTTATCCTTCGAGACAATGCTCCCTGAGCCCGGCTTGATGCGGAGCGCACCATCAACCACTTCCCACTTCGCCGGCTTTCCGTCCCCTTGGGTGAACTTCTCCGAGCTCTTTCCATCAAAGAGAACGACCGCTCCCTCAGGAGGTTTCGCACCGATGGATCCGGGCTTGTTGTACGTCCGCTCCATGTCGATTTTCACATCGACGGCGTCGTTCTTGATCGTGCCTTCGAGCTCACCATCCTCGATTTCAAATTTGAACTCGGCTTCTCCTCCACGCTCCTCACCGAGGTTGATTTTGCCGGAGAATTCCGAGCTTTTCTCGGTTGCTCCTTTCAACGGGAATTCGAGTGGAAACTCTTGACCTTCCACCGTGGCGAGGAACAGACCCTTGTACATCCCTTTGCCGCGGGCGATGATTTTCGCGGTGAGCTCGCCGGACGCGCCGGAATTCGAATCGCTCCAATCGCCCTCCCAATTACCCATAACGGGGTCAATTCCCTTTAGATCATCAGACTCGGCAACGACGACCAGCGGCGTGACCATTGCCAGGCTGAGCGCCCAGACCAGCTTGCGCATGAAACAATCCTCTCCTTCGATGGACGAGTTCTCAAACGCCATCAAGTGATGAAGTTGATGAAACGACTTACCCGTGCCGGGATTGATCCCAAGTCGATTTCAACACAGCAACAGATGGTACGACAGTGTGTGCGCTGTCGCTAGTGTCTGGTTTACGCTTCCGAAAATCTGTGTTTTCGGCTGGAGCATATCTTTGGTAGCTCTCCATGCGAGGGCACTCTACAGTTGTGGAGCGTCGGCTGTTCCATTTGCATTTACCCGAACCGGCTTGCGAACATTGATCATGGGCGGAAATCGTGTAACCATTCGGTTTGGTGGGAAAGACGTCCGCTTCGGAGGGGACAAGGGCTAATATTGAACGAATCGAGCTTTTGTGCGGCGGAGGATTTAGATTTGTCGGCGTCTCCAGCGAAGCGAAAACGAGTACGACTTTTCCCGCTGGGTGGACTGGTATTTTTCCCTCATACACGCCTCCCGCTTCGCATTTTCGAGCCTCGGTACAAGCAGATGACGGAAGATGCTCTCGCGGGGAACCGTGAAATCGTGATGGTTCTGCCGAATCGCCCAGCGGGGAAGGGAGAGCCAGTCCCCATTCACTCCGTGGGAACACTGGGCATCATTAAAAATGAACGTCGGCTCCCGAATGGTGAGTTTCTGATGGAACTCGAGGGAATCGAACGAGTGCGCATTCTCGACGAAATCGACACTCCAAAGTTATATCGGCAGGCTGATGCTGAAATTCTGGAAGACGTGATGGATGATCAATTCGCCAGCCTGCGTGAATTGCAGCGGACCGAGATCCTGCGCCATTTGCATGTCATCCTTCCCGAAAGGAACGAAACCGTTGATCAATATCTGACGTACCTCGCACGCCAATGTCGGCCCAACGTCTTCAGTGATATCGTTTCTTATTCCGCCCCCATCAGCGTTGAACTCAAGCAAGAACTGCTCGAAGAGACGAATGTCGATGAGCGGCTGAAGAAACTGGTGGAAACCGCGCACGATCAATTGTCGGGAATGGTTCCCGATGTTCCCCCGACCTTCCCGCCCGAATTTTCAGCGACCTGATGAGGCTGAAATAAGGTGAGACTTCGGCAATTTGCTGCAAGACGATGCTAGAAATGAGATTACATCAAACTTCGCCAAGCAGGCGCGGCCGGTCGTCGTACACTGTGATTAGTTGATGAAGCGGGCGAGGTTGGGTTGCTCCCTCTGGAGAGGGGGGCTACACTACGACACTTCGCCCCGCCCAGGCCAAGCCAGGA